>JAZNUR010000080.1:0-13724 GCA_045592405.1 Oscillospiraceae bacterium
TTGTATCAGAAACTGTACTCACAGAGTAATGCTTGCAAAGCAGTGCGGCAAGCCTGTTGCCGCCGCTGATACTCCAGCAGGCACGTCTGCCCTTCATTCTGTTGCCGATAATCGTAAACACATTCCCCTCCATACTGCCCAGCCTTGCGTGATGGATCACGCCCGGATCCCTTGTGGGAGGAATGGTGATGCCCCTGTCACGGTAACCTGCAAGTGCTTCCTTATTTTCCGAATAATAGCGATAAAGCTCCTCAAGCTTAGCTTTCTCACGCTCGTCCTCGGTTGAATTGATGTATGCTTCTATGCAATCCAGAAGCTTGTCAAACTTGTTTTCAAACAGAAGTTCACGAAGCGTTTCGGCTATATTCTTATCGCTTACACACTCGGTAATTTTCTTGTTTCTGTGGAATTTATCAAGTACGCAGATACATTCGCAGCTGTCGTCCTTCTGGATCCAATTTGCCCCGTCACCGTTTTTCACACGAAGCTCGATCTCATCCGTATTGTAAACAGAAGCGATGACATTTTCCTTATGCTTTCTGAAAGCAGCTGCCGATTCAAAGCTTGCATAGGCTACTTTGTTATCAAGCTCTCTGCGGATTTTTCCGCCTTTTTGCGTCCGATGAAGCACTCCGTCATAAGCGATGCCTATCTTCATTTCTTTGGATTTTCCGTACTTTTCCCTGTCTCTACCCTGAAGATTCAGCCAATCTCCATCGGCTTCCTCATACAGTATCTTGCTTTCCACAGAGCCTACTGCAGCAGGCTCTGTGGAAAGCGTGATAGCCTTCTCTCCAAGCTGCTGCACAATGTTCCAGACCGCCTGATGTGTCATATCAAGTCCCGTATTTTCTGATATGGAATGAGCTGTTTCACGGAAAGATTGATTGCAAATCATTTCTTCGATGTTCCGGCATATCACTTCGTCGTAAAGTCCGACAGACTGCGGGGAAATCGCTTCATCAAGAAGAAAAACATGCTTATTTTCTGTTGTATCACGATATATCCGGCGACTATATTCAATCGTTCCAAGTTTCGTTTTTACGGCAGTTTTGCGGCTGCCTTTGTTCCTGTATCGTTTGGTGTCACGGCTTTGCATCAGCTGCTCATCAAGAGTTTCAAGCTGTTCTTTTACGATCAGCTTTCCGCATTCAAGCACCGTTTTGAAAATTTCTTCTACAAAAACAGAAAAATTTTCAATTTCCTCATTGCAAATTTCGATTTTATATGTTATACTCATTTTAAGGTCACTCGCTTTCTATGTTTTGTGCCAATTACATTTTAGCATTTTGTGACCTTAAGAGCAACTGTTTTTTACAGCTGCTCTTTTTCTTTGCCTACTTTTATTTTACACTAAGCCGCAGCCGCCGTGCGGATAATTTTGTTGCAAAACACAGATGCCTATGGTATAATAGAATCAACATCAACATTTGGAGGGCATCCTATGAAACAGAAAATCTGCCTTTGGAGCGTGCTGCCCGCACTCTGCCTGCTGCTTTGTGCCTGTGCGTCGCACAGCGAAAGCTCCGATGAATCCGTTCCCGCAGCCAACGCTCCCACGGAGAGCGTATATTTCGATACACAGAGCGTTTCCGAAACCGCACCGGAATCATCCGAAACTGCCATCACACAGACATCCACGGAAACGACCACTTCCGCCGAAACGACCACACTTTCCGAAACGCAGCCCGTGCATTCGCCGCTGTATATTGAGGGAGTATCCGTGGAGGATGTACTGCGGTATTTCAACGAAGTCTGCCTTGCATCGGAATATTCCTACGGCGGTGATGCCAGTCTGGTGCAGAAATGGATGGAGCCAATTTACTACAAGGTGCACGGTGATGCAACGGCAGAGGATCTGGCGGTGCTTGCGGACACGGCAGCACAGCTCAATGCAATTTCCGGATTTCCGGGATTTCGGGAAACGCAGGAGGACTACCTTGCGTCCATCTCCATTCATTTTTGCAGCGGTACGGAGCTTGTAGACAACATGGGCAATGATTTCACGGAATGGGACTGGGGAGCAACCAGATTCTGGTACGAGGACAATATGATTTATGACGCAATGATCTGTGTCAGAAATGACATTGACCAGATCGGGCGAAATTCCGTCATCATCGAGGAAATTTACAACACGCTCGGTCCCGTGCAGGACACGGTATGTCGGACGGACAGTGTGATCTACCAGTATTCCAACGATAATCTTTCCATGTCGGAAACAGACATCCTGTTGCTGAAGCTGCTGTACCATCCGGATATTCTCTGCGGCATGGATGCCGCAGAATGCGAAGCTGTGATCCGCAGTCTGTATTATTAAAAAAGCACCGCACAGAGCCATTACGGCTTTGTGCGGTGTAATTTTATACGATTCCCATTTGAAAATCATGAAAGCATTTCATGATTTTCATAGCCGTCGGAGATGGCGTATGGGAATGCATGAGACGGATTTTGTGCCGTTTTACGGCACAAAATGGCGGGTGCGTCAGCACACGCTTTCAATCAAACTATTGGGGTAGTTTGATTGAAAATTAGTATTATCAGAAAATATCCTTTTTGCTCTTGATATATCGTCGGATCAGCACGAAAATGATGGTCAGCAGACACAGTACAAGGAAGATCGGCACGAGCCACTTGTTTGTATTTTCGTCCTCGGCGGATTTCATTTCCGTCCAGAGATTCTGCATGAGCAGATTCGCCTCATCGGAGAGATTGACAAATACCGTCGTTTTTTCGGCAATGAACTCCTGATCGGGATAGGAAACGGGATCGTTCTGTGTTTCTTCATCCAGCATATCAAATGCTGCGGAATGCGGCGTAGAATAGCAGATATAGTCGATATTGGAAAAGGCAATATCCGGCTCGCACATGAAATTGATGTACATTTCTGCGGCTTCCTTCTGCTTTGCACCCGTCGGAATGCACATGGCGTCCACAAACAGGTTTGTGCCGCTCTTGGGAACCACAAAGTTCAGATCCTCATTTTCTTCCATGATCGTCAGTGCGTCGCCTGCGTAGTAGGGTGCGATCAGTGCGTCGCCCGCACCCATCTTGTCAAAGATCTCGTCCATGACATACGCCTGCACCACTCGTTTCTGTTCCTTGAGCTTGTCAGCACACTCGTGCAGCTCCTCGGGATTCTCCGTGTTGATGGAGTAGCCAAGCAGTGACTGTGCGATCATGAACGCATCACGGGGATTGTCGAACATCAGGATCTGGTCAAGGTAGGTTTCATCCCACAAAAGATCCCAGTCAATGTCCTCCTCGTTCATGTCGATCATGGTCGTATCGTAGATGATACCCACTGTGCCCCATGTGTAGGGTACGCTGTAGGCATTTTCGGGATCGTAAGCGAGATTGCGGAAATTCGGCATGATGTAGCCAAAATTCGGAATGTTGGAGAAATCCAGTTCCTGAATCATACCCTCCTTGATCATTTTGCTGATCATATAGTCCGAGGGAATGATGATGTCATAGCTTGCACCGCCGCCTTTGAGTTTTGCGTACAGTTCCTCGTTGGTGGAGTAATTGGTGTAATTGACCTTGATGCCCGTGAGCTTGGTGAATTCTGCATTGACGTTCAGCGTGCCCTCGTCCGCACCGGTCGAAATATACTCGCCCCAGTTGTAGACGTTAATGGAAATGCCGTCATCCTTGAAGCGAGTGTAATACTCCGGATCGGAAACGGTCAGTGTCTGTGCTTCAATTTCTTCCTCCTCTTCGATTTCCTCGGAGGTTTCCGGTGCACAGCCCGTCAGAAAGCCCAGCATCATTATGGGCAGGAACAGGAGGGATAAGAGTTTTTTCTTCATGTTCACGCCCCCTTATATGAGCCGTTTTTCTTTGCGGCTCTGTTTTCGAGAATGTTCTTGACAATCAGAATCACCACGACTGTAATAAAGATGAGTGTGGACAGGGCGTTGATCTCGGGAGAGATCTTGCGTCTTGTCATGGAATAGATCGTGATGGGCAGTGTCTGCGAGGTCGAACCTGTGGTGAAGTAGCTGATAACGAAATCATCGAGCGAATAGGTGAATGCCATCAGGAAACCGCTGACGATACCGGGCATGATCTCCGGCAGGATAACCTTTTTGAACGCCTGAAAGGGGCTGCAGCCAAGATCCTGTGCGGCTTCGTAGAGATGGGGATCCATCTGCTTGAATTTCGGCATGATATTCAGAATGACATACGGCACATCGAATGTGATGTGTGCGATCAGGAGCGTCACAAAGCCGAATTCCAGATGCATTCTTGCCGCAAAGAACACGAACAGCAGCATCATGGAAACACCGGTGACGATTTCCGGATTGATGACGGGCATATTGGTAACATTCATAACAAGGGCTTTCGGCACTTTCTTCATGCCGTTGATGCCGATTGCCGCGAGTGTTCCGAGAATCGTAGAAATGATGCTTGCGAGGATGGCAATGATGATCGTGTTGATCAGCGAGGAAATGATGATCTCATTATTAAAAAGCCGCTGATACCATTCGAAGGTGAAGCCGCTGAATACGGAACGGCTCTTGGATTCGTTGAATGAAAAGACGATCAGCACGAAAATCGGGACGTAGAGGAACATCAGCACCAGTGCCACATACAGTTTGCTTAATTTTTTCATCTGCCGTCCTCCTTATATGAGCACCTGATCGTCGGGACTGAACTGGTTCATCACCGTCATAATCACGAGGATAATGACCATGAGCACCAGAGAGATCGCCGCTCCGAGGTGTGGGTTGTAGGCATTGCCGAGGAACTGCATTTCGATCAGGTCGCCGATGAGCAGATTCGAGCCGCCGCCGAGCATTCGGGAAATGATGAATGTCGAAATGGCAGGCACGAAAACCATGGTGATACCGGAGGTAATGCCCGGCACGCTCAGGGGAACGATGACACGCAGGAGCGTATTCCAGAAATTGCATCCGAGATCCGATGCTGCTTCAATTACGCTCTTGTCGATTTTTACCATTACCGAATACAGCGGCAGGATCATGAAGGGGAGGTAGTTATAAACCATACCCAGAACCACTGCACCTGAGGTATTGATGAGTTTGAACGGTCCGAGTCCCACAAGGCCGAACAGATAATTGATGATGCCGTTATTGCCGAGCAGCGTCATCCACGCATAGGTACGCAGGAGGAAATTCATCCACATGGGGAGCATTACGATCATGAGCATCGTGCCCTGCTTGTGCTTGTCCATGCGGGAGAGGATGAACGCCAGCGGATATGCCACCACAAGACAGATCACGGTTGCGATCAGAGCCAGCCAGATCGAACGCACGAAGATGTTGGCATACTGACCAACGTCGGAAATATACTGCATCGTCAGCGTGCCGGAATCCGTGGTGAAGGCAAAGTACGCCACCATCAGCAGGGGGACGAGAATGAACACGAACATCCATACGAGGTATGGTGCGGAGAGAACTTTCAATTGTTTCATTATGCTTCCTCCGTTTTCTTCATAATATGAATGTCGAAGGGATCGAATGTCATACCGATCATTGCACCAACGGGCTCCGCCTTGGTGGAATGGATGATCCACTTATGGTCCACGCCGTCCACGACCATTTCGTAATGCACACCCTTGAATACGACGGATTCCACGATACCGGTGAGCTTCGCCTTGTCCGCAGGAATCACCTTGACATCCTCGGGACGGATCACAACGTCAACGGTTTCGTTCGGGGAGAAGCCCTTGTCCACGCATTCAAACTGTCTGCCGGTGAATTCCACAACGCAGTCCTTGGGCATACAGCCGTTGATGATATTGCTTTCACCAATGAAGTCGGCAACGAATGCATTGACGGGTTCGTTGTAGATGTCCGTCGGAGAACCGATCTGCTGGATCTCACCGCCGTTCATAACCACGATACGGTCGGACATGGTGAGGGCTTCCTCCTGATCATGCGTAACATAGACAAAAGTCAGCTCCATTGCCTGCTGGATCTTACGCAGCTCAGTCTGCATTTCCTTACGCAGCTTCAGGTCGAGTGCACCAAGCGGCTCGTCGAGAAGCAGCACCTTGGGCTGGTTGACGAGTGCACGGGCAATGGCAACACGCTGCTGCTGACCGCCGGAAAGACGGTTGACGGTACGTTTTTCGAAGCCACGGAGGTTGACCAGATCAAGCATTTCTCCCACACGCTTGAGGATTTCCTTTTCGGGAAGCTTTTTGACACGCAGTCCGAATGCGATGTTCTCATAAACATTCAGGTGCGGAAAGAGTGCATAACGCTGGAACACGGTGTTGACATTCCGCTTGTGCGGCGGCAGACCGTTGATACGCTTGCCCTCAAACAGCACGTCACCGGCAGTCGGCTCCATAAAGCCTGCGATAATACGCAGAGTCGTGGTTTTTCCGCAGCCGGAAGGGCCTAAAAATGTCACAAACTCCTTATCCTTGATATCCAGACTCACACTTTTGAGGATGCGGTCGCCGTCCTCAAATTCCACAACAATATCCTTCAGGCTGACGATATTTTCCATTTCACACGTTCCTTTCAACGGTTCGCCAAAGCGTCACGCTTCGACAAAACCTATTTCAATACTGTCAAAAGGTACATAATGCACCATATTAATAAATATACGGCAAAATGTCAAAAATGTCAATAGGTTTGGGGGAATTTTCTTTGAGTTTTTCTTAGAAAAAATATGCATACCCTGCCGGTGAGCAGGGTATGCCGAAACGATAATTTCTTTTGAGCTGTGCACGCTCCGCAGATGGGCAGGGTGTGCGGCAGGGCGGTTGCAATTACTGTGCAGCCGGAGTTTCATTATATGGCTTGAGCACGTCGTCAATGACGGCTGCATACATTTCACGAAGCTCCGCCCATGTGGAATCGTACAGCAGAAGCCCGTCGGACAGATTATTCATGACGCCTCTTGTCAGGAATGTACCGCTTGCCTCGCCGCCCAATTCCTGCATACCGTTTCCGAACTCAAACAGCATCGGAATTTTCGTCTTATAGGCAGCGATCGCATCGTACTGTTCCTCCGTTACAAAGCCCATCACCTGACCGGAAGCGGAAACCTCCTTTTCCAGTGCTCTTTCCTTGGCGGCGTCCGTGAATTCCTCCTGTGTGCGAGCCAGACGCTCACAGGTAATATATGCCGCAACGGCTTCGCATTTCTCGGAATTTTTCACCAGCATTTTGGCATCAAAGCTGCCGCTGAGATAATGTGCATCAGTATCGGGCATTTTCGGGAACGGCACGACCATGAGATCCGCATCGGGATTCTGTGCATTGGACGCTGCAAGCGACCAGTCACCCATGCCCAGAAACAGGACATTTCCGTTTGTCGGAAACGCCGTGTACAGTGCTGCATCGTAGAGCTTCCGTGTTCGCAGCTCCGTCATCAGCGTCTGTGCGGCTTCGATGTTCGGATCGGAAATCTGATTCGTGAAGGCTTTGCCGTTAAACTGCACGACGGTCTGCCCCGTGGACTGCACCAATGCCTGCCCGAACATTCCTGCAATGCCGTAGCGTCTGGTTCTGCTCTCATTGTTCGCAATAAAGGTATCCATCATTTCCGTGAACACATTCCAGTCCCATTTGCCGTCCTGATACAGTGTGTAGGGATCCTCCAGACCATTTTCCTCGCACATGGTGCGGCTGTAGGTCAGCAGCACGGGATCGGATACGTCATAGGGAACGATATAATGACTTCCATGATAGGCAAACAGATCAATTTCGTCAAGCATATCCCTCCAGATTTCATCCTTGAAATCCAGATACGCATCCAGCGGCTGAAACATTCCGCTGTGCAGACCGTCGGGCATGGTATCCGCATCAAAAGACACCATATCCACGGGATCGCCCCCCAGAATACGGCTTGACAGCACCGTGTATTTTTCGCCGTAGGCACATGGAATCCACTCCACTTTGCCGTCGTACAGATCCTCATACATTGCCAGAGCTGCACTTCTGCCCCGTCCCTGTACGGGATTGAGATCATAGTCCCCCAGCCAGAAGATGGTTTGTCCTCTGGTAGGATCTTCCGTAGTTTCCTCCGTCGGTGCGGTAGTTTCGGCAATACTCTCCTCGGATGTCAGGCTGTTGTCGCTGTCCTTTGTGCATCCGGTTGTGAGGAGCATTCCTACGCAGAGGAGGAGTGCCGGTATGTAATTTCGTTTTCGCAATACGATCATTCTTTCATTTAGATTTCCAATGCCGCAAAATTCGACATCCGGTTTCTTTATTATACCCGTTTTGCCCCGAAAAGTCAAGACGTGCGGTATCATCCGCATAAGGGCATTGCATTTTCCGCAGAAAAGCACTGCGGGAGGCGGGGGTGAGGGGTCGCAGACCCCTTATTTCACCCCCTCCCCTTTGGGGAGGGGGTAGGGGGTGGGGCAGATTTATCAGAAAGTCCCCCAAATTTGTGCTTCATAAGGGCATTGCATTTTCCGCAGAAATATGGTATGATATAGAAAAAGCAGATTTTCGGAGGAGACAGCGATGAAACAGGTACAGATCTTCACGGACGGTGCGTGCAGCGGCAATCCCGGCCCCGGCGGATGGGGTGCAGTGCTGCGATATGGAACGGCAGAAAAGGAGCTTTCCGGCGGGGAGGCATCCACCACGAACAACCGCATGGAGCTTTCGGGTGTGATAGCGGCACTTGCCGCACTGAAGGAGCCGTGCGAGGTTACCCTGACCACGGACAGCAAATATGTGGTGGACAGCGTCACAAAGGGCTGGGTATACGGCTGGAAACGCAATGGCTGGATCAAATCCGACAGGAAACCTGCATTGAATGCAGATTTGTGGGAACAGCTTCTGCCCCTGCTGGAACGGCATCATGTGACGTTCGTCTGGGTAAAAGGGCACGCCGGCCATCCTGAAAACGAACGCTGCGACGCTCTTGCGGTGGCACAGAGCCGCCGATTTGCCGAATAAAATAAAAGCGATTCACCGATGGGTGAATCGCTTTTTTGCTGAATGATTATTTCTTGCCCA
Source organism: Oscillospiraceae bacterium (assembly GCA_045592405.1). Lineage (GTDB taxonomy): Bacteria > Bacillota > Clostridia > Oscillospirales > Ruminococcaceae > UBA3855. The sequence goes on from JAZNUR010000080.1 coordinate 8,958, forward strand.
GCGTCAGAACGGACAGGATGAAGTAGTTTTCCTCCTCCACTGCGGAAGCAGCCTTGCCGTCCTTATAAGTGACATGGAGTGTGTAGGATACGGTATCGCCCGTATTCTTGTCCTCATAAAAATATTTGTAGGATTCTACAACACCCTCGCTTGTGTACTTGGTGCACAGCGGCGGGAATCCGATGTACTTCTGCACTGCTGTGGTATCCATACTGGTATTGATGCCCTCATTCTTCACATGGGCGTCCGTTTCCACACCGTTACCGTACTTTTTCAGCTGGCGGTAGTCATAATAGGTGACTTCCGTGATGACGTTATTGGTTGTCTTGGTAAGGATCAGCCACTGCGGAATGGTAACACCGCTGACCTGCAGGTTCTTGTTGCTCTCGTACAGATACTCATACCCTTCAGCCGCCATGTTTACGCAGGCATAGGCGGAACTCTTTTCCAGCGTCATACGGGCATACTTCTGGGCTGTTTCCGGACTTACGCCGATCTGCTCAGAAAGCGTGCGGGCATAGCGTGAACCGTCGTTTTTCCACTGTCCGACCTTGATTGCGATAACCGCTGCTGCAACGATAACGATGATCACAATGAATATGGCCAGTGCCGCTCTTGGAGAAAGCTTTACCTTCCTCGGTTGTTGTTTGGTTTTTGTCTGTGGCATACTAAATTCCTCCTTATGCGTTCTCTGACGCAAATTTTTTATTTTCGGCGATCTTGTTACGATCCCTTTCTCAAAATGCGGCTTTCCGCATTAAAGATTCAGCAAATTGCGATCAAGCATTTCCTGTGCTGCCAGCAGAATACCGATTCTGCTGCTGTGGTAGCTGAGTCCTCCCTGCATCCACGCCGCATACGGCTCACGCAGCGGAGCATCCGCAGAAAGCTCAATCGAGGCACCCATTGTGAACGCACCTGCCGCCATGATGACCTGACTGGAATAACCGGGCATATCCCACGGTTCGGGTGTGACGTAGGCATCCACGGGCGAACCCTTCTGGATTCCCTGACAGAACGCCACAAGATTTTCCGCATTGCGAAGCTGCAGTGCCGTCACGATGTCGCCCCTCGGCTCACCGGCTCTGGGGGTACATTCAAATCCGAGCAAAGCAAAGAGCTCTGCTGCGAAAGCGGCGGTTTTCAATGCATTTGCGGTAATATCGGGAGCCAAATACAGCCCCTGAAACATCTCACGGTTCATGTCCAGCGTGCAGCCGACTTCCTTGCCCATACCAACACAGGTCAGGCGATAGGAGCACAGCTCCACGAGCTTTGCGGGGCCTGCAATGTATCCGCCCGTTCGGGCAATACCGCCGCCCGCATTCTTGATGAGTGAACCGATGATGATGTCAGCACCGACGTTTGTGGGTTCCTTGTCCTCCACAAATTCGCCGTAGCAGTTGTCCACCATGATGATGGCGTCGGGATTCCCTTTTCTGATTGCTTTCACCATTTCTGCAATGTCCGCAGTGGTAAAGGCTCTGCGAAGGGAATAGCCTCTGGAACGCTGGATGTAGGCGATTTTCGCACCGATAACGGATTTTTCGATGCCTTCCAGATCCGCTCTGCCATCGGGAAGCAGATCCACCTGACCGTATGTCACGCCGTAATCGGCAAGGCTGCCGTTTCCGGCTTCGCCCGCAATGCCAATGACTTCTTCAAGCGTATCATAGGGCTTGCCTGTTACGGAAACCATCCTGTCGCCCGAACGCAGCACGCCGAACAGTGCGACCGTCAGTGCGTGTGTGCCGGATACGAAATTGTGACGTACGAGTGCATCCTCCGTACCCATGACCTGTGCCCAGACCTTGTCGAGTGTTTCTCTGCCCATATCGCCGTAGCCGTAGCCCGTGCTTCCGGCAAAACACGACTCGCTCACTCTGTTTTCGGCAAAAGCCGTCAAAATTTTGGCGGCATTATGCCGTGCAATGCGGTCGATTTCCGCAAAACACGCCGCACAATTCTGCTCCGCCTGCTCTGCAAGCTCCTCCAGACGTGCGTCGATCTGAAAATAATCACGAATTCCCATTGTCCAAACGACCTTTCTGTAAATTATCCTTTTCCTGCTCCATGCGTTCGAGCACATATTCCGTTTCCAGTGCCTGAAAGCCGATCTCACGATAGAAGCTTTCCCGCACATCCAGTGCATACAGCACAGCGGTCTTTTGGAATTGTGCAAGGAATCCCGCCAGCCACCGCAGGAAAATACGGGCGTGCCCCAGTCCTCTGGCTTCGGGGCGAGTTGCGACCTGTCCGACCAGCACATGGTTGTCGATGTCAAACATGATGCTTGCCGTGGTATCCTTTCGGTAGGTCAGCACACGGCTCACGCCATGGCGGCATCTGTGGGAGGTATCCGTCAGCCACAGGGCATAGTCCTGCAGATTCGGGAATCCTGCCGACAGGATCTCATACACCTCCGCCAGCGGAGGATTGAACTCCACCGCCGCTTCCACATCATCCGCAACCGCATCGGGAACAAGTTTGAACATCGTGCGGTGCAGACTGCGGTATTCCGGCAGAAGCTCTGCAAGCTGCGAACGCACAGGTTCATTGCATTCCACACGGAACGGTGCGTGCATCTGCAGAAACAACGCCAGATTCTCCGTGTCGGATTCCTGTGCATCGCAGATGAGCACGGTGTCGTTGAGCCGCAGCATCACACCATTTTCGCCCACCGCATAAAACTGACAGAACGAATAATCCAGCCCATACGCCTTGTAATAGGAATACATCTTCCGCCCACGCCAGCTTTGCCGCAGAAGCGGAATATTCAGTTCACTGTCGTGTTCCAGTTGTCTGATCATAATTCTGCAATTATCTCCATCATTTTTTCGGTCAGCAGCATACTTTGCTCCATATCGCTCATCTGTGCAACGCACGACGGCGAATGCAGGCATCGGCACGGTACGGAAATCGCAAGTGTGCGTACTCCCTCACGGGAGATGTGCACCGCCCCTGCATCGTTGCCGCCTGCAATGCGGCTCTTGGTCTGGCAGGGAATGCCGAGCTTTCCGGCTGCTTCAAATGCCAATCTGTATAATTCCTTGTCATAGATCGTGCTTCTGTCCATGAACGAAACCACAGGACCGCCGCCGAGTCTGCAAACCGCAGCATCCCCCGTCACGCCGTCAAGATCGGCTGCGGTGGTTGCTTCCAGAATGATTGCAAAATCGGGATCAATCGCATATGCCGCCGTGCGGCTGCCTCGAAGTCCCACTTCCTCCTGCACGAAAAATGCAAACCACATATCAAAAGGAAGTTCCTGTTCCATCAGCTCCAGCAGGGCAGCACAGCCGAATCTGTCGTCAATCGCTTTGGAAGCGATCCTGCCGCCGCCGAGTTCTGCGTACTCACCCAGAAAATAAATGCTGTTGCCGGGGGATACAAACTGTTTTGCCTCGTCCGCATCCGCTGCACCGATGTCGGCGTAAAGATCGTCCATTTTCGGCTTTTCATCACGCTGCGAAGCGGAAAGCAGGTGCACGGGTGTACTGCCGATAACGCCGGGGAGCTTATGCGTTCCCACCATGACATTTCTGCCAAGCACCACATCCGCATCCACACCGCCCACTGCGGCAACAGAAAGTGTTCCGTCGCTGCGGATACCCGTCACGATCAGTCCCACTTCATCCATGTGTGCACCCAGCATGAGCTTGTGCTTAGGCGTATTCACGCCCTTTTTGTGCACAAGAAGATTGCCGAGGGCATCGGTTTTTATTTCCAGTATATCGGGAATCTGTGAAATCTTTTCGATCAGAAATTCACGCACGGGGGCTTCGTCCCCTGAAATTCCACAGATTCCGCAAAGTTCTTTCAGATATTTCATGCCTTGCACCTCCTCAGATATGCCGCAAGCAGTTCGCCCGTCATTGCCACATCTCTGAGCGAAATGATTTCCGCAGGCGTGTGCATATATCGCAGGGGAATCGAAACGGTGCAGGCCTTTACGCCCTCCCTGCAAACGGAAAACTGGTCGGCATTCGTGCCGGTAGTGCCTGCCATGACTTCGTACTGCCACGGAATGTGCTCCGCATTGGCAATTTCGCTGAGTGCACGGCTCACAGTTCTGGAAAGCGACGGGGAATAGCCGATCATCGGGCCTTCGCCCATCTTGCCGGTCTTGGTTTCGCTGTCACCGAGATTGCGTGCAAAGCTCACATCCACCGCAAGGGCGATATCGGGGTTCACAGCGTAGCATCCGATTTTCGCACCACGTTCACCGACCTCCTCCTGCGTGGAAAACATTACCGTCACACGGCAGGGAAGCTCCTCGTCCTTCACACGGTGCAAAGCGTACAGGATCGCTGCAACGCCGCAGCGGTCATCCAGTGCGGGAGCGGTGAAGCGATCGCCCAGCATTCTGGCGATATTCCCTGCAAATGTCACGCTGTCGCCGGGGGAGAGGATCTGCCGCAGTCTTTCAGCGTCGCAGCCCGTATCAATGCGGATATTCTCCATTTTCGGCACTTTTTCATCGCCGCTTGTCAGATGCGGCGGCATGGCACACACCACGCCGTCAATGATTTCGCTGCCGTGAAGGTGCACTCTCTGTGCGGGCAGAAGTCTGCGGTCAATGCCGCCGATATTTCCCACCGTCACAAAGCCGTCCTCCGTGATGCTCGTCACCATCATGCCGATCTGGTCGATGTGTGCATCGAGCAGGACATGGGGGGCGTCAGGATCCGAACTGCCACACGATCCGATCACATTCCCATGGGAAATACGGGTGTCGGGGCAGTATAATTTCAGAAATTCCGCTGC
>JAZNUR010000081.1:0-42940 GCA_045592405.1 Oscillospiraceae bacterium
AAAACTCAACATAATGAGCATTTGCCGCATGACCCGGAAATTTCGATACAAAAATCCGTACATTATTTTTCCCTCCTTTTTGCAAGCAGTGAACAAAGTATCCAGCCAAGCCCCAGACAGCCAATGATGCAGGGGACGGAGAACGGCAGGAATGCGGCCGAGAAGCCCGTGATCTTATCTAAGATAATCGACATTGCGTTCGTTTGATTTTCAGTGGAAAGCTGTTCGATCAGATCGAAATGCGGAACCATCCAGATGATTACAGCACCATATCCGACTGCCAGTGCTGTGAGAACTGCCATCATGGGATTGCGGAACAGATAGTTGAAGAGGTAGAGACCTGCACAGACGACTGACAAGCCAACCGCACAGAGCATGAGATTTGCGATGATGGTTTGGTCAAATGCGGTATCAAACACACTGCACATGATAGCGGCATTGAGGAAGGCTGCCAGAATGCCGACAACCAGAATGGAGGCGGATGTGAGGAATTTCACGCCGACAAATTTCCATTCACTCACCGGAATGGATGCCGTAAAGCAGCGGAATTTCGGCTGCATTTCAAACTGAAATGCGGAAAGTGAACCATTGACTTCTGCCATGAACAATATACCCGGCAGATAGATGGCATAGCTGGGAAGCATCATTTTCAGCATGGACAGATCATCGCCGTTCATATCCGCAAGATTGCCGATTTCCATGCTTAGCTTGATCAGATAGAAAACGATGCAAAGCACAATGCCCAGCACATAGCAGAGAATAACTTCTTTCAGTGTCGGATACAGTTCCCGATAGAACAGTCCCCAGATGGGGGCGGATTTTCTCTTTTCCATCAGTTCCACTCCTTCTTGGCAGCATTGACATAGAACAACATGATTTCTTCAAGCGTGGTCTTTTCAATCAGGGCACCGCTGTATTTCTTCTTGGCGGCGGTTTTGTCAGAAACCATCACCTCAGCCCCGAAATCCGTCAGCCTTGCACTGATGAAATCTGTCTTTTCGATTCCTGCGTAATCTGCTTTGGAGCAGCGAATGATGGCATGGCTATCCAGAATATCATCCTTGTAGCCGGTGATCAGGAGCTTGCCCTTGTCAATGAAGGTTACGCTGTCAGCGATTTTTTCAAGGTCGGATGTAATATGTGAGGACATGAGGATGCTGCGTTCGTCATCCTGCAAATACTCACGGAAAATATCCAGTATTTCATTACGAACAACGGGATCAAGTCCGGTGGTCGCTTCGTCCATGATCAGGAGCTTTGCATTGTGGGATAGTGCGGCTGCGATTTGCAGCTTCATTTTCATACCCTTGGAAAATTTACCGCATTTCTTCTTTGCAGGAAGCTGGAAACGGTCAAGGTACTTCTCAAATGTGACCTTATCCCAGTCACGATAGATACCTCCCATCATGATGCTTAGCTGCTTTGCCGTAAACATCTCCTGAAACGGCAGTTCATCGAATACTGCGGCAATTTGTTCCTTGATCTCGTATTCGTGTTCCTTGTTGTCGAGTCCCAGCATATTGATCGTACCGGAATCATACTTGATAATGCCCAGCAGTGCACGGATGGTAGTTGTTTTGCCAGCACCGTTCTGTCCGATAAAACCCATGATACTTCCCTTCGGTACAGTAAAACTGATATTATCCAGTGTAAAGCCATCATATTTCTTCGTCAGCCCGTTGATCTCAATTGCATTTTCATAGTTTCCCATAATCTTAACCTCCATACATTAAATCCAGCATTTCCCGAAGATCTTCAAGCGAAAGATCAGCAATTTTTGCCTGTTCACAGACTTTTTCGAGAAGTGTTTCGATCTGCCGCATTTGTTCCTCACGCAGAAAATCTGTATTCTGTGCCTTGACAAAACAGCCCTTGCCTGCGACGGTTTCAATGAAATCATCCCGTTCCAGCTCTTCGTAGGCCCTTTTTGTTGTAATCACACTGATTCTTAACTGCGTCGCAAGCATACGCATCGAAGGCAAAGCGTCCCCTGACTTCAGCGTACCATTCATGATGAGTGCCTTGATCTGCGTTGCGATCTGTGCGTAGATCGGCTCATCCGATGAATTACTCAAAATAATATCCATAGTGCACCTCTGTTATTACCGTGTATATACGTTATATACAGTATAGCACGGATTTCTATATTTGTCAATAGGTTTATAAGAAAAAAATGTCAAAATCCCTCATAGAGGGACTTTGACATTAAAAAATACGTGATTAGAATGTGCCGCCGCTGCCGCCGCGAGTCTGACCGGAAGAACCGGTTCGGGTGGTGCTGCCGCCATTTTGATTATCATTCTGTGGCTTTTCTTTACGCTCCACTTTTCTGTACAGATACAAATCACGATGCATATCCAGATGGAAGCTATTGGGCTTCTTGTAATCCGCTGCACCATGCTGCTGCTGAACAGATTTGAGATTGGAGAACAGGAACAAAAGACCGATTCCGCCTGCAGCAAGACCAACACCAAGTGCAATCAGCAGGGAAAGACCAACATTATACGGTTCTTTTGGCATATGATTGCCGTCATAGGGCTTACCCTTTTCTGCCTGTACCATGTAATCATCACAGAGCTCTGCAAATGTAAGGAACGCTCCTGCATAATCGCCATCGCTCATTTTCGGGACAATCTGTGCCTCGATGTAATCAAGCCCTGCATCTGTAAAGGAATAGATACAGCTGCCGGATGTCATGATATAGTAATTACGGGGTGATGTACATACAACAAGCAGAATTCCATCCTGATTATCTGCCGAGTTTCCGTATTTGTTATAATAATAAACATCAGAATAATCAGCAATGTTAAATTCCTCAAGAGTGCTTGTGGTTACGATGTCTACATTGCAGTCGTGCTCAATATGTACATCCCAGAGGGCTTCATCAATTTCTTCCCAATCTTCTGATTTAACAAGACCGGCATTGTCCACAAATACAGCGGAATGTGCTGATACAGTGAAAGGAACCATTGCAAATAAAGCAGCAAAACCAGTTATGATAAGATTTTTAAGTTTCATATCGGCACCTCCTTACAGCAGCCAGAACAGGTAGGTACCTGCAAAGGTGATTGCGGCTGCGATTGCAGCAATTCCTGCGAACCAGCGGAATGCTGCGGATTTGTCTGCCGGAAGATTTCCGACAAACTTTCCTGTCTGTCCATTCATTGCAAATGTGAATTTCTGATTATTCCATGTTGTATTCAGAAGCCAAACAGGGTAAAGAGCATATTTCGCTTCACCATTTGCCAGATGAATGCTGCTGTTAACTGTACGTACATTGTGATACTCACTTGTTGTATGTTTGAACGCATCCTCCGTGCTATGTTTGATTCTTTCATTGGCACGGGCAATACTTGCATCGGCATCTACATCATACTTATCCGCAAGATACCCTGAAAGGAATGCGGACTGGAAGCTGACAGCACCTTTGAAATCAAAAGGTTCTACAGATTCCATCAGCGTATCATCCATTTTTGTTGAACCGTCAACGGGTACATGATGGAAACCAATACGACCGCTTCGGAACAAAGCATAATAACGGGTTTCGGTGTATTCGTAATGCTTATCTTCCCAGTGGCGGTATTTTTCACCCTTATAACGGATACGGGCACTGACATCGGCATCAAACAGCCAGACAGGTACATATACTCCCTTGATTTCATCAATATGATTCTGTTCCTTGAATACTCTCGGGAGCAGGGGCTTACCTTTCAGGTGATTATTCAATGCAGCAATGGCAGCTTCCTTATCGAGCTTGAAGGGAATAACATAATCAGGACGCAATTCACCGGAAAGCTGACCTTTCATAATTACGGGATTATCGCAGTAGGGACAGGAGGAAGCTGCGGTTGATGCGTCAGTAACAATCTGACCACCACAGGATTCACAGAAATAGGATTTCATGCTGTCTTGTTCGCCGTCCGTCCATTCACTGCCCGCCTGTGTATCCCAATTCATTTCATCGGGCGTTTCCTGACTCAATTCTTCATCAAACGATTTGAGCGTTTCTGTGTCATATTCAGTGTCGCAATAAGGACATTTCATTTGCTGCGAAACTGTGTCAAATTCAATTTTACCTCCGCAGCAGGGGCATTCAAAATTCATTAATCCAGCCATAATGATACCTCGTTCTATTTTATCGAATCAAGCGTCAACGAATTGGTTGTTTCCAATTCGTTGACTATCATGAATGCTTACTTAATATCGTTATCATCAAAGGGATCGGCACATTCCGGACAGAATTTCGGCGGATTTGCCGGATCTGCGGGTTCCCATCCACACTTGTCACAGCGATACAGAGGTGCACCTGCCGGCTTGGGAGAACCGCATTCCATGCAGAATTTACCCTTGTTCACAGCACCGCACTTACAGCTCCAACCATCTGCATTGGGCTTGGGAGAACCGCATTCCATGCAGAATTTGCCGGTATTGGAGGCACCGCAGGAGCACTTCCACTCCCCTGCCGGTGCAGGCTTGGGCTTTGCACATTCACTGCAGAATTTGCCGGTATTGGAGGCACCGCAGGAACACTTCCATGTGTTGGCTGCCTGTGCTGACTGCTGCTGCTGCATTGCTTGCTGTTGCTGCACAGCCTGCTGCTGTGCTGCCATCTGGTAGAGTGCCTGTGCATTCATACCGCCGCCAGCCTGCTGTGCCATGTTCATGTTCATAAAGCCCATCATCGGACCTGTAGCGGTATTTCCTGCTGCAAGCTTCATCGCTTCTGCCTGTGCATCAAGCATTTTGGTAGCAGCCATTCCGGGATCACGGTCAATTGCACGCATCTGTGCTGACTTGATCATTTCCTGATCCTTTTCAGACAGTGTGAAAGGATTGAAATATACATTTGTGATCTTGATACCCTTCGCTTCTCCCCACTTTTTGGAAAGAACTTCGTTCATTGCATCAGCAATATCTGCCGTATGTTCAGTGATCTCACTGAAACGGATTCCGGTTTTTGAAATCTTTGCAAGAGCCGGCTGGAGAGCAGTGATAAACGCTGCCTTGAGGTTCTTGTCAATTTCGGTTCTTCTGTATTCTGTTGTGATATTTCCTACCAGACTTGTGTAAAACAGAATCGGATCAGCAATGATGTAGTCATAGCTTCCGTTGCATCTGATCGTAGTATCAATATCCAGACCAATATTTCTGTCTACAATGCGGAACGGAATGGGCTGGGGTGAACCAAAGAGATTGTCCTTGATGGGTTTTGTATTGATATAATACAATCTCTGTGTGACAGGTGTATCGCCGCCAAAGCTGATGCGTCTGCCCATGGTTTTGAATGTATCGATAATGCTTGTACCCAGATTGCCGGAGAAAACGCTCGGCTGCGAAGACATATCATACGTGTATTCACCGGGAATTGCACAGATCTCAACAATTTTACCCTGATCTACAATGATCGCACACTGTCCGTCTGCAACGGTAAATACGCTTCCGTTAGTGATGACATCATCATTACCCTTCGTGTTGGAAGAACGACTGGAAGTATATTTTTTTGCCTTGACAACTAACACATCATCTCTCATCGAATCGCAAGTGAAATATTCTTTCCACTGATCCGCCATTGTGCTGCCAACAGCACCCGAAATTGCTTTAATAAGTCCCATAATAATTACTCCTTTCACTATTTCAGCGTGTTATCACGCAAATGATACTATTATTATAACATACCTTCAAAAAAAAGTCAATAGAAATTACGTATTTGTGCATAACTCCATGAAATTTATAACGAAAAAAGAACCGAACCAATACAATGGTTCGGTTCAAATATCAAAGTTAAATTGGAACAAATGCTACGCTTCAATCACTGCCTGATTCAGATAAAGACGCTTGAGCCATGCAAGATCAAAAGCATTCAGTTTGCTGTCTGCGTCAAGATCAGCCGCCTGATTCTGTTCCTCGGTCATATTCTCAAGACCGAGGAGATATTTCTGGAACAGGATAATATCAAGAATACTCAGGCTGCCATCGTGATTGATGTCACCGGTAATTTCGACAGGTTCCGGTACTGTTTCTCCATCCTGCACGGCATATACCGTGTAGTTAACGCACTGGTAGGACTCGTTATTGGAGCCGAGGAATACGGTTTCCCCTTGCTTGAATGACTTTTTATACAAATCAAACGTGACACCGTTATTGTCAATTGTTGTCTGGCCTGTTTTCTCCCATTCAGAAAGCCATGCAGGGGCAGCGGCAATTCTGTTATCATATCCGACATAGGCAATGAGATTTTGTCCTGCTGTAAATTCACCAAGATCGGCAGAATAATATTTGGATTCACACGCTGTCTGGATAAATTCTGCACCGATCAATTCGTCAGGAATGGTGGCATAGGTAAAGTCACGATCACCGAATACCAAAGAACCAAGCTGTAAATTGTCTGCAAGTTTCCAGTTGGCAGAATTTGAATCATCGTTAACAAACAGACTTGTAATCAGTCTGTCGGTGATCAAAACCGGTTCCTTACCGAAGGAAAAATGATCAATGTTCATCAAATAGCCTTCTCCGCCGGTAAATTTGATGTATAGATTATGCGTTCCGGTGATCGCCTTGGTATTGACAACAACATCCGTCCAATCCTGCCATCCGCTTGTGCCTTCAAAGCTGCAGGTTGCAGCCGGTTTGCCGTTGAGCGAATCAATGTACAGTTCCATGTTTGCTGCATTTCCTGCAACTCTGGCTGTGAAACTCTTGGCTCCTCCTTCAAAATCCACACGTCTGAACATGATATAGTCGCCGTTTTCAATATAGCCGACGCACTTTCCGCCATCGGTGAGGTCTTCTGCGGTAACGCCCGACTGATCCGAATAATTCTCAGCTTCGATCTGAGAGAAGGCGGATATCTTTTCAATGGATACATTGGTCGGAGAAGGCTCTACAACACCCTTCGGGAATGCGTTAACTGTCAGGTCATTAATATAATACTCAATGTTTGTATATCCCAATCCGCAGTAGTCACTGTTGGTGTCGGTGGGATCATTGGGATCAAGCCCTCGTGCTGTCTCCCAGTCATCTGCCATACCGTCATTATCGGTATCTGTGATTGTCTTCATCAGAACGGGTGCGGGATATTCATATTTGATGCCACACTGCATGGAATATTTGTCAATGGTGGCTTTCTGATCTGCCGATGCTTCAGAATAAGGTCTTGCTCCGGTCAGGGTACCCGTACCGGTTCGGGTTTCATAGGCAACCTGCTGGTCGATGGCGATCCTCTTATCGGGAGCAATGCCGTTTCCTGCGTAATTGAGCACGTTCTCATAGGCAGTACCGGCATTTTCTACTGTTAATGCAGAGGAAACATCAGTGCCATTGACGATCATCGGGAAATAAGAATTGGAACGTGTGTTGCTCTCGTTCTTACCGTCACCGTATTTGATGCCTGCCCAGTTATTATCGGAATAATTATTGTACTGGGTATTATCCTTGTTTAAGAAACGGTTCCCCGTAAGATAGATACGATAATTCTCCGGTGCAGTGCCACTGTCACCTACGCTGACGTAGTTATGCCCTCCAACGGTTGAAATTCCCTTTTTCAATGTGTTTCCGACATAATTGACATGACCGATGGTGCCATAGGCGGTCTGCGAACCCCAGTTGTAAATAACATTATTGGTAAAGTCGGCAACGCCCGTTCCCGGAACTTTTCCTCGGAAATTTCGGGATACATTATGTACGATCAGGTTATGATCCCATGTTACATTTGTACGTCCAAGCATGATGCCGAATCCGTGGATTCCCTTGCTATGGTAGGAAAAGGAATTGGAAGGACCAAGAACCGTATACTGCACAGTAATATTATCATTTGCAGAATACAATCCCCACTGTTCGTCATTTGCCCAACCAATTGAACAATGGTCAACAATGGAATTTGCACCTTTTGCACCGCCCCATGCATCATAATCGGCATTGGTGCCTCGTTCACCGGGACGTGAACTGATGAAACGGCAGATGATATTATCACCACCCAGACCAAGCTTGTAATTTTTGAGGGTAACACCTGCTCCGCCGGGAGCAGTCTGTCCGGCAATGGTTACATTGGACGCTACTACAACATCACCTTTCAATTCGATCGTTCCGCCAACATCGAAAACGACAATGCTGTTCGATGTACCGACAGCTTCACGGAATGAACCCTCACCGCTGTCATTGAGATTTGTTACATGGATTACTTTTCCCCCACGTCCGCCTGTTGCAAGACTTCCGCCGCCCTTTGCACCGGGGAATGCAAGAACTGCACCTGCTGCCTCAACATTTGGATCGACATATTCAGGGAATTGTGCAGCAACGGACAGTGTGGAAAACAAAGCCGTTGCAACTGCAAGACATCGTTTGAATTTCTTTAACATAAGATATCCTCTTTTCTTTTCAGATTTTTCAAAGAGATGCTATCTCTACATAAAACGATTCACTTTAATGATAGTTATATTATACCACAAAAAACTTTTTTCGTCAATATTAACACCGTATTTGCGATAGAAAAAAGCGTTATCCGTAATATCAGATAACGCTTCAGCTTGTAGAAAAAGTCCTTTTTCTTAGAGATAGGTATCCTGTCATTGCCCCCCACCCCAACCCTCCCCGAGGGGAGGGGCTATAGTTCGGGGACTTCGTCCCCGAACCCTTCTGTGGGGCTTTCGCCCCACTCCCCATTTTGAGTTTTTCGACAGAAAAAAGCGTTATCCGTAATATCGGATAACGCTTAACTCTATTTAGTTGTAAATCGCAGGCATTTGCTCCGCTTTCTTCACAGCCTCATCAAGGGAAAGTCCTGCAAAGTCGCCGGCACAGAAAAGTCTGCCGGATTTCTTGTCATTCACGAAAGCACCAACAACAACGCCGGGAATCGCACTTTCCGGAGCATTGGGGGCATTCGGACCGCCAAGATCTGTTCTGCACCAGCCCGGATCTGTCAGGCTGATGATTACGTCAGTACCTTCGATTTTGGAACCAATGTCAATGGTAACTTTGTCCAATGCAGCCTTACTTGCAGAATAGCCTGCCTGCTCAGGCTCCAGACGGATACCGCTGGTGGTATTGACGATTCTTCCGAATCCACGTTCGATCATTTTGGGAAGATAATGATAGCAGATCACCATCGGAGCAATTGTATTGATCTGAAAACTTGTGGTGTAATCCTCAACGGGTGTCTTGAAATAATCCGTCCGATATGCGATCTGCACGGCGGCATTATTCATAACAATGTCGATCTGTGTGCCTTTTGCATCTATTTCCTGCAGCATTGCCAGAATTTCATCCACATTGGAAAGTTCGGCAGAAACCGCATAGCATTCTACACCGATAGCTTTCAGTTCTGCAAGCAGCGGTTCTGTATGTGCGATATCACGGCTCTGTGCAACGATATTGCAGCCTTGTTCTGCAAGTTTCAGTGCGGCAAGTCTACCGATTCCACGGCTTGCACCGGTTACCAGTGCCCATTTACCTCTTACATTTATCATGATAGAATCTCCTTTTTTGCGTTTTCCAGAACGGCGATCACTCTGTCACACCATTCATCAAATTCGGGATCAGCAGTCTGACATTCCGGATGTTCCAGAACGTAGTCGATCGTTTCACGGATCCCTGCTTCAAAACGAACTGTGGCTTTAAAATCAGGTACAGCTCTTTTAAGTTTGCTATTATCAAAAACAACGGTATTTGCTTTATCGCCGATCAGACTGCCCGTCAGATCGTAATTGCTGACAGCTGCAAGAAATTCGGATGAGACATGGTACGCTTTCAGTTCCACACCAAGAGCATCGGCAATTGCCTGATAGATCTGATTCCATGTTACTGATTCGTCAGATGTGATCTGAAAACTTTCTCCTATGGCGTGGGGATTACCCATCAAACCCACAAATCCCTTTGCAAAATCGCTGTTGTGCGTCATTGTCCAGAGAGAAGTGCCGTCGCCATGAATAATAACGGGCTTGCCATCGAGCATACGGCGTACTACCTGCCAGCTTCCACGATTACCGTGCACACCAAGAGGTACGGATCGCTTATCGTAGGTATGACTCGGACGTATGATGGTGATCGGGAATCCGTTTTCACGGTACTGCTTCATGAGATACTCCTCACAAGCGATTTTGTTGCGGGAATATTCCCAATAGGGATTGGCAAGCGTTGTGCCTTCATCAATCACATAATCCGAAAGGGGCTTATGATAAGCGGATGCGGAGCTGATGTACAGATACTGTTTTGTTTTTCCCTTGAACAGACGCACATCACGCTCAAGCTGCGAGGGAACAAAACCGATGAATTCACCAACGCAGTCGAACTGCATATCTGCAAGTTTTTCTGCAACGTCAGCCTCATTGTTGATGTCTGCTTCAATTACGTGAACCCCTTGTGGAAGTTCGGAAGATCTGTTGCCACGATTGAGAAGATATACTTCCCATCCACGTTCTGTAAGAAGCTCTGTGATCGCCATGCTGATGATTCCGGTTCCACCAATCAGAAGTGCTTTCATACGGTTTCCTCCTTACAATGCGGCATTGGCTGCTATATGATAGATCTCAGCAACATCTGCAGAAGACAGGGATACAAAACCACCTGTTCTTCCCTCTTCGCCCAGACCAAATTTTTCAACGAGAACGGGAATGTCCTCTTCCTTTGCACCAAGCTGCTCAAAATTGATGGGCATTCCAATGGAGGAAAGGAAGCGACGGAATGCCGCAATTCCCTGCTTTGCAGTTACTTCGGGATTCTCAAAATTCATCTCGCAGCCCCAAATACGTACTGCCATCTGTGCAAAACGCATCACATTGTGGGAGCATACGAATTCCATCCATGCGGGCATGATCACGGCAAGTCCCGCACCGTGTGCACAGTCATACAGACCGGAAAGTTCATGTTCGATGCCGTGGCTGTTCCAGTCCTGACTTCTTCCGACTCCGATAATATCATTATGTGCAACTGTACCAGCCCACATAATATTGGCTCTTGCTTCATAGTTATAAGGATCTGCGATAACACGGGGAGTTTCCTTCACCATGGTCAGAAGCACCGCTTCGCAAAGCCGGTCTGTGATTTCTACTTCATTCGTATTTGTAAAATAACGCTCAAATACATGAGCCATAATATCCGTTGCACCGCAAGCAGTCTGATAAGGGGGCAGTGTGCAGGTGAGTTCGGGATTCAGAATGGAGAATTTCGGACGAAGCAGATCGGATCCCGTATCCCGCTTGAGCATTCCTTCTTCCTTTGTTACAACGGATGCACCGGAACCTTCACTTCCGGCTGCTGCAATCGTCAGAACAGTACCGATCGGCAGAGCTTTCTCAACGGGCTTTCCTGTACCATAGAAATCCCAGAAATCTCCGTCATAGGGAACGCCAAGTGCAATACCTTTTGCAGAGTCAATGCAGGAACCTCCGCCAACGGAAAGGATGAAATCCACACCCTCCCTACGACAAAGCTCAATGCCTTCATAGACTTTGGTATCACGGGGATTTGGCTGAACACCGCCGAGCAGAACATAGGCAATGCCGGCATTCTGAAGGGATTCGGTTACACGATCAAGCAAACCTGAACGTACTGCAGAGCTGCTGCCATAATGAACAAGTACCTTTGTGCCGCCGTATTTTTTGACATAAGCACCACACTCGGATTCTGTGTTCTTTCCGAATACAAATTCTGTGGGACTCCAAAACTGAAAATTATCCATAAAATCACGCTCCATAGCCAAAAATTTAATAACATACACATTGTGTGAATAACGAAAAAGAAATTTAAAAAATTTCTCAATTTATTGTAGCATTTTTAAGAGATTTATGCTATAATATATATAGTTGAAAATAGAAAAAATCTATCCGGGAGGTTTCTATGCATTCTTTATTTGAAGCGAGCGATTCGCTCAATATGCCATTTGAATGTTTTATCTATGACACAAGGGTTGAACAATTCCCTGTACGTCCCCATTGGCATTACTTCATGGAAATGATATACATGATTGATGGTACTGCCGAAATGTACGACAGCGGAAATCGTTACCTCGTCAGAAGCGGAGACTTTATTCTCTTTCATCCGAAATCTATTCATTCTATTTTTTCTGTGGATAATTCCCCCATTCGTTATGCTGTACTGAAATATGATCTGAATCATCTGAATATCAAGCCTACATATGCACCTAAATTGAAGGAATTATTTAAAATCGCAGAACAGAAGAAAATGCCTGTTTTCTTTTCCAGTGAAACTGCATCCAAAATGGATTGCAAAACGCTTTTCATGAACTGCATCAAAGAGGTCAATGAAAAATCGTATGGATATGATCTGCTGATACAAGCACATTTATACAATCTTAATATGCAGATCGTCCGTCACTGGCAAACCCTTGGATTTTCAATCGAAAACGAAGCGTTCCAGACTGACATTTCTTATGATATTGATACCATTACAGAATATATCGAGGCTCATATCAAGGATTCTATTCAGGTCAGCGATATTGCTCAGAAATGCGGTATGAGCTATTCTTGTTTTGCAAAGAAATTCCACACGATTTATGGAATTTCATGCAAGGAATATATTGCAAAAATCCGCATTTTCAAGGTGGAGGATTATCTGCTTTTTACGGATTTTGATTTGAATTTCATTAGTCAGGAAACAGGATTTTCCGATTGCAGTCACATGATTCGAAGTTTTAAAAAACATCGTGGCATCACTCCAAAGCAGTTCCGTATGCAGCACAGCACTCGAAAAAAATAAATGTCATTTCCGATTTGAAGTTTTGCCTGATTCATCTATTTTATTATTAATCCGGAGATAATTATGCGTATACAGAGTTCAGAATATCCCTTTTTTTTAAATGAATATATCACCCATCTTTCCGTTGTAAAATGTCTTTCCGACGGGACTGTACAGGGATATTTCAGAGATGTCAGACAATTTTTACGGTTTGTAACCCTAAAACGTGAACATGGGTATTGCACAATGGAAATGATGGAGAATGTTTCCATTCGTGGGATGACGGTGGATGATCTGAAGTCCATATCTCTCAGGGATATTTATGACTATTACAACTATATTGCTATGGAATGCAATAACCATGACAAGATCCGTTCCAGAAAAGCATCGTCACTACGTAGTTTTTTTCATTATCTGACAACACAGGCACGTTTGCTTGAACACGATCCTACTGCAAATCTGGAGCTTTCTTCCCCAAAACGTGCACTCCCCAAATACATGAATCTGGACGAAAGCCTGACACTTCTGCGGACACTGACAAGTCAGGAGAATCAAAAGTCACATATTCGGGATTACTGTATTCTCACCTTATTTCTAAACTGTGGAATCCGTTTGAGTGAACTTGTGGGACTGAATCTGTCCTCGCTGGATTTCAAAGAATCGAAAATGCGTGTCCTCGGTAAAGGCAACAAAGAGCGTATCGTATATCTGAATGCTGCCTGCTTGTCTGCTCTGCGGGAATATTTATTTGTCCGACAAGAAGTGGAAACTGACGATCCTGCGTTATTTCTCAGTAATCAGAAAAAACGCATCAGCCGTCGGCGTGTTCAGCAGGTAGTGGAAAACGCATTGAAAGCTGCCGGACTTGACGGCAGAGGACTTTCCACACATAAGCTTCGTCATACGGCTGCAACGCTGATGTATCAGCATGGGCACGTTGATCTGCTGACACTCAAGAGCATCCTTGGGCATGAGAGCATCTCAACCACGGAGATTTATACGCATTTATCGGATTCCTCCATACACGAGGCTATGGATCATTCTCCGCTTGCTTCTGAGAAACGTATCAAACTTCCTAAAAAGTAAAACAAGGGCGTATGTATTACAAGACATACGCCCTATGATTTTTATTTCTTGTCAGTATCCTGTGCAGCAGCCTGTCTGTTCTTCTTGATCTTATCAAGCTTTGCTTTTCTCTGCTGTACATCTTGCAGTGCACTCTGGAAGAAAGACTCTGCTTCCTTAAAACGTTTATTTACATAGGTATCCGCTGCGTGTTTGATTGCATCGGTTTCAGTCTTAGTCTTTGTCATGACATCATATGCACGCTTCTTTGCTTCACGAAGAATAGCTTCCTCAGAAACAATCACCTTTGCACGTTCTTCTGCCTGACGAACAATCTGTTCTGCCTTCGCTTCCGCTTCTCTGATGATACGGTCACGATCATACTCTACCATCTTTGCGTGCTTAATTTCCTGCGGTACGTTCAGACGAACATCATTGATCAGCTCTCTCAATCTTTCACCGTCAATGATCGCCTTGTGTGACGCAAACGGTACACCCGCTGATTTGTCCAGAAGTTCGTCCATGTCATCAAGAATTTCATCAATACTCATTGTGCTCCTCCTTTACAAGTCGGTTTTTAATTGTATCAAGAATACACTCCGGTACGAAGGGACTGATATCTCCGCCAAAATATGCAACCTGTTTTACCACACTTGAACTGAGATACATATTCTCCTTGCTGGTTGTCAAAAACACTGTTTCTGCATTGGCGTACAACACTTTGTTCGTCAGTGCCATCTGAAATTCATACTCGAAATCAGTGACCGCCCGAAGTCCCTTTACAATTGCAACCGCTTTTACATTTTTTACATAGTCCACAAGCAATCCATCCAGAATGTCGATGACAACATTATCAAGATGGGCTGTAGCTTCTGCGATCATCATCATACGCTCTGTTGCTGTAAAGCTTGGCATACTTTTGTTCGCATTTGTTGAAATCAATACTATGACTTTATCAAATAAAGTAGAAGCTCGCGTGATAATATCGAGATGTCCCAATGTTACCGGATCAAAGCTTCCGGGACAAACTGCAATTCGTCTCACTCAGACTCCTCCTCTTCAAAAGCATATACTGACACTACTATTTTACCATATATATAATTTTTTTTCAACCTTAATTTTAAAATTTTTTCCGGCATTTCCAAATCTTTTTCATGTTCACAGATCATTTTGCCTGTTTTTTTCAGTTTTTTCTCAAGATCGGGCAGGATTTCCTGCAAAATGTCCTTCCTGTATGGAGGATCCAGAAAAATAAAATCAAAAAAATCATCGGGACAGAGTGCAAAAAAATGCTCAGATTCCTTTTGATAGACCTGTGCCTTGCTTGTGAAACCCGTCTTTTCCAGATTTTCCTTCACAACTCGGATCGCCTGCGGAGAATGGTCAACAAACACCGCCTGTTTTGCTCCACGACTCAACGCTTCTATCCCAAGCTGACCGCTGCCTGCAAACAGATCCAGTACAGTCGAACCTGAAATGTCAAACTGAATGGATGAGAACATTCCTTCCTTAACACGTTCCGCAGTAGGACGAACATCCAGTCCCTCCAGTGTCTTCAGGCGTATTCCTTTTGCTGTTCCTGTAATGACTCTCATGTTGTGAATCCTCCGTTAATTCTGATGCAGATATGCATACAAGCGTTGGGCTGTTTTTCTCGGAATTCCTGCTTTTGCAAGCATTTCTTCCGACGCCTCAAACAAGGCGTCCTTAGTTTTAAAATGAAGCATCAGCTTTTGGGCGAGCTTTTCCCCGATACCTTCTACCTGCGTCAGTTCCGAGGCAAAACTTCGCTTTTTATGTTTACTGTGCATGAATGCAACAGAATACCGATGCACTTCATCCTGAATTCGTGTCAGAAGATGGAATGCACTCTGTGTTCCGGAAACACTGATCTCCCCTCCTCCGGTTGCAATGGCTCTTGTACGGTGTTTATTGTCTTTGACCATACCAAATACTGCAATATCGGGGGCGAGTTCCTGAATGATCGGAGCAACGGCATTCACATGACCTTTTCCTCCGTCAAGCAGGATCAGATCAGGTTTTCGGGAAAATCCTTCATCCGAACCATCGGTGAGGTGTGTCAGCCTTCGTCGAATGACCTCCTGCATACAAGCGTAGTCGTTTTGCATCTGTGATTCTTTGATGGTAAAGCGTTTATATGCTTTTTTCAAAGGTCTGCCATTTTCAAACACGACCATACCTGCAACCATGAATTCCGATGCAAGATTGGATATATCATATGCTTCAATATATTTTGGAACCTGCTGCATTCCCAACAGCTTGCCAAGTGCTTCGACTGCGAGCAGCTCTTTTCCGGTACGGTTGGTATGCACCGCAATATGCTCAACGGCATTTTGTTTGGACATACGAATGAGCTGCAGACCGTTTCCACGTTGGGGAACTGTAAGTTTCACCTTAAACCCAGCTTGTGCAGAAAACATTTCCGACAGCATTTCTGCTTCAGAAAGAGGCGTTTCGAGAAGAATGACTCTCGGCAGATCCGTTCTTCCGTGATAGAACTGCGTCACAAAGGCTTCAAATTCTGCCTCATCGGCGTGTTCGGAAAAATGAAATGTTTGCTTATCATGCAGACGTCCCTCACGATACATCAGCACGGAAATACACAGTTCATCCTGACTTTCTGCTGAGGCGATCACATCAGCATCCCTGAAATTATTATCAATGATCTTCTGTGACTCAGCCGCCTTCTGAATAGCACGGATACGATCACGAAGAATGGCTGCCCGTTCAAAATCCAGAGCTTCGGCAGCACGTTCCATCTCACGATTCATGCGTTCAACAGAAGTATTGCTGCCGTTTCGTATATAATCGACTGCCTGCTCAATAGTATCACGATACTGCTCCTGCGGAATATTCCCAAGACACACACCCATGCAGCGTTTGATATGGTAATTCAGACATGGTCTTGCTTTACGGAACATCTGCGGAAATTTCTTTGTACAGGTTGGAAGACGAAATACTGCATTAACTTCTTCCACTGTGGATTTCGTGACAAAGCCACCGGTGTAAGGCCCGATGTACCGACCATCCCCCGTCTTTTGTTTTTCTGCTGTGATACGTGGGTAAGGATCGTCGGAAATCTTGATATAATGATATCCCTTATCATCCTTAAGAAGGATATTGTAATGGGGTTTGTGCTGCTTGATCAGACTGCATTCCAGAAGGAGTGCTTCGTATTCGGAATCAGTGACGATAAAATCATAATCCCAGACATGGGAAACCATTTTCGCTACCTTTGGGGTATGATCAGCGGACACTCGAAAATAGCTGGTGACACGATTTTTCAGATTTTTGGCTTTGCCGATATAAATGATGCCGCCCTTTTCATCCTTCATCAGATACACACCGGGCGAGCCGGTAAGCTGTGCTGTCTTTTCACGCAGATACGGCAATCTTTCGTTCATAGCCTCACCTATTATGGAATGAATATTAATCATCGAAAAATGAACTCGTAAACTTGGTTTCTCTCGCTCGGTCGCCGTAGCAGTCCACCATGATTCTTTCCTGCGAATGCAAAAAACGCATGATGGAGAAAAACACCACATAGGCAATGGAATTTGCAAACAGGCTGATATAGACATTCATCTTGAAAATGGTTCCAAGCATACCACAGAGTATGATCACTATGGTGATGACGATCGAAACCTCCAGTGACGGATTTTTCGGTTCCAGTGCCAGATAGGTAAAGCAGATCGCTGCCGAAAATATGGAATGTCCAATGTTCAATGCCATTGAATTGGATTGGTAAAACGGCAGACTTGTAGAATTAAAATCCATAATCATGATGGTCACTTCCGTAAGAAGATAAACCAGCATTGCCGCCTTCATGATATATCTATGACGTACTATTTTCCAGAAATTGATCAGCGACATCAACATAAGAACAAAGCCGCCGGTTTCAACGATATATGCTGCAATTTCCAATGCAACAACAGTTATAGTATGTCTTTCAATCAGCCAATAATACACTGCACTGATCACTGCAAATACAAGAAACAGGATATTTGCAAATTGCCCGAACTGGAAACATCGCTTTAATTTCGGATGCATAGAGCACCTCTCTTACTTTGCCTGCAAAGCACGCTGTCCGATATCCTTGCGATAATGTGCCTTTTCGAAGGAAATCTGCTCTACGCTCTTATATGCCTGTGCAAGGGCATTCTGCAGAGTATCTGCGGTTGCGGTCACACCAAGTACACGACCGCCTGCTGTCAGGAACGCATCGTCTGCGTATCTGGTACCTGCATGATATACAAATGCACCTTCCGTCTGTCCTTTATCATCAAGACCGGAAATCACCTTGCCGTTTTCGTATTTTACAGGATAACCACCGCTTGCCATAACTACGCACGCTGCATTTTCCTGCTTCCAGATAATATTAAGATCAGCAAGTGTTCCGTTGTAGATTGCTTCCATAATCTCAACCAGATCGGTATCCAGCAAGGGCAGAACCACCTGTGTTTCCGGATCACCAAAACGACAGTTGTATTCGATTACCTTCGGGCCATTGGGCGTAAGCATCAATCCAAAATACAGACAGCCTGTAAAAGGTCTGCCTTCTGCCTGCATTGCTGCAACTGTGGGCTTGAAAATGGTTTCCATGCAAACATCGGCAATTTCCTGTGTATAATAGGGATTCGGAGCTACGGTACCCATGCCGCCCGTATTCAGACCTTCGTCACCGTCGAGGGCACGCTTATGATCCATTGAGGAGATCATCGGAACAACGGTCTTGCCATCTGTGAAGGAAAGTACAGAAACTTCGGGACCCGTGAGGAATTCTTCCACGACAATACGTGTACTGCTGTCGCCGAACTGCTTGCCGTCAATCATGGAAACAACCGCATCTACAGCTTCCTGCTCATTCTGGGCAAGGATTACACCCTTACCAAGTGCCAGACCATCCGCCTTAATCACAGTAGGATATGTATTCTGTGCTTTGATATATGCTATTGCAGACGCACTGTCGGTAAATACCTCGTAGCCGCCTGTTGGGATATTGTATTTCTTCATCAGATCCTTGGAGAAAATCTTGCTGCCTTCGATAATGGCTGCATTCCTCTTCGGACCGAATGTCATGAAGCCCTCTGCCTGCATCGCATCGACCATACCGAGTACCAGCGGATCATCGGGGGCAACGACAACGAGGTCGGGTTGGATCTCCTTTGCAAGTGCAACCATACCATCAATGTCGGTTGCCTTGACATCGCAGCACTTGGCATAACGGGAAATACCGCCGTTTCCGGGTGCACAATAAATTTCGGTAGCTTTCGGGCTTTCTGCAAGTTTCATGATAATAGCGTGCTCTCTGCCGCCGCCGCCAACTACTAAGATTTTCATGGGGGATATGTCCTCCTTATTGATATTTTTTTGTGATGAGTGTATCCGTATCCAGCGGGAAATGGAACGAACCAGAGCTTACGCTTTCATCCCAATCCTCCTCGGAACTACGGCTATAAGTGAAAGAATAAACCAGCCCGTCGATCTGCCTGTCCATGCCACATTTGCATTCATTGTCCGCTATCGTAATGATGGGCTTTATGATGCCATCCGCATTCTTGAAGCGATGATAATCAATCGCTGTCAAAGCTGCACAAAACAGAATAAATACAAAATTCAAAGCAAATATCAAAGCAGGAATCTTCCAGAACCATTTGTAATTCTTCATATTACACCTCACAGACTAAACCGATGCACTTTCATCTCACTCAAAAAAGTTTCAGAAATGGGGAATCCTGCCGCATCGCCGATCACACTGTCCATGCCGCAGAACGGGCACAATGCCGTTTCTCCGCCGTCCGTCCAGTCTTCGGACAGAAGATGGGACGGCTTGAAAATCTCACCGCACTGAAAGCATCCGCACATATCGCTTTTCCGCAGCTGTATGCGGTTGCAGCGGCAATTCTGGTGTGCAAGGACAAGCTCGGTTTTCTGATACACAGGATTCACCTCGTTCATAAAATGTAATACATTGATTGCCGCAAGTCGAAAATCCTTCTCAAAGGAGAATTTCCCCATGCGTAACGCCCGCGGGGACTCCCCGCTTAATGGTGGAACAGACGAATGCCTGTGAATGCCATTGCAATGCCGTACTTGTTGCAGGTTTCAATAACATTGTCATCACGGATGGAACCACCGGGTTCTGCGATGTATGCAACGCCGGACTTCTTAGCACGCTCGATATTGTCACCAAACGGGAAGAATGCATCAGATCCCAGACAAACGTCCGTATTCTTTGCAAGCCATGCCTTCTTTTCTTCTGCGGTGAAAACTGCGGGCTTTACCTTGAAGATTCTCTGCCATTCGCCCTCACGCAGTACATCCTCATACTCATCACCGATGTATACGTCGATTGCATTGTCACGGTCTGCACGGCGGATGTCATCCACAAACTGCAGTCCCATTACCTGCGGAGACTGACGCAGCCACCAGTTATCTGCCTTCTGACCTGCAAGTCTTGTGCAGTGAATTCTGGACTGCTGGCCTGCACCGATGCCGATTGCCTGTCCATCCTTAACATAACAAACGGAATTGGACTGTGTGTACTTCAGAGTGATCAGAGAAATCAGCAGGTCATCCATTTTATCAGCCGGAATTTCCTTATTCTCTGTAACGATATTGGAGAGAAGTTCACGGTTGATGTCCAGTTCATTTCTTCCCTGTTCGAAGGTCACACCGTAAACCTGCTTTGTTTCAATCGGATTCGGCTTGTAGCTTTCATCAATCTTGAGAATGCAGTATGTGCCCTTTCTCTTGGATTTCAGAATCTCCAGAGCTTCATCATCATAATCAGGAGCAATAACGCCATCAGAAACTTCACGCTGGATCATCTTTGCTGTGCAAACGTCAACCTTGTCGGAGAGTGCAATGAAATCGCCGTAGGAGGACATTCTGTCAGCACCTCTTGCACGTGCGTAAGCACTTGCCAGCGGAGAAAGTTCGCCCAGATCATCCACCCAGTAGATCTTCTTGAGATCATCGGAAAGCGGTCTGCCGATTGCAGCACCTGCGGGAGATACGTGCTTGAAGGATGTTGCTGCACAGATGCCTGTTGCAGCCTTGAGTTCCTTTACAAGCTGCCAGCCGTTGAGGGCATCAAGCAGATTGATGTAGCCGGGCTTGCCGCAGAGCACCTCGATCGGCAGTTCTGTACCGTCTGCCATGTACACTCTGGACGGCTTCTGGTTCGGGTTGCAGCCGTATTTTAAAAGCATTTCATTAGCCATTGTCTTTTCCTCCTGAATCTTTTCCAAAACTTACTTTGTATACTTGTTGATCACCTTTGAAACAGCTTTGCCTGTTTCAATATCAATATAACGAACAAAGAGGGAAACCTTGTTATCCTCATTGAGTGCATCCCAGAGATCTGCAGCAAACTGCTCCATATCGTTCGGAATCGCAATCTTTTTCGGCTCACCTTCAAAGCTCGGAAGCGGATTTCCATCGCCCATATATGTATGGATGAAATGACCAAATCCGGAAATGGGATTAGTGTAAGAATAAGTAAATCTTTCGCAGCAATCGGGATTGCCGTCAGCGGACTTGAGAATGGACATCGCATAGTTGTATGTTCCGTTCTCTACGTGCATAATGCCGGAGATACGAGGGGTATAGTTCGGTGCATCATCTTCATACTCACGGGTACGCAGAGCATGCTCAAAGGTCTGCTGCTTGTCCATCAGCTCATAGATGGTATCGGTCTGGTCGCCATTTGTCACGATGGTTTTGTTTCCCAGAACTCTCACCGGAGAATAAATAATGAGGTGGGGATCCGTCAGCTTAGAAGGATCAGCAGCTTCTGTCTTGATGCCGTCAGCGGTTTCGGTGAATACACGGTTGCGGGAATTCACACTTCTGCCCATGATGAAATAGGCAGTTACAGCGGACTTGCCGTCCTCAGACTTACCGATGATGATACCTCTGCCGGGATAATCATTTCCTTTGAGTTCCTGTACAATATCAAGTGTAACCATAATAATGACTCCTTTCGGATATGAATTCTTTTTTCACGCCGCTGTATTACTTCAGAATGAAAGTGTACACACAGTCAGCGGCGAGAATGATCATCAGAATAAAAGCAATGATATTGATTGTTTTATTCTGCAATTTCGATAAAAACCAATCAAAGAACGGCTGTACAAGATAGAGAAAAGCCGTTCCTCCAAGGCCGAACCGCAAAGATGTGGAAAGAGCGATTCTTGCTTGGAAATTATATTGATAATCGGCATAGGTCTGCCACGGCCAAGAACCTGTGAAGAACTCAAGTATGTAACTTGCCAAAAGTTCTATGAGGGTTGCGATCACCATGCAGCCTATAAAAATTAGCACGGGTTTTACTATGTTCAGCCACTTCACATCCTTTTTCTGCATCAGCCAATTCAGACAGAAAAGAAAGGACAATGCTCCGAAGCCATATACCGGACAATAAGGACCGAACAGCACTCCCCTATTTGTGAACCCCCAGCGATAGATGAAGGTTTCAAGCACTACTTCGTAAATCCAGCCAAGAACGGCATACATCATAAAGCAGATAAACAATTTCTGAATCTGCAGTTTGGATTTTAACACTTCCTGTTTCATCACGACCACCTATCCAGTGATAATGGCTTTTCCGTTTGTGACTTTGATTCTGTCCTGACAGAACAGAGAAACAGCCTCAGGGAGAATTTTCCACTCAGCCTGCTCCATAACACGCTTCTGCAATGTTTCAGGTGTATCATCATTCTTGATTTCTACTGCCTTCTGGAGAATGATCGGACCGCCGTCACAGATCTCATTGACGAAATGCACGGTCGCACCTGTGAGCTTGACGCCCTTCTCCAATGCCTTCTCATGAACGTGCAGCCCATAAAATCCATCGCCACAGAAGGAAGGAATCAGGGAGGGATGTACATTGATGATCTTATTGCGATATGCATGGATGATACTCTTGTCAAGAATTGTCATAAATCCTGCCAGAACGATCAGATCAGCATATTCCTGATACAATGCCTCAAGCAACGCTTTGCTGTAGGAGGCGTTATCATGGTAATCCTTACGAGGAATGACACGGGTTGAAATACCGTTCGCTCTTGCACGACTGAGTGCATAGGCATCGGGACGTGAGGAAATAACACAGCTGATTTTTCCGCCACGCAGTTCACCACGCTTCTGTGCATCAATCAAAGCCTGCAGATTTGTGCCGCCTCCGGATACGAGAACTACTATATTTTTCATATTTTTATCTCCGATTAGCAAAGAATTACACCTTCATCGGACTCAACGAGTTCACCAAGAATGTAAGCATCCTCGCCAGCTGCATTGAGAATCTCAACTGCACGATCCGCATCTTCCTTTGCAACGGATACGATCATACCAACACCCATATTGAATGTGTTATACATATCACGCTCCGGAACATGACCGGTTCTTGCAAGCAGTTCGAAAATCGGAAGAACCTGAACATTGCTCTTTTCGATCTTTGCAGAAAGTCCCTTCGGCAGAGATCTCGGGATATTTTCGTAAAAGCCGCCGCCGGTGATATGAGAAACTGCCTTGACAGTCACAGATTCCATGAGCTTCAGAACGGACTTTACATAAATCTTGGTGGGAGTCAGCAGGCATTCTCCAAGCGTCATACCGAGTTCATCAAAGTATGTCATGAGATTTGCCTGATTTACATCGAATACCTTGCGAACCAGAGAGAAGCCGTTGGAATGCACGCCGCTGGATTTCAGAGCGATCAGTACATCACCAGCCTTCTGGGAATCGGGATTTACGATCTTGTTCTTGTCAACTACACCTACGGAGAAGCCGGCAAGATCATATTCATCGATCGGGTAGAATCCCGGCATTTCAGCGGTTTCTCCACCGATGAGTGCACATCCGGACTGTACACAGCCTTCTGCAATACCGGAAACGATGGTAGCAACCTTTTCCGGATAATTCTTGCCAACTGCAATATAGTCAAGGAAAAACAGGGGCTTTGCACCGCAGCAGATGATATCATTGACACACATTGCCACGCAGTCAATACCAACTGTATCATGCTTGTCCATGAGGAATGCAATTTTGAGCTTTGTACCAACACCATCCGTACCGGAAACGAATACGGGTTTTTCAATGCCGGTCAGATCGGGTTCAAACAGACCGCCAAAACCACCAATACCCGAAAGTACGCCGGGTGTATTGGTTTTTGCAATGTGCTCACGCATCAGCTTGACAGCTTCATATCCGGCTGTTACGTCAACGCCGGCTTCCTTGTAGCTTTCAGAAAAACTTTTCATGAGTTACCTCCAGTGATGCAATGCATCAATTTTGATTTTTTCATAAAACTACTTCAAGGAATACAGCAAAACAACCATATTCCCTGAAAATAGTATTTAACTTATTCTTTACCGGACCAGCAATAGGTACAGAGATTGCACTCCGGTTTTCCGATTGCGGCGATCGTTCCGGAGAGAGACTGGAAATCCAGTGAAGTCAGCTTCAAACGGCGACTGATCTCATCTCTCAAACGACTACCACGTTCTGTTGAGGAATCACTGTATTCCTCGATATATTTTGTACCCTCTTCTCCCTCAAACTCATTGATTACCTGTCGTGCAATCAGTTCAAGTTCAGAATTGCTGCGTGAGAAATTCAGGTATTTGCAGCCATACATAATAGGGGGACAAGCGGAACGCATATGTACCTCTTTTGCACCGTTTTCGTAAAGAAATTCCACGGTTTCACGCATCTGCGTGCCCCTTACAATGCTGTCATCCACAAGCAAAAGCTTTTTACCCTCAATTAATTCATGAACAGGTATCAGCTTCATTCTTGCCACATGATTTCGCATTGCCTGATTACGTGGTGTGAAGCTTCTGGGCCATGTTGGTGTGTATTTGATAAACGGACGGGCAAACGGAATACCACTGCGATTTGCATATCCAATAGCGTGCGGAATGCCGGAATCCGGAACGCCGCAGACATAGTTAACATCCGGAAGGCGTCCGGATTTTATGTCATTTTCTGCCATGATCTCGCCATTTCTGGTACGCATCGTCTCAACTGTAACACCCTCATATACAGCATTCGGATAACCATAGTATGTCCACATGAAAGAGCAGATTTTCAGGTCATCCGTTCCCTTTTCAAGAACCTTACAGCTGTCCGGCGTAATCTTGACAATTTCGCCCGGTTCCAATTCACGGAAAGTTTCATATCCGAGTTTCTGGAACGCAAAGGATTCCAACGACAGGCAATATCCATCCCACCGCTTTCCGATCACGATCGGCAGACGTCCTCGTTTATCTCTCGCTGCAATTATGCCATCCTCCGTCAGAATCATGAGAGACATGGAACCATCAATCTTCTCCTGTGCATATCGGATACCTTCGGTGAACGAAGATTTCTGTGCGATCAATGCACCGATCAAATCACCGGAATTGATTTTGCCGCTGCTCATTGCTTCGAAATTTGCACAGCCGCATTCCATCAGTTCATTGACGAGCTCCGTTGCATTTCTGATAATACCGATGTTGCTGATGGCGTAAAGTCCCAATTTGGATCGTACCAGAATGGGCTGCGGATCGCTATCGCTGATACAGCCGATGCACAGGTTTCCCTTCATTGCTGCAACATCATTTTCAAATTTAGTTCTGAACGGAGAATTCTCAATGCTGTGAATATTTCTTTGAAATCCCAGCTCTGCAGAATAGGACGTCATACCGCCTCTGCGTGTGCCCAGATGAGAATGATAATCCGTTCCGAAAAATACATCCATGATACAGTCACTTTCAGAAGCAACTGCGAAAAAACCACCCATATTATTCTTCCTTTTCTCAACCTTCCTATCGCTGAAAAACGATATTTTTAGGCATATAATTGACTGTTTTAAAAATTACAGGGCTTTTACCATTTCTGCGAGTGCAGCGTCCTTCTTTCTGACGCCTTCAGCCATATCTTCTTTCATCTTTTGCAGAGCATCTGCAAGCGTTGCATCGGACAATGCAAGCATCTGTACTGCAAGGATTCCGGCATTGGCAGCATTATTAATTCCGACTGTCGCTACCGGAACTCCGGGCGGCATCTGAACGGTTGCAAGCAATGCATCCATTCCATCAAGAGCAGAGGATTTAATCGGGATTCCAATGACCGGCAGAGTGGTGTGTGCAGCAAGTACACCGCCAAGATGTGCTGCCATTCCTGCCGCAGCAATGATCACTCCAAATCCGTTTGCAGCTGCATTTTTTGAGAATTCCGCTGCTTCATCGGGTGTACGATGTGCAGACATTACGTGAACTTCGTACGGAACACCAAAGGATTTCAGCTTTTCAACAGCACCCTTTACAACCGGAAAGTCACTGTCACTACCCATAATGACTGCCACTTTTTTTGACATAAGACGCCTCATTTCCCCGTGCAATTGGATTATCTGCAGCAAGCTGCACGGTAATAATGCTGCAGATTGGTCATATTACAGAGAATACTCTGCATGATATATTACTGCAATTGCAGAAATATAGATTTAGTATACTTCGTCATGAAGCCTGAACACTGTGATAATCCAGACTCATGGATGTCAGAATCAGCTGGCTTGCCGAATTCTTTTTAAAGAACAGCTGAATCTGTGCAGATTCATCTAGTTCGGCCGCCTGCGTAACCTCAGTCGCCTGTATTTCAGTTTCATCCTCTATTTCGGTTTCAGGCACGAGGTTCGGATCCTTGTGATAGTTAATGGTAAATGAGAATTTGTAAATCTTTTCTTCCTGATTTTCAGCCATGAAGGAAAAATCCGTAATCTCATCAAAAATCAATCCTTCGAAAAGTCCCATTTTTCGCAAGCCTCCGATATATTCATCGGATGTGATCTCGGACAGCTTTTCAAAATCATGATTGATCAGCATATCAATATAATCCGAAACACAGGAATTAATCCGAATAAAATCATCCGGTCTGAGCGTAGAAAGATAGATCCTGTTGGATATATTCCAATTCAATTCTTCGCTTCCGATGCGGCATTTCATCTGGACCTTTCGGAAAATCGGCGTTTCTTCCGCTATATAATAGGAAAATCTGCCATTATCCTTTTCCAGTATCAGAATATCATTATCATATTTTGCATGATTCCAGCCATTCTGAAACATCGGTTCAAAATTAGCATTAAAAATAATGCAGCTATCATCTTCCGAAACAGTACCAATATAGTAATGATCCGTGATTTTTTCCATTGAACGGAATGCAAACGGAAGTATCACATTTTCCTCGAAATCCACGCCGCCGATCAGAACTTCTCCCTGTATTCTTCTCGATACAATCGCCATTCTGTCGGTAACCGCCAGAAATTCCATCCATTCCGGCTCAATGATGATTGCCCCTTCGCTGTCAAGCAGTCCGTAGTATCCGTTTTTACTTTCAAAAACCTGCATACCGTTTGCATACTTCTTCATCACCGATACAACCATATCTTCATCATCGGTATTATCGGTATTCTTGGTAACATCAAAGTAAAAACGTGTCAGACCAGCACAAAGAATAATAACAGCAAT
This sequence comes from Oscillospiraceae bacterium, assembly GCA_045592405.1. Classification (GTDB taxonomy): domain Bacteria; phylum Bacillota; class Clostridia; order Oscillospirales; family Ruminococcaceae; genus UBA3855. The sequence goes on from JAZNUR010000081.1 coordinate 27,288, forward strand.
GAACAGAATCGAAATCAGAAATTTTGCCTGATTACTCACACTTCGCCTCCATCAGGAATTCCGCTGCAGTCGGGAACGATAGATTTCTTCATTTTCACGCATCAGGTAGATCGGGCGATGTTTGCTTTCCAGATAGGTTTTGGAGAGATACTGTCCGAGAATACTGATGCAGAAAAGCTGCAGACCGCCAAGGAAGAAGATCGCACACATAATTGTCGGGAATCCTGCAACGGGTTCGCCGAATACCAGTGTTTTAACAATGATGACGATACACATAATGAAAGCGATCAGACAGCTAAACACTCCCAGAAAAGAAGCAAGTGCCAAAGGTGCAGTCGAAAAAGCAAAAATGCCTTCCAGAGAATAACGGAACAAACCCCAGAACGACCATGCAGTCGTACCCGCCGCACGTTCTACATTCTCATACTCAATATAACGCACTTTAAAGCCTACCCAGCTGAAAATACCTTTGGAAAAACGATTATATTCCTTCATGGAAAGAATGGAATCCACCATCTGGCGTGTCATAAAGCGGAAATCCTGTGCACCGTCCACAATTTCCGTCTGGGAAATCTTATTCATAAGCTTGTAGAAAGAACGTGCAAATGCAGAACGAATTTTGGATTCACCCTTTCTGCTGATTCGTCTTGTAGTGGCACAATCATATTCGCCGTCCTTGACATAATTATACATTTTAGGCAGGAATGCCGGAGGATGCTGCAAATCTGCATCCATTACAACAACATAATCCCCCTTGGAATTCTCAAGCCCTGCAAACATTCCGGCTTCCTTACCAAAATTTCTGGAAAATGAAATATATCGCACACGTTCATCATGCACAGACATTTCCCGCAGAATGGAAAGAGTCTTGTCCTTTGAACCATCATCAATGAACAACAACTCAAATGTCAGATGAGAATGCTCGTCCTTCATCTGCTGCATGACCTTTTGAATCTCATCATAAAATAATGGCAATACCGCTTCTTCATTATAACATGGTACAATGATTGAAATCAAACTCATGTAAGCAGCCTCCTTTGCACATACCAATACATTATTATGATACTACATATTTACAAAGAATGCAAGAGTTTTTTTGCAAAATTTATTGCCCGTTTTTATATAGAAGAAGAAAGTGCCGAAAATACGTTGTTATTTTTTCAACATTGCTTTCGTGAATTTTCACAAAAATACGCAGATCCTATATCTTTCTAAATTGAGCCTGAATAATGTCTAAATTTACATAGATTCCGGGAACGTGCATATCATCATGGCAGTCTGTTCGTGTGCATTCTGCCAGCCGGTCGATTGATAGAAACGCACTCTGTTATCGGGACAAACCAGAATTTTACGATAGTGATCCCGATAACGGTACAGCATCATCTTGACAAGTGTTCTTCCGATTTCACGATGCTGCATTTTGGGATGCACAAGAAGATATGGAAAATACACATTCATTCCCCCATCGGATACCGCTGTCATCAATCCTACAAGTTCTGCAGCATCGTCATATACGGACAGCACAGTTTCGGAATGCATGAGTGCATTGTACAGCTGCACCGGATATTTGCCAGATTCCCATTTGACTGACTGAAACAAGGATTCTGCCTGCTGCATCGTGAAATTTCTATCAAAACTATAGGTAATCATCAAAATCATCTCCATATACAAATTACCGCCCTGAAAAATCGGGCGGTAATATAGTATATCTGATTTATATGATATTTATGCTTTATTTGTCGCCAAGAATCGCTGCTACAGCACAGTCGATCTCAGTGCATTCGTGCAGCTCAATCACACCCATATCCACCTGCTTTGCAAGTTCGGGGTTGAACGGAATCTGTGCAAGCAGCGGAATGCCGAATTCCTTTGCAACCTCTGCTGTATGACTCTCACCGTAAACATAGATCTTCTTTCCGCAGTCAGGACATACAGCATAGCTCATATTTTCTACAATGCCAAGAATCGGGATATTCATCATGTTTGCCATTTTCACTGCCTTCTGGACAATCATGGAAACCAGCTCCTGCGGTGAAGTGACAATCACAATTCCATCAACAGGAATGCTCTGGAATACGGTCAGCGGAACATCGCCAGTTCCCGGAGGCATATCAACAAACAGGTAATCCACATCATTCCAAATGACATCTGTCCAGAACTGCTTGACAACACCTGCAATCACAGGGCCTCTCCAGACCACGGGATCTGTATCGCTTTCCAACATGAGATTTACAGACATAATGTCTGTACCCATCTTGGATTTTACAGGGATCATACCCATTTCTGTTGCAGCAACACGTTCTTTGATTCCAAACGCTTTGGGGATGGAGGGACCTGTAATGTCAGCATCAAGAATACCGGCGTGCTTTCCTGCACGCTGAACGCCTACAGCAAGCATGGAGGAGACGAGGGATTTACCAACGCCGCCCTTACCGCTGACAATGCCGATCACCTTGCCAATCTTGCTCAGTTCATTGGGTTTCTCCATCAGGCTCTGCGGCTGCTGTCTGGAGCTGCAGTTGCTGCTGCAGCTGCTGCAATCGTGTGTACATTCACTCATAATTCAATACTTCCTTTCTATGATCACGCCAAAACGTTTCATTTCGGCAGTGTCGTTGGGTTTATTTTATAGCAAGGGTGCAAAGATGCGAAGCACCCATCCTATCATGCGTTTGAACAGCGGACGATTGTTGCAATCCGCTATGGTAATCTCCGTGGACTGCTGCAGGGTATATTCAAAATCCTTTCGGATGTCCTGTGCAATACTGCTACCATACATGACGGCGGCACATTCAAAATGCAGATACAGGCTGCGGTAATCCAGATTGATCGTTCCGATTACGCTGATACTATCATCTGCAATAAAATTTTTGGCATGAATAAAGCCGGGTGTATACTCAAAAATCTTCACTTTTGATTCAAGCAGCTCACGATAATAACTCCATGCCGTACTGTGTGCATACCATTTATCGGGAATATGCGGTAGGATCAAGCGAACATCCACACCTTTTTTGGCAGCAAGTCCGAGAGCAGTGATCATTTCATGATCAAGAATCAGATACGGCGTCATGATGTAGACGTAATTTTTGGCATTGTTGATGATATCCAGATACACGCATTTTCCGACATATTCAGTGTCGGTCGGGGAATCACTGTAGGGCTGGATATATCCATCAAACTTTACAGGGGGCTGTGACTTCGGAATATAGGATTCCAGTTGGCTCTCACCAAGTTCAAGCTCCCAGAGCTGTAAAAACATAACCGTAAAGCTCCATGCAGCTTCTCCCCTGCACAGCATTCCGCCGTCCTTCCAATGACCGAAACGTTCTTTTTTGTTAATATATTCATCTGCAAGATTGATGCCGCCCGTAAAGGCAGTTTGCCCGTCAATTACGAGAATTTTACGATGATCACGATTGTTCTGGGATGTAGAAAGAAACGGCTTGAAACTGTTGAATACCTTGCACTGAATTCCATGTTTTTTCAGTTCCTCAAAGTATTTATGCGGCATTTGCAGCTGTGTTCCGAACCCATCATAGAGTATGCGGACATCCACACCCTCTGCAGCCTTGGCAGTCAATAATTCCAACATCTCATCCCATACTTCTCCCTTGGAAATAATGAAGAATTCCAGAAAAATATACTGCTTTGCCAAACGAATTTCTTCCTTCATTGCTTCATACATATCCAACCCATCGGAAAAATACTCCGATTGTCGGTTTCGGTACACCGGATATCCTCCATACTGCAGAAGGTAGTTCGAGAGATTATGATGGCTTTCATTTGCCTCTCTTAGTTGCTGTAAAATGTGGGTATCCTGCTGCAGGTATTTTTTTGTTTCCTTGACCTTGTCAGCATAGGATTTTTTAAACAAACGATGTCCCAGATCCGTCTTGATCAGAATATATGCAAGACCGCTGAACAACGGAAATACCAGCATTGCCATGATCCACGGCAGCTTATAGGAAGGATTCTCCGAGGTATTGGTGATATAGACTACCAATACAGTATCCAGAATGATCAGAAAGAAATAGACAAACAGAAAATGTTCACTGAGCAATATGACAGTGGTGACTAAAAATGCAATCTGCAAAAGGAGAAGAATCACAAACAGCGTATTCCGGTTGAATAGAATTTTAGCTAATCTTCGCAATTTCTCTCACTCCTTATGTCAGATAGGGTTTCAGATATCTTCCCGTGTAGGAAGCGGAAACTTGTGCGACTTCCTCCGGAGTACCCTGTGCAACGATCGTACCTCCGCCATCACCGCCCTCAGGTCCAAGATCGATGATATGATCGGCAACTTTAATCACATGGAGGTTGTGCTCGATGACAATAACGGAATTTCCGGCATCGGCGAGTTTTTGCAGAACTTCGATCAGACGGTGAACATCGGCTGTATGAAGTCCCGTGGTCGGTTCGTCAAGAATATAGACGGTACGCCCCGTTGCCCGCTTGGAAAGCTCTGTCGAAAGCTTGACACGCTGTGCCTCGCCGCCGGATAATGTGGTGGCGGGCTGACCGATTTTGATATAGCCAAGTCCGACTTCCTGCAGTGTTTTCAATTTTCTTGCAATCTTCGGAATGTGCTCGAAGAACAATACGCCTTCATCGACAGTCATTTCCAGTACGTCGTGAATGGATTTGTCTTTATAGTGCACTTCAAGGGTTTCACGGTTATAGCGTTTACCCTTGCAGACTTCACAAGGTACATAGACATCCGGCAGAAAGTGCATTTCAATTTTCAGAATGCCATCACCCTCGCAGGCTTCACATCGTCCGCCCTTGATATTGAATGAAAATCTGCCCGCACTGTAGCCATGTGCCTTGGCACTGTTGGTTTGTGCAAACAATGTGCGGATATCTGTAAATACACCTGTATACGTTGCCGGATTGGAACGAGGGGTTCTTCCGATGGGCGACTGGTCGATACAGATTACCTTGTCCAGATGTTCCGTTCCCTCGATTCTCTTACAGTGGCCTCCCTTGATTCTTGCACGATTAAGCTTGGCAGCAAGATGCTTATAGAGAATTTCATTGACAAGGGAAGATTTGCCTGATCCCGAAACACCTGTCACGCAGACCAGTTTGCCAAGCGGTATTTCCACATCAAGATCCCGCAGATTGTGCTCGGCAGCACCGACAATACGAAGCACCTGCCCATTTCCCTTGCGATGAAACTCCGGGAGCGGGATCTGTTTTTTTCCGGAAAGGTATAACCCTGTGATGGATTCCTCGCACTCCAGAAGTTGTTTTGGCGTTCCTTCAAAAACAATGTTGCCGCCGTTAACACCTGCCCCCGGGCCGATATCGACAATGTGATCGGCAGAAAGCATCGTGTCGTCGTCATGTTCTACAACAATAAGTGTATTGCCGAGATCACGCAGACGTTTCATGGTGGCAATGAGCATATCATTGTCCCGTTGATGCAGTCCGATACTGGGTTCATCAAGAATATAGAGCACACCTACAAGGGAAGAACCGATCTGTGTTGCAAGTCGGATTCTCTGGCTTTCGCCGCCGGACAGAGTTCCCGACGAACGTGAAAGCGTCAGATATTCCAGACCGACGCTTGTCAGAAATCCAAGTCGGTCACAAATTTCCTTGATGATACGTTCTCCAATAAAACGTTCGTGCTCAGTTAATGAGAGATTCTGCAGAAAATGCAGGGATTTTTTGACAGGCATTTCCGTCAGTTCATAGATATTTACACCGCCAACTGTAACGGAAAGTACCTCTGGGCGGAGTCTTGCACCATTGCACTCGTGGCATACGACCTCACCCATATATTCTTCAAGATCGGCACGTGCATAAATACCCGTTGTTTCCCGATAGCGTCTTTCAAGATTCGGAATGACGCCCTCGAACGGTGCATAGTAACTGCCGCCGCCAAGATGCTTATTGCGATGAAGCAGTAGTTTTTCACCATTTGTTCCGTAGAGGAAAACATTCATTACATTTTCAGGAAGCTGATTAACAGGAGTATCCAGAGAAATGCAATATTTTTCTGCAATGGCAGTATAATACATCATAGCAATGGAATCCGGTTCAAGATTGTTCCAGCCCGATGCATGAATGGCACCACCACTGATACTTAATTCCGGATTCGGAAGAACAATATCCGGATCAATTCTCTGGAATATGCCAAGACCTGTACATTTTTCGCAAGCAGCATAGGGATTGTTAAAAGAAAACATCCGAGGTGTCAGTTCTTCCATGCTGATGTTATGCTCGGGGCAGGCATAATTCTGGGAAAACGAAAGCATTTCTCCCCCGATCACATCCACATGGACAATGCCTCCTGTCAATGAAAACACCGTTTCCAGACTGTCCGTCAGACGAGAAATGATGCCATCCTTGATCACAAGACGATCCACTACGATTTCAATGGTATGCTTATTATTTTTTTCAAGCTGTATTTCCTCGGAAAGATCATAGAGAATACCGTCGATCCGCACACGGACATAACCGCTTTTTCTGGCTCGTTCTAATTCCTTGAGATGCTGTCCTTTTTTTCCTCGAATAATTGGAGCAAGGAGCTGGATCCTGGTTCCGGGCTCGAGTGCCATGATCTGATCGACGATTTCATCCACGGACTGCTGACTGATCACCCTGCCGCAGACGGGACAATGCGGTATGCCGATTCTGGCGTAGAGCAGTCGCAGATAGTCATAAATTTCCGTGACAGTACCCACGGTAGAACGAGGATTTTTAGAGGTTGTTTTCTGATCAATGGAAATTGCCGGTGACAAGCCTTCGATGCTGTCAACATCCGGTTTTTCCATTTGTCCGAGGAATTGTCTTGCATACGAAGACAAACTTTCCACATAACGACGCTGTCCATCTGCATAGAGCGTGTCAAACGCAAGCGAGGACTTACCCGAACCGGAAAGTCCAGTCATGACAACCAGTTTATCACGGGGAATGGTGAGGTCAATATTCTTCAGATTATGAACTCTTGCTCCTTTTATCACGATTTCGTTTCTCTGCATCCGATCCACATCCTTTTCAAATGATATGAGGGAATTATTTTTCCCCTTTCAGCTTTGCAATTTCATCCCGCAGGAATGCTGCGTGTTCAAATTCAAGCATTTTTGCGGCTTCCTTCATCTGTGCTGTGAGGTTACTGATCAATTCGTCACGTTCCTGTCTGGAGAGCTTCTTCTTTGCAGTTTTCTTTTCCACATCTTCCTTGCTGCTGATTTCCAGAACATCATGAATATCCTTTCGGATGGTCTGCGGAACAATACCATGCTCCTCATTAAATGCCATCTGCAGTGCACGGCGTCGGTTGGTTTCACGAATCGCACGTTCCATTGAACCCGTTACACTGTCCGCATACATGATAACCTGACCGCCTGCATTTCTTGCAGCTCTTCCGATTGTCTGGATCATGGATGTTTCACTTCGCAGGAAGCCCTCCTTGTCCGCATCCAGAATCGCAACCAGCGATACCTCCGGAATGTCAAGACCTTCACGAAGCAGGTTAATTCCGACGAGAACATCGAATTCGCCCAGACGCAGGTCACGTATGATTTCCATACGCTCAATGGTATCAATATCGTGGTGCAGATAACGCACTCGTACACCCATATCCTCAAGATATTTTGTCAGATTTTCCGCCATTTTCTTTGTAAGCGTTGTAACAAGGACACGCTCATTTTTCTCTGCACGGATACGGATCTCGGACAACAGGTCGTCCATCTGACCTTCCACCGGCTTTACAAGAATTTCGGGATCGACAAGACCGGTGGGACGGATAACCTGTTCCACTACCTGTGTGGACTGCTCCTTTTCAAATTCACCGGGAGTCGCACTGACAAATATTGCCTGATGGATATGCTTTTCAAACTCCGCAAATACAAGCGGACGATTATCATAGGCACTGGGCAGACGAAATCCATAGTCGATCAGCGTTGTTTTTCTTGCACGATCTCCCGCACTCATGGCACGCACCTGCGGCAATGTAACATGACTCTCGTCAACAATGAGCAGGAAATCCTCCGGAAAATGATCAAGAAGTGTATATGGAACGCTTCCGGGAGCACGTCTTGCAAGGATACGGGAATAATTCTCGATACCGCTGCAAAAACCGATTTCACGGAGCATTTCAATATCATAATTCGTACGCTGTGAAATACGCTGTGCTTCGATTAGTTTATGATTTTCAGTGAAATATGCAACACGCTGTGCAAGCTCCTCTTCTATATCTGCAATGGCAGCTTCCATCTTATCGTCACCGACAACATAATGGGATGCCGGAAAAATAGCTGCGTGCTGCAGGACGGCTTCCACCTTACCCGTTAGGGTGTTGACTTCACAAATTCGTTCGATCTCATCTCCGAAATACTCCACTCGAATGGCAGTATCCGTTGCATTTGACGGGAAAATCTCAACAGTATCCCCTCTTACACGGAACTTATTACGTGAAAAATCAATATCATTGCGTTCAAACTGGATATTGACAAGTTCTCGCATAAGCTGCTCCATGGGTTTTTCCATTCCCATACGGATGGACACAACCATGGAACGGTATTCTTCGGGGCTGCCGAGAGAATAGATACAGGACACGCTCGCTACGATGATGACGTCACGGCGTTCTGCAAGTGCCGTTGTAGCGGAATGTCGTAATTTGTCGATCTCGTCATTGATCGAGGAATCTTTTTCGATATAGCTGTCCGTACTCGGAACATAGGCTTCCGGCTGGTAATAATCATAGTAGCTTACGAAATATTCAACCGCATTTTCCGGAAAAAATGCCTTGAATTCAGAGCAGAGCTGTGCTGCAAGAATCTTGTTGTGTGCCAGTACCAGCGTGGGCTTGTTCACATTGGCAATGACATTCGCCATGGTATAGGTTTTACCCGAACCCGTTACACCAAGCAATGTCTGAACTTTATCACCGTTCTGAATGCCTTCCGTCAATGCGGCAATCGCCTTGGGCTGATCGCCCGCCGGAGCATAGGGTGAATGCAGTACAAAATGATCCATACAGTTTCTCTCCTCTCCTATCATTCAAATCTTCATCAATCGCAGAAACAACAGCCTGTTTCAAGCATGGATATGCTCTTTCCATCACCAACGATAATGTGATCAACCAGACGGAACTGAACACTTTCAAACAGGCGGCGGATATTCTCTGTCACACGAATATCCTCATAGGACGCAACAGCCATTCCCTTGGGATGATTATGTGCCAGTACGAAATTGCTGCATCCGGACGCAAGTGCAGCCCGAAGGAGTTTCTGCGGATTGATCTGCACCTGATCGGGTATTCCCGATGCAATGGTATGTATACTCTGAAGCCACCACTGGTCGTTCAGACAGCCGAGAATCACGTGTTCATCAGATCTGCCGTCAAGCTCCTTCTGAAAATAACGGCATCGCACCTCTGCTTTTCGCATTTGGACCTTCAGTCTTTCATTTCCATGGTATTTGTGGGAAATTTCCGGTATCAGCTTCAACAGCATTGCCGCACGTTCTCCCACACCCTTAACTTGCAGGAGTTCCTCATATTCGGCATCGAAAACACCATTCAAAGAGCCAAACCTCCGCAGGAGATCATGACCGATGTCGTTGGTATTCTTCTGTGCATAAACATAGAACAGCAGAAACTCCAGTATTTCATGATCCGAAAAACCATCCAACCCATTCCTGTAAAATCGTTCACGCACTCGCTCACGATGACCCGAATGTGGATTTACATCGGTTTCTTTATTCTTAGCAGACATCCTTCCACCTCCTGACAAAAGTGATTTTTCCTCTTTTCAAACGAATGAAAATGTGCTATAATGAATATACTGATAAATACTCTTACAGAGAAAGGAGCATTTATGCGTACTGTTACTATCGGTCAGAATGACGCAGGGCAGCGGCTGGACAAGTTCCTGATGAAACTCATGCCGGAAATGCCAAAAGGCCTGCTTTACAAACTCATCCGTAAAAAGGACATCAAATATAACGGGGCTCGCTGCAAGGGCATGGAGATCCTGCAAAAGGATGATGTACTTACGCTGTACGTCAAGGATGAGTTTTTTTACACAAAAACTTCTGTTTCATTTTCCGCTGCATCGGGAAAACTTCATGTGGTTTACGAGGACCCGAATATTCTTATCGTATACAAACCCACCGGAATGTATGCACACAGCGGCAACGAAAAAAACGCCGTTTCACTGGTGGACGAGATACAGAAGTATCTGTTTGATAAAGGAGAATATCAACCGGAGGCAGAACAGACCTTCTCGCCTGCACTGTGCAACCGAATCGACCGCAATACCGAAGGGCTTGTGATCGCAGCGAAAAATGCGGAGTCTCTCCGTGTTATGAATGAAGCAATTCGTGAACGAAAGGTTCACAAGTCCTATCTTGCCATTACTTCATCGCCGCTGCCACATAAGAATGCTGTGTGTACGGCGTGGCTGAAAAAAGACAGTCGGAAAAACATAGTCGAAGTAAGGGATAAGGCTCCCGACAGGAGCTGGCAGAAGATCTGTACACGTTATCGGGTAATTGCACAAAAAGGAAATCTGCAGCTTGTACACATCGACCTGCTGACGGGACGAACCCATCAGATCCGTGCACATCTGGCTCATCTGCGAGCACCGTTGCTCGGAGATCCCAAATATGGTGGAAATTATCGTTCTTCCGAGGAAAATCAATGCCTATGTGCGTATGCACTGACATTCACGGGACTATCGAATTGTATTCTCTCCAATCTGGAAGGAAAACAAATCATCTGTGATCTTCCGGAATTTGCAAAAAAATACTTTCCCAATGCAGTTTTATAAATCAGCACTGTGCTGGAGTGAAATTCACTCCGGCACATTTATTTTTTAGGCGAAGTTTTGGTTTCGGCGGGTTCTGATTCCGCTGCTTCGGAGGATGTGTTATGTGGAGTTGCAGCTGAGGAATCTAATGCTGCCATATAATCCGAGGTTTCCACCGGCATTCCCTTGGCATCCAGACGCACTCTGACAAATTCGCTGCAAATGGAATAAATAACCGCAAACATAGGGGATGCGATAATCATTCCGAACAAACCAAATAGACCGCCGCCGATAAATACAGCGGACATGATCCAGAATGCCGAAAGTCCAAGCTGATCTCCAAGAATTTTCGGTGCTATGATATTACCGTCGATCTGCTGCAGAACAATGACAAAAATCAAGAAAATCAATGCTTTGCTCGGTGAAAACAGCAGAACCAAGAAAAATGAGGGGATGGAACCGATATACGGACCAAAAATCGGAATCGCATTGGTCAATGCAAGAACGATGCTGATCAGCAAAGCATAGGGCATCCTTGTTACCTGCAGGAATATAAAGGAAATTACGCCGATGAGCGTGCAGTCCAGTGCAACACCGGTGAAATAACCGATGAATTTGTGGTTGACATTGGCAACAAAACGGAATACCTTTGCAGCGTTTTCGGAAGAAAACAATGCACAAACGAGCTTTCTGGACTGTGCAAGGAATACCTCCTTACTGTAAAGCAGATAGATGGATACGATCACGCCAAGAAACGCATTCTTTACCGCATTGAGAACATTCATCAGTCCGTTTGTAAGACTTGCAAGAAATCCATCTTGGGAGAAAATCTTTCCAAGATTCAGCTCTAAGCGATCAAGCACACCCAGCAGCATTGCTTCGGTGTTTTCAAAATTCAGCATAAGGTCAGTTCCAAGAAATGCGGTTTTTTCAGAAAGTGTATCAAATATTTCTCTGATCCGCAGCTCCATCTGACGCAGAAAATCCGGATCCTGAATCTTATCGCTGATGCTTTGGATATTGGTGATGATTTCCGGAATAATGGATGCGATCAATGCCGCCAATGCTGCAATCAACAGCAGAACACAAATACCAACGGACAATCCACGCACAATTCTTTTATGCGGTTTCTTGCGGTTTATGACTTTGCCGAGCAGTTTCTCGACGTTCTTTACCAGTGGATTAAGCAGATAAGCAATCACAAAGCCCCATATGATGGGTGAGCTGACACTGATAATTTTTGAAAAAATAGTCGTGAAGATTTCAATTCTGAATGCAAACATGATCAGCAACAGACATATCGCAAACACGATAATGGCATATGCTGCAATGGTATTATACCTCGAATTAAAATGAAACTTCATGTAGTGCCTCCTGTCATTTTTTACTGACGATTCTATTGTAACTTCTCAAGAAATTCGGTTTCTGTCAGAATGGCAATGCCGAGTTCCTGTGCTTTTGTCAGCTTGCTGCCGGCATCCTCTCCGGCAATCAGACAATCTGTTTTCTTTGAAACGGAACCCGTTACTTTTCCGCCGGCGGCTTCAATCGCCTTTTTGGCGTCGCTTCGTTTCATTTGTGAAAGCGTACCCGTCAAGACAAAGGTTTTGCCGCTGAAGAAAGTATCTTCAGAAATCACCTGTTTCTTATACTGCATGGAAAGTCCTGCTGCCTTCAGTCTGCCAAGCAGCTCTTTGACATTGGAATCATGCAGTGCGGTATAAAGATTAGCAGCCATGATTTCTCCGAACCCTTCAATTTCGGAAAATTCGTCGCACTGTGCCTGTTCAATCATTTCCAGAGAACCGAAATGTGCACAGAGCAGACTTGCTGCCTTTTGTCCAATATTACGGATGCCAAGTGCAAAGATCACTCTGTCAAGCGGTGCGGATCTGGATGCATCAATTGCATTCACAAGATTCTCAGCCGATTTTTCCTTGAATCCCTCCAAGTTTACAAGCTGTTCCGTCTTTAGTGCATACAGGTCAGCGGCATCATGAATCAGATCCGCCTCGATCAGAGCCGTGATAATGGCAGGGCCAAGACCATCAATATTCATGGCATCTCTGGATGCAAAGTGCACCAGCTGCTTATGAAGCTGGGCAGGACAGGAAATGTTAGGACATCGCAGCACACTTTCCTCTTCATCACGCACCGCAGCTGTGCCGCATACGGGACAGCATTCAGGAAGATGGTACGGTACGGAATCCGGTGTATGCATCACACTCCGCAAAACCTCCGGAATAATATCCCCCGCTTTACGCACAACGATAGTATCACCGATGCGGATGTCCTTTTCATTGATGAAATCCTGATTGTGCAGAACTGCTCTGGAAACACTTGTACCCGCAAGCAGGATCGTATCAAAAATAGCAACGGGCGTCATTGCACCGGTTCTGCCGACATTGACTTCGATTTCTCTGAGTATTGTTTCCTTTTCCTCAGGTGGGAATTTATAAGCGATCGCCCATTTGGGTGTTTTGGAAGTTTCACCCATGGCAGTACGCTGTTCAAGATCATTTACCTTGATCACCACGCCGTCTATATCATAGGGCAGGGTGCTTCGGGAATTGCCGATCGTTTCGATGGCAGAGAGAATTTCTTCGGTATTACGGCAGATACTTCGGTTTGGTACAACACGGAATCCGGCATTCTCCAGAAATTGCAGAGTTTCATGATGCTCTGTGAATTCCTTACCCTCACACTGCTGGAGATTGAAGATAAAAATATCAAGTTTACGTTTTGCAGTGACAGCGGAATTTTTTTGCCTTAATGAGCCTGCAGCTGCGTTTCTTGGATTCTTAAACGGCTGCTCGTCGGCTTCTTCCTGTTGTTTTACCAATGCGTAAAACCGTTCTCTTGGCATATATACCTCGCCTCTGACTTCCACAAACGGTACGGTTTCTTGCAGAGTGAGCGGTATGGAACGAATGGTTTTCAAATTTGCAGTAACATCTTCACCGACAAATCCATCGCCACGGGTCGAACCACGTTCAAGCTTACCGTCACGATATTCGAGAGATACGGATAAACCGTCAATTTTTGGTTCCACACTGAACTCCACATCGGGAAACATTTCACGGCAACGAGACACAAAAGCAGCAATCTGTTCATACTCAAATACATCCTGCAGACTCTGCATCTGCACATTATGCCTTACCTTATGAAAATCATTGGATGCCATGCCTCCAACACGCTGTGACGGTGACTGCGGTGAAAGCAGATCAGGATATTCCGATTCCAATGCCCTGAGTTCACGCATCATCGTGTCATAAGTATAATCATCCACACTCGGGTTGTCCTGTACATAATATTCGTAATTAAACTGCTCCAGCTTTGCGGTCAGTTCCTTAATTCGGTTTTCAGCCGTTGTGCGTTCCATGGATTGCCTCCTGTCACATTTAAAATTACATACCTCTTTATATTATAGCACATCTGCTTATTTTTAGCAAATCTTTTTTGAAATTTTTTCAGAATTGCAAAAAATTCCTGCTGCATTGAAAACTCATACAGCAGGAATCGCTCTGTTTGCCCAGCTTACAGCAGGTACATCTCCGACAATCACTGTTTCCGCAAGAAGATAGCTATATGTCTGCGTCCCTTCCGCTTGATAAAAAGGTACACTGCATCCTGCGTGAACGGTGATATCTGCGGTAAGTGTGTGAATTGTCTGGTTAATTCCGGCAGAAGTAAATTTACTTTGCAGTTTCACTTCTGCTGTACCCTTTGGGACATATCGCAAAGGAATTTCCACTCCCCTGCCCGCCATGGTATACATTCCCGTCAGTGTACCAAGATGGACAGAAAATTCCGCACTGCGTTGTGCATCAAGCGATGTATTCATCTTTTCAAGTAAAATTGTCTGCACCATATTGACGGCATCGGCGTTTGCACGTATTCCTGTTATTTCCCCATTTGCATCATAGCTTGCGGAGGAAAGGGACAAATCCATTGCCGTTACAATTTCCAGTGCATCCGCCACGCTTTCACTGACGAGCTTGGAAGTCAGACTTTCGCATTCGTACAAACAAGTTTTTTCTGCGACAGGTCGAATTTTACGATCAATTCGAAACCAGAGAAACAACAGCAAGACACACAGGATCATCGGAATCAGCCATCGGAAAACACGTCTTGTCTGTATGTAAATACGGGCGACGTTTCTGCCGCCCGCAGTTCGTTTATGACGCATGGTCGGAACAATCACAGTTATCGCCGCCATGCTGCAATGTTGCGGGGGAAAACTCTTCCGCAGGAAAACGCATTTTATCAAATACAGCACAAGGGGATTCCGTATCCAGACAGCACTCCTTGGAGGGAATGGTATAATCAAATGTCTGTACCATGACAGTCACAGGACGTGTCAACTCCACAACGGAGAATAACCCGAGTGTCATGATGATCGTTCTGACAGACGGACAGATATTATCTCCGTTCGGATCAATATGACGACAGACACTGCCGATCCGTGTTTCAAGTGCAATGGGCGGTACAACCTGCACGTTGGCTGTCGGAAGATTAATGACTTCACAGCAGGTATCCATTGTTCCGATGCGATTACCATCACTGAAAAACGTCTGCGTATTGGATTCACTGCCGTAAAGAATCACGCTCTTGCTGGCGTAGATCGTGCCTGTCAGAAGCTGCGGCTGTTCAACGCCGTGGGAATACCCCAAAAGCTCCACACGGAATGTAAATGTCAGGTCGATATTATAAAAGCCACGGTTGAACGGAACCGGTTCCAGCCGCATGGATACATCCGCTACTCGGACGCATTTCGATTTAACCAGATGGATATTTGCCGGCAGCTCACCCGAATCAAGAATAACAGGGACATTGGAAAGACAATCAAGTCGGAGGCCAAGCGGTCTTAGGAAGACAACATTCACA
>JAZNUR010000082.1:0-4551 GCA_045592405.1 Oscillospiraceae bacterium
CATTACCAGAGCTGCAGGACGCTTTGTTCCGCTACATTCATGATTTCTATAATTCCATGCGTCCACACTCTCATAACAATGGGCTCCCGCCTATTGCTGCTGAAGATCTTGTTACTTAGTTCTCCTCTTTTTATTGTCTACTTTATTGACATTGGACCAACTCACGCTTCCCTTCATATAATCGACATTTTGGATTTGGGATGTACTCATAGAAAAAAAGTAATTTTCTACCGCATCCCTCAATGTTAATTTCTTTGGTTAGATTATATCATTTCAGATATTCAAATTGTATATAGCTGGACTATTTTTCAAAATTATAGAAAGAAATAATAACAAAACTCTTCTTGAATTTTGTGTTTTTTTCTGATATAATCGGATATAGAAGATTACTAATTTCAAAATACTGTGAAACGGAGTGATTGATATGCCGCCTATGGGAGGTCCCAGAAGGCAAGCCTTTCTGACAGAAGAAGAAAAGAAGAATCGTCCAAAGGTTACAAAAGGACTGCTCAAACGCATCTTTTCCTATCTCAAACCCTATTGGAAACAGATGATCGTTGTGCTGATTGCCATCGTGATCTCCTCCATACTCAATCTCATGCCTTCGGTGCTTACAGGCAAAATTATTGATGAAGGTCTTATCGGACAAAGTATGCAGAAGCTCGTTCTGTTTATTCTGCTTTCACTGGCAGTTACACTGGGGGCAAATCTCATCGGCGTTCTGGAAAGCTACATGAATACATGGATTGCACAGCATATCACCTATGATATGCGAAACAAAATGTATAAGCATCTGCAGAAAATGTCACAGCGTTTCTTTACATCAAATAATCAGGGCGATATCATCACCCGTATGACAAGCGATATTTCGGGTGTACAGCAAATCATCACAAGCACAATGACAAGTATTCTTTCCAACTCCATTACCTTGATCATTGCACTCGTTGTGATGTTTCAGCAAAGCTGGGTAATGGCACTTGTCGGAATTGCAGTTATCCCCTTATTTATCATTCCCACTCGAAGTGCTGGTAAAACTCGCTGGTCAATTACCGCAGAATCGCAGGCTTGCAGTGATGAGATCAACGGAATCCTCAACGAAACCATGTCGGTCAGCGGTCAGCTTCTGGTGAAGCTTTTCGGAATGGAACAGGTTGAATACGACAAATACGAAGAAGCCAACAGCCGCATGGTAAAGCTCAATATCCGTGAGGGTATGGCTGGTCGTTGGTTCAGAGTTGCTTTGAGTACATTTTCCAGCATCGGCCCCATGCTTCTGTACCTTGCAGGCGGTATTCTGATGATGCGTTTTGACAGCAGTCTGACTGTCGGTGATATCACAGTGCTTGTCGCATTACTTGGCAAAATGTACGGCCCTGTCAATCAGCTTCTCAATATTCAAGTGGACTGGATTCGCTCTATGGCGATGTTCACACGCATCTTCGAATATTACGATATACCCGTTGAAATAGAATCTGCACCCGATGCGATCTGCCCCGCTGAACGTGCAAAGGGTGAAGTGGAATTCAAAAATGTCGGTTTTTACTATGATAAGGAGCGGCAGATATTGTCGGATATCAATTTTACATTGGAACACGGCAAGTGCATTGCAGTGGTCGGACCTTCGGGTTCGGGCAAAAGTACGCTTGTCAATCTCATACCAAGACTCTGGGATGTGACAGCGGGTACAGTTCGTTTTGATGATGTGGATGTACGAAAGCTTGATCTGACCTATTTGCGTGAAAATATCGGCATCGTCAGCCAGGAAACCTATCTATTTAATGGTACAATTCGTCAGAATCTGCTGTATGCAAAGCCCGATGCTACCGAAGAGGAGTTAATTGAAGCCTGCAAAAAAGCGAACATCTACGATTTTATTGAGAAGCAGGAAACAGGATTGGATACGGTGGTCGGCAACCGTGGTCTGAAATTGTCGGGCGGCGAAAAACAGCGTATTTCCATTGCGAGAGTCCTTTTGAAGGATCCTGCACTGATGATTTTCGACGAGGCAACATCCGCACTGGATTCCATCTCGGAACAAAAAATTCAGGATGCGATCGAACCGCTGATCACATCACGCACAAGCATTCTCATTGCTCACAGGCTCTCTACCATCCTTGCTGCTGATGAAATTCTGGTGATCAACAACGGCGTGATTGCAGAACGTGGCACGCACAATGAACTGATTGCACTGGGCGGTGTATACACGCAGCTCTATGAAACACAATTTTGCAAGGCATCCGAGAGTGAGCCGGATTCCTTCGATTACACCGAGGGTGAGGATTAACGTTTTCTGCTGTCATTTCTTTACAAAACAAATGGACTGCATAATGCAGTCCATTGCTTATTTCATACGCTTGTTCAGGCTGTCAAGTGCAGGCAGTGCGGCAAGTGCTGCGATAATGAGATTGAGAATGATTACGCACAAGTTGACACGAATGTGTGAGAGAAGCTCCTGCAGGCGGAATGGCTTTGTGATATAGTCATCCCCTCCGCTGTCAAGTCCACGGATAATATCGGACTCATCGCTGCAGGAGGTAAGGAATTGGTTTTCTATTTTATTATAGCATCCCAAAATACAATTTTCAAGTACGAACAAATCACAATATATTCCAATTACTTAGAACAGAATGCGTCGAATTATATACTTGCAAAAAATATTAGAATATGCTATACTATTCTTAAACGTTTAAGTTGAAATGAAAGCTTTGTGCTGATGGAGGTATAATACGATATGAATAAAAAGTTTATAGCTGCTGTTCTGTCACTAAGTATGGCAATTTCACTTTGTTCTTGCAGCGAAAAGGACAGCAGCAGTAAGACGGATTCCTCATCCGTGCCTGACACTACTACCACCACACCAAGTACCACAACGACTGCCGAAACCGAACCGGAGACTGAACCTGTGAACACATTTGACCTTGACGGGTTCGAAATGGGTGAGGCAAAAACTCTTGGTGATAACAAGTCACTTTCTCTTGCTGCAACGTTGGATTGCGACGCACTGTCATACGGCAGTGATAAGATAAATTCGATAGACATCCAAAAAATCACCGATGACGGAATACTGCTTATGCTGGGCTATAAGCAGGAACCGGAAAATCTCGCAAAAAAGCTTGTTTCGCTTGACAAAACGACTTATGAGGTTAAGGGAGAGCTGGATTACGAGAGCAATACTAATTTGATTCCGATTTTTGAGGACGGATTTGTACTTACAAATTCAAGCGAAAACCACCATGAGTACACGATCTACGACTTCGACATGAATATTGTCAGAACTTTTGAATCGATAAGCTACAACGAATACCAATTCACCGACACAAACACAGCTTACTATTGGTCCGGCTCGGATTTATTCAGATATGATGTAATGGCAGGCAAATCCGAAAAGATATCAGACAGCAGTGAGTATTATGTATCGCAACTCACTAATGCTTCAAAGATCGAAGGAAATGACATTATCATAATGAGCACTGTCGAAGAAGACCATGAACAGCATACAGCCGTACTGAATGCACATACAGGTGATATCATGTACTTCGACGGTAACGGATACGTCGATGTTATGAACGGCATGTTCAGCTTTGATAAGTATACAGAGGATTATTCCACTGAGTATACATTGTATGCGACAAATAAGAGTAATGCTGCAAAACTTAAATTTAATACCGAGGATTATTATATCTCAGAGCATTCGGATGGTGACAGGATTCTCTTATATACATATAACGATTGGATTTTCAGATTTGAACTGTTTGATCTCTCGGAAAACGCTGTCATCGGATGCTTTACCCTCGACGCACATGAGCTGAACCCCGATGAAGGTGAAGTCAGAAAAAAGCTGGGTGTCGATGCTGAATATGACCTGTCATACGATCTCGAACCATTTCTTTCGAATGACACCTTCTTCCTTGACGATGATACTCTTGTTATCAGCTTTCAAAATTGTGTCGGATACAAGATGTACATAACATGGGATATCTCAATGGAGGAAGGCTTTGAAAGCAAGCTCGTGTCATCGGAATGCGATGATATCGAGTCATGCTGCGATGAATCGTCAATCTCTCAGCTTTATCCGATTCTCCAGCCATCCGAGGTTTCTGAAGAATACCTCCCTCTCAGAGAAAAGGCTGACAAGATTGCAGAAAAGTATGGTATCGAAATTCTTATTGAGAACGAAGCTATCGGCTTTATGGGCAATTATGTTCTTAAAGGACGTGATTCAAACCCGTATGCAACAGACCCTTACAGCTCACTTTCAAGTGCACTTGACTCACTCGACAGAGAGCTTGCAAGATATCCGGAAGGCTTTTTAGAGCAGATATCAAACGATGGATGTGATGGATTCAGATTCATTCTTACGGGCGATATCGAAGGTATAGAAACGGATGATGCAGGCGGCTTCAAATACGCAATTGACGGCATTATCAATGTCGTTATCAGCTCTCTGACACCGGATCTTTCAAGTGTTCTCCACCATGAGCTTAGCCATGCAATCGACCATTACGTTGAAGAAAAACTCGAAGGAACATTCGAGTTCTCTGAAGGCTGGAA
>JAZNUR010000083.1:0-2101 GCA_045592405.1 Oscillospiraceae bacterium
CTTTACGAAGGTCTTTTCCAAGCCCTTTCTGCTCTATCATAACATGGGTTGCTTCTATGTAGCCGTCGATGAATGAGGTGTGATCGAGCTTCACCTGATCTTCAAAACTGATGAACTGTTCGGGATGTTCCACACCATACACATCACGCAGGAGCGACATCCAGAATGCCTGTGATTCGCCTTTTTCGTAGCCTTTTTCTTTCCAGTATTCAGCGAAGGCATTCGCTGCGGATTTTTGTTCTTTTTCGGTCATAAATATTCTCCCATCGCTTTTTTAAGCATTTCCGTATATTCCACACACGCACGTTCCGGAGCAGTGATCTTCATCTTACCCGCAAACTGGAAGAGCCAGCCGAAGAATGTTGGACTGAGCTGCACATCAACCATTGCAGTGAACTGATCATCACCACACTCACAGATTCTGGTTTCTATTCCGAATTTTTCATATATGTAATCTATCATCTGTGCATCAAACAACAGTGTAACTTTTTCAGGCACTCCACCATACATTTTGAAAACCTGTGCAATATATTTCGCAACAGATCTGCTTCGGATAATTGCATTCTTGCTTATTTTTTCTTTGAGAATCTCTACCCATTCAATACGGTCAAGTCTGTAATTGTAATTCTTGTCAGCAACGGGATTATAGCAGGTGAGGTAGTACTTATCGTTATTGTATACCAGTGCGATAGGCTCTACTGTATGAATTCCATTTTCTGAACGATATACCTTTTCCCGACGCTCGTTCAGATGAAAGTAATGAATTGTTACTTTCTTCTTTTCACGAATTGCCGTTTCCAGAGTCTGAACGGTGTGATAGATATACTCATTGGTCGGCTTTGTCGTATTGAATCGCACAATACTGCTTTTCAGCACCTCTGCCTGATTACTTCCTGCAAGTGCGGCTATCTTCTCAATCAGCTCAAGTGTTTTGCTCTCTGTCAACAGGTGGGAGGCTTCTACCGCATCTATCAACACTTTCAGTTCAGGAATGTTGAAACTGCGGTCATTGATATAGTATCCCTTTGCCTTACTGACCTGACAGGACTGCACTTCGTAGCCCTGCTCATTGAGCGTCTGTACATCGGTTGCAAGCGTTCTGCGGTCACAGGAAATATTCATCTCATTGAGCCGCCTGCATATTTCATTGGTTGTCATCGGATGCTGCTCGTCTGTTTTCTGACGAAGCAGTTCAAGCAGTTTCAGCAATTTTATCTTCTGACAGTTTTCAGATTTCACACGGTCACCCCCGACAGTTATTTAAGGATATTATACCATATTTCCGATGATTTGTAAAGAATCTGATGTCGGAATTATCAGACAATTTTCCGAATTAATCAAGTAACTATGTACGGCTCATCACTGAGCCGATATTATTGCATTGTCATTCCATGCTCCTCTTTGATACCAAGTTCCTGCTTATGCTTACGAATCATCCGCTGAATCTTACTGTCAACCCTGGATTGCAGTTTCTTATGACTCCTGTTATAGTCATCTTCAATCATACGGCTTAAGCTTACAAACAACCCGAAGATAGTTGATGCAAATGCAGCATTTTCTCTCTGCTCCATGTTATCAAGAAGCTCCTGTGCGTACTCGTTACCATCCTCAGCAGACTTGGTGAGCCATTGTATTGCTTGTGGTACATCACGTTCAATGCCGTCTTCACCAAAGAGATACAACTTACCAAGCCTATATGCAGACATTGCATCACCGTTTTCTGCAAGCTCCTTGAGTGTTTCTACAGCTTTATTAACATCACAAGGAATCTGTTCACCTGATAGCTGCTCAATAGCAATCATGCGTTTGGCATCGATGTTTCCATGCTTAGCTGAACGTGAAAAGTATTCCAAGGCTTTTGGAATATCCTCATCCGTTCCAAGTCCATAGCGATACATTCTGCCAAGCTTGTACAGCAGGTTATCATCTGCACGGTCACTTTTCTCAAGCTTCAGAAAACCGTCAAGTGCCCGTGCATAGTACTGCTGAGCCGTTTCTTCATTCTGTATGACTGCTTCACCGTTTGCGTACATCTGTGCAACAGCATACGCTGCATAGGGCAATTCCTGCTCTGCTGCTTTCATATACCATTGCAGAGCTT
>JAZNUR010000084.1:0-4323 GCA_045592405.1 Oscillospiraceae bacterium
TTTTCATCGCTTGCTGCAACTGCATTTTCAGGCTGAGCAACGATTTTAACTGTATTACCCATGATGAGCGTAACAGTATCTGTTTTAACAGAATTGCCGTACTTGTCAGTGATAACGCAATAAATCTGTCTGCCGTCACGAGTATCATTCATAACTGCAGTGTAGGTGTTGGAGCTAAAGGAGCTTGTATAAAGGAATTTAGAAGCACCCTTATTCTTGAAATACCACTTGTAAGTCAGACCGTCGCCTGTTGCCTTGACGGTTACCTTTGCAGTCGCACCCGAAGCGGCAACCACGGATTTTGGCTGAGTGACAACAGAAGCAGCAATATGCAGGGTAACCGTATCTGACGTTACGGAGTTACCGTAAGCATCGGTAACCACACAGTATATCTGCCGTCCATCACGGGCATCGTTCATGGAAACACTGTAGGTGTTGCCCTTGAAGCTGTCGGTATAGGTGAATTTTGTCGCTCCCTTGTTCTTAAAGTACCACTTGTAGGCCAGACCGTCGCCTGCTGCCGTTAGCGTCACCTTGGCAACAGAACCTATAGGTGCGGCGGCATCCTTTGGCTGGGAGATGATGCTGACTGCGATGCTGCTATCCAGCTTGATGGCACCGCAGGTACTGCAGACAAAAAGTTCTTTTCCTTCATCATTGGTGCCCTTGGAGACGAAGCTGTGGTCCTGCTTTGCGGTGGCTAAGTCTGTTTCGGGGCAGTCCTCACCGTCGCAGATCTGCCAGTGCTGAGTCAAATCATAGGTATAAATCAGGCTGTGGGTATGGGGGCGGGCGGTGCCTTCCAGCTCAGCCTCGTAGCTATGTCCGCAGGCACAGATATAGCCGTAAAGTGCATCGCTTTCGCCGGTGGCTTCCCGGATCGTATACGCGGTGTATTTGTGTGCTTCGGTGACCTTATCGCCGCACGCACATACGCGGTAATGCTTTTCGAGGTCATTCTCTATTACGGAAAATCCCTCGTACTCACAGGTATGCACTTCCTCCTCCGGAGCGGCAGCTACGGTGAAGGAACCGGGAATGGTGATCCGTCCGAGATAAGGATCATCCAGTATTCCCACAAAGCTGATCACATTACCCGGGTTAGCGGCGTCTTTGAGTGTGATCTCACCAGTCTTGGTGTTGATGCTCGCCTTGTTGGTGCTTTCGGTGTACGGTGGGCTACCGAGCTGAGGGATAGGCTCCACCAGAGCCCATGTGAGCCTGTCTCTCAGCTGTTTCTTTATCGTATCGCTTTGCAGCTGTGCTCTAAGCGAATCGGCCGTGAGATCCTCGGCTTCAAACTTGGATGCACGACGTTCCGTCAGCAGTTGGATACGGGCGTGCAGTGAAATTTGAGGTATAAATGAGTCGCCTTCTTGGACTTCGGCACCTCTGTTCACCACGGAAACCGTGTAAGGCACAAAGTTATCCGGAACGACACGAACGGTTATTGTCTCGATAGAATTCGAACCATCAGCGAGCGGTGTAACAGCGTTGAAAGTAATATAACCCAACTCTGTAGTGATAAAGCTGATTGTTCTTCCACGAACTTCAGAATCAAAGAATTCGGGGGTTCCGTTATTAAGAACCATGAGCATATCGACATTTTCCGTATCGGGTATCCATCGCGTTACGTTAGTGCTGTTCAGCGTCGCATTAGAGGGAACGGGACCGACCGTAAGCTCAAAAGTCTCATTTAACTTGACGAAAATCTCATTAACAGGCTTTTCATTATAGAGTATATTTGTGCCGGTAGGTGCAACGTAATTACCTGCGACCACCTTGCTATATCCAATCTCGGTGCCTGCCTCGTAATCCGTGGTTTCCTTAAAGCGTGCATAAACGAAATAGACACCAATCTCCAAATTATCAAACACGGGCTCTGCTTTTGCTTTGCTCCAGTCCAGCGTGGAAAGATCGCGATCGCTGTCATAAGGGTAGATCAGCCATTCAAGAGCATCGTTGTAGGAATTGGTTTTCACTACATATTTTCCGTCATTGTTAGGATCCTCATACCAGTCAAAAACACCTATTGTGGGCCACAACGTATTCTGATCACGCTGTACCGTGCAGACATTGGAATAAAGGGCGTCCTTATAAATGCCGTCGTAGGAGGTGATCTTCATGCGTACCTGCTTGCCCGTAAGATCCCGGTGATAGAGAAGCATTTCTACAGCCAGTTCGGGAGAGATGCGGGAATTACCGTAGTCAACCCATTCGCCATCCTCAAGCACCTGCCACTGGTAGATTTTGGTGCCTTCCAGCTTACTGAAGGCATCGTTGAAGGTCAGCACAGGCTCGCTGTTATAGACAGCATTGCTGTAAGTAACCTCGGCACCGGAGGTAGCAAATGATCCGTAATAGTCAGTATCGTAGACGATCTCAAGACCGTAGGTGTAGTAGTAATCATAAATGCCGTCGTAAACGCCATCTTTAACGTCTCTGAATACGCCATTCGTATAGGATTTTGTCACATAGGAATGTACAATGCCGTCAAAGCGTTCCTCCAAGTACGCAACCATATAATACTTGTTGTTTTCATCAAATTTAACAGCGGAGTAACGGGGGAAATAGCTCAGAGGGATCTTGAAATTGTAAACGGTATGTCCGTCCTTCTGCTCCTTATGGAAAGGGGCACTCACCCGCTCGTAGCTGTTAAGCAGATTGCCGTTTTTATCTTCTTCGTACAGCACCCATTTACAAATGGCAAGATAAGCTCTGTCAAAATAAGGATTATCCTCGTCTGTCATGTCATAGTGGGATTCTGCGGAAAAATAAAGCGTCGGGCTTTCTCCCGGTCCATGGTACAGTGTGAAGCCATCTGCAACGCACTCACCCTTGGAATAAGCATAGATGTCAAAAAGATTGCGATCGAGATAATCTTGCCGAATATAAGTGTCTGAGAACGAGTAACTCATTTCCGCTCTGGGCTTTACAATGATCGTGTCGCTGTCGCTCTTGTTGCGGAAATCCAGATCGGCATTTTTAATGCACTCGTGCTCTTCGTCCTCTTCATCGATATAGACGTGAAGCATTCTCGTGTTGAACACGTTGTTTCCGTAGCCGTCCACAGCGGGAATGCCGATATCGCCACGCAGCGTATCACGGATACAGCGGCAGTTCGCCCAGAGACTGAAATTTCCGGCAGACAATGGCCAGGGACCGTTATTGACAGTACCTGCATTCCGGTCAGGGACACGCTCCTTATCGGTTTTGGAGGTGTCAAAGGTACCTGCATTGATGCGAAGGGTATATTCCTTCACGCTTCCGCCGTTCAGGGTGTTGATACCGATGACGTTGGCACCGCCGCAGCCCCAGAATTCACCGTCGTTGATGATGACGGTACTGCCTTCACCGGCAATCTGAACCGCCGCCTTGGCACCTCTCTTGGAAAGGCAGTTGTCGATCATATGGTCTGTAATAAAGTCACCGAACAGATTGGAAACACCATCCGTATCCCATTCCTGAACGCCCGTGACGTTGAATTGGTTGCGGTAGCCGCCGCGGCCTTCAATATAACCGCCATTGATTGTGACCTTACCGCCGTTTGCAACGATAGCAGAGCCGTAGATCTGCTCGTAGGCATAACCGTTCCAGGTCAGACTGGGAATAAAGTTTGTCTCGTCGTCCTTATCAAGATAGAAGGAGTGGACCATCCAGATCTTGCGGTTTCTGCCCGCCTTGATATCTGTATTGCTTACCGACAGCTCGGCACCCGCTTCTACACGGAACACATCGCGGACTGCAGTGTAGATGTAGTTGGGGCCATCGGAGAAATTGGTGCGGTTGTGCATCCAGCCGTCATACCAGACCTGTGCATCATCACCGGTGGTGTTGGTAACAGTAAGATCGCAGCCATCACCAAGGTGGAAAAACGTAAGGGAATCGTACTTGTACTTGGCATTGGACTTTGCATAATAGCTGTTATCGCTGTGATTGAAATTAACGTTATTTTTGTAGTGGATATCATATCCGTCCAGTTCCAGAAATTTTTTGCCTGTGCCGACTACGCACTGTGCCATGACGGGGGTGCGGACAGTTTCGTAGCCGTCATCATCGGTCATCAGTTCACCGCCGAATAAAGTAGTTTCGATGTCCGTTTCGTGGGATACGTCCTCGGTCAGCTTGTAATAGGTGGGGGCGGACACATCCTTCTCCATCTCCTCGATCAGCTCATCCATTGTGCTGATGAGGATGGGGTTCTCCTTGCTTTCACCGACAGGGGCTAAGGGAACGGGAGCAGAGCTTTCTGCCGCACTAACCGTTACGGAAATCATCCCTGCCAAAAATGAAGGAACTAAAAGCAGAGATAAAAGCAATTTG
>JAZNUR010000085.1:0-16583 GCA_045592405.1 Oscillospiraceae bacterium
AAAATTGAGTGCGACAAAAATTATCTGATAGCTTAGATTTTCACCCCGTATTGAAGAATACTGCGTATATTTGAAAAAAGTAAAAGGTCGTAACTGCGTTAATTGACGTAGTTACGACCTTTGCGTAAATTTTAAAAATACGCATTAATTAATGGTGGAGGCGAGGAGAATCGAACTCCTGTCCGAAAGCCCATTCCTACAACTTTCTACGAGTATAGTTTATCTACATTAATTCCCCGCTAAGACTGCCGATAAACAGGCTGAAATAACAGGTAGTCCAAATACATTTCTAAGACATGGACAGGTCAAAGAAACGTTCACCACTCGTCGATGCCCTGTAAAGGCCGTGGTCCTCAATTACAGGACAGATGCTGACTTAGGCAGCAACCTGCAGGCTTCTAGAGCTTACAGAAATGTTGTTTTTAGCGTTTATATTTAAACGTGCCGCTGTTTAAAGAGATGCAGCAACCTCTACTCGCTTATCATAGTGCAAAGCCCCCGTCGAAACCGGTACGCCCCCACATATATCATCACTGATTTTGTGATTTCAGTGCCCTGTCTATGCTGCGTTTGGCATCACGTTTTGCAGCATCATCACGCTTGTCATACAGCTTTTTACCCTTGCATAGGCCAAGCTGTACCTTTACTTTCGCATCTTTGAAATACAGCGAAAGAGGAACTATTGTTAAGCCATCCTGTTTCTGCTTGCCGTATAACCGCATGATTTCCTTTTTGTGCATCAAAAGTTTGCGTACACGCAATGGATCACGATTGAAAATATTACCCTTTTCATAAGGTGAAATATGCATCTGCTTGATAAAGATCTCTCCGTTTTCAATACTGCACCAGCTGTCTTTTAAATTGACGCTGCCCTGACGAATGGACTTGACTTCCGTACCTGTCAAAGCAATGCCTGCTTCAAAATCTTCCAGAATGAAATATTCATGTCTTGCCTTTCGATTTTCGGTAATCAGCTTCGTGCCCTTTGTACGCATACTTTCACCCCATTTCTTTTAAAATATATGATATAAGAAATATTTTATTCAATCTCGTCGCCAAAATCATCCAGATTAAGACCGTCAATGATCTCTTTAAGATTTACCAGCTCATCTGCAGTCATGGTCAATCCCTTGCCCATTTTGCTGTGATCTGGGGACCAGTCACGAAGATCATACTTCGGCTCACGGTCATTCCAGCTTACAAGATTCAGCTCTCTTGTCCAACCACGTGCATTTTCGCCAACCACGCCGATATGTTCTGTAATTTCAAATTTAAGTTCTGCCATAATCAATTGCCTCTTTTCTTCAAGTAGGGGATTCTTCTCCGAGATAATTCCGCAATGCCTTCATCTGCTGCATTGTCAGTGCATAACCCTGTGCGTACAGCTCCATGAGCTTGTCCACTCTTTTGTCAGTTCTGCCAACACCAAGTGTATCTGACGGCGAAATCACATAGACCTTGCCATCTTTCTCAAGCTCAGAAATTTTGTCAATCGCAGCATTGTACTGTTCATGACGCCGAAGCATTGCCTGTGCATATTCCGGATGCTTTCGTTTCTGTCTTTTTGAAGCAAACCGCATCATCGCTTCTTCTTTTTTATGATAGCTGCGTTCACGTGTTAAAACAATAATCAGCTTGTCGCATCCATCCGACAGTGCCTTTTCAAACGGAATGGAGTCTGCCACACCACCGTCAGCATAGAACTCACCATCTATTTCAATGGGAGGAAATAAAAGGGGAAGTGCACAGGTAGCCTGCAATACCTTCCATTGCGGATCGTCAGAAGGAACAGGGAGATATTCCGCATCACCCGTGCGGATGTTGGTGACAGCTGCCAGAACGTCACCCTCAAACGCCTTGTAAGCTGCATAGTCGAAAGGGAGAAGTTCATTGGGGATCGTATCAAAAAGGAAACGAAGGTTGTAATAAGCACGGTTTTTGGGATTGAGTAAATGCTTTACACCTGCATATTTAGGATTTCTTACAAACCGTCGCAGCATTTCACGATTTCTGCCATTTTGTTTGGAAACATATGAAATAGCATAGGTGATACCTGCGGAAGATCCGATCACGTAATCTGCCTGTATTTGAGAATCCAGCAAAGCATCCATCACACCGCATGAGAAAACAGTACGGTGAGCACCGCCCTCCATAACCAGACCGATTTTCATGCATTGCCTCCTCTCAAAATAGGTACTCATATATTATACACGATTCTTAGAAATTTTGCAAGAGGTTTTCAGGATTTTTTCTGTAAGGTTTCGTCGAAACGCTCAAAAATGAAAGATTATTGCTGTATAACATTCCAAAAATCAAAGATTTTAACAAAGTGCTTGCTTTTATTCGACTTATGTGATATAATGTATATTGGATATATATGTGACCTATTCTGGAGGTTTTTTTAATGAAATGGAATGAATTTTGTTCTTACAGGCTTTCGATGCTTGGAAAACAAACCATTAAACAATACATATTATATGAGAGACGTGCACTCCTGAGGAAACTGTGGGTGGCTGCGATTATTTTGATCATCAGTGCGGGAGCAGCTGCATTTCTGTTCCTGCAGCTGCTTGAGGGAACTTCTCAATACAACGATCAATTCATGGACCTGTGTGTTGTATTCTGTCTGATTGCGTTTCTTGCTTTGGTTTCTTACTTTTGTCTGCTGAGATTCGGCTATCGCAGATGTCTTGGCAGAAAATCGGATATCCGCTGTCTGAAGCGTGGTTTTTACAGAGTGGATACAATATATGTAGCAGGCTCATATCGTGCAAGCCGATCCGGCGGATATGCGGTTATCCGTACATTGTTCGAAGGCAAGAGAGACTATGTCAACGGTTCTCTTGACGGCACACCCATTCATGCGGTGAATCTGATTGGTATTTTTGAGAACGGAACCTACCACCCGTGTATTGTACTTGACAATAATTCTGTTTACGTTCTTCCGAGGACCTGTGTAACAGCTCCCCGCAAGTAATGTTAGAGAGAAAAGATTCTTGTAAACGTACATTTGCTATGAGTTTGGTGACTTAATGGTCAACAGTTGACCGAAAGGAATGAAAATATGGAAAACGGTGAGCTTTTCCGCCTGCGTCTGGATACTGAGATGGAGAGCAAATTACTTGAATACATAAAAAGCCGTCGATACAAACTGATGCTGATGCTCTATATTTCTCTTGCATTGAGCGTGCTCCTTGCACCTATTGCGATATTGCAGATGAATGGACATTTCACGTGGCTCGCTCTGGATTCGGGAACGATCGGAGATTCCGCTATGCTGCTGCTTTCGCTGCGGCGAATCCGCAGGATCAGATTATTTTATATCTGGTATGCAGCACTGGCAGATTTTGCTGTTAATTTTCTTGTAGGCATCGGTAGAAAATTCGGTCCGGGATCCGATTATCATTGTGTTGTCAAACAGAAGTATCAGTACGGCTATGTTGCTATGGAGGGAAAGAATCCGGATATCGGAAAATTCCCGTATCGTGTATATGACACGCAGGGATATGAATACGATTGTCCTGTTTTTATAGATTACAAGAAAGCCGAGAAAGGCAGCGAAATGTTCTGCGTTATTCTTGACAACGGCAGTCGTTTTGCATTTCAAAAAAAGGACCTTACCCCATGGTGGGAAAGGGATTGACATTTACAGTAGATTAACAATTAACAACAAACAGCCTTTTCTGTTCATGCAGAAAAGGCTGTCCGCAAATGCAGATAAAGATGGGTGGGTGAAGGATGCTGAATTTTGTACTCGGCGGATGTGGTACTGGAAAATCCGTAAGGCTGATGGAACGTATGCAGTCGGACATCAATGACGGGAAAGAAGTTCTTGTGCTTGTTCCGGAACAATTTTCGTTTGAAGAAGAGAAAAAATTATATGCATATCTTGGTGCAGCGGCATTCAATCAGATTCGTACATTCAGTTTTGCAACAATTGCAAGGGAAATCCTGCAGCTGTATGGCAAAAATGCACGTGCAGAACGTTATGCCGACGAACAGGAAAAGCTCATATTCTTATTTCAGGCACTTCAGAATACACTGAAACGGGGAGAACTGCAAGTTCTTTCAAAACGCAGAGATTCTGCTGCATTTACGAAAGAATTGCTTGCATTTGTGGTAAAGCTTCGCAAAGCCGGTGTCACACCCCAGCAGCTTTTGGATACTTCTGCTTTGCTTTCGGACAGACTTCGGGAAAAGACAATGGATATCGCAATGATCCTGTTGGAGTTTGAACGAATTCTTGATGCAAACGGACTTTACGATGGACTGACAGATTTGACAGAAGCCGCTATGATTGCGAATATTCAGGGATATTTTCAGGGCAAGACCGTATTCATTGATGAATTCGACAGCTTTACAGGCGATCAGTATGCTATGCTCGATGTCATTCTGTCGCAGGCGGAACATATTCACATTGCGATTCGTACCGACGAACCGGATGCCAAAATTTCGCCGATTTTTGAAGGTGGCAACCGTACCTATCGTGCCCTTTTGCATATTGCAAAGGAGGACTACCGGATTCCCGTGAAGGTTCATTTCTGTGAGGAATACAAGCGTTCTTTGCATAATGATCTGAAAACCGTAAGTACACAGGTGCTTCGTCCGATCACGAGAAAAGCGGATTACAGCGGACATATCCATATCATGGAAGCAGATGATCCTGTATCCGAAGCTGAATATATCGCTGCCACGATTTGTCGTCTGCTGTCTGCGGACAGCAGCCTGCATTGCCGTGACATTGCAGTTGCAGTCAAATCGCTGGATGACTATGGCGATATTCTTGAACGTGCATTCGCACGCTATGAGCTGCCATACCATATTTCTTCCTCTGTTTCCGTTCTTCATACGGAATTGATGCGTCATTTCCTTTCTCTGCTTGCGATCCTTGCTGAGGATCAGTGGGATACGGATGCAATTCTTCGCTATCTGAAGAATCCTTTCTCCGGCTATCATCCGGTAACCGTATCCATGCTTGAACATTTTTGTTTCACATGGAGCATTGAAAAAAATGACTGGTTAAAGCCGTTCTACGGTGAAAATTGTGAGCTTTCCGAACGTGCGGAGCATTTCGGCGGCGAACGACTGGAAAAGACACGGGATAGTTTCGTCAGAGAAATCAAGAAACTTCGTAAGTCCTGCGAAACGAAAACTGTCCGTGAAATCTGCACAGCACTTTATCAACATTTGTGCAGCAGGCAGAGATTGCAGGAAAAGAAACTGGCAGAAAAGGATGTACTTGAACAACAGGAATTTTCGACGATCTGGAATCTTCTGATTGACATTATGGAAACTATCGTATCGTGCTGCGGAAACGAACAGATGGATTTTGCTGCTTTGTATGAACTGTTCCGCATGATGATAGGGAGCAGCAGCTTTTCCACACCGCCGCAGACGCTTGACAGCATACAGATTGTAGAAGCACAGACTGCACGCCTGAATAGTCCCGCAATTGTTTTTGTACCGGGTGTTGTGGAAAATGCGTTTCCGGGCGAAATCAAGCTTGGCGGAATGTTCTCAAGACAGGAGCTTGAGCAGATCAATGAAAAGGGAATTACAATTTCCCGTATGTTTTTCGAGCTGTACTCCGATGAACGACTGATCGTGCATAAGATTTTTTCGGCACCCACCCAGGAATTATTCCTATCTTACCCTGCTGTCAATGCAGCGGGAGAAACACAGCATCCATCCGTGGTAATCGGGCAGATCACCAATATCTTTCCGAATGAACCACAGTTGACCGTTAAGCAGCACGAGCTGCCGCTGACATATTTTGTGCGTACCCTGTCATCTGCATATTTTCACTTCGTCAGGAACATCAAGGACAATACGCCGGAGCTTGCTGCATTGCAGCAGATTCTTGAGCAGGATCCTCTGTATGCTGCCAGAATCCGTAAGCTTGTGGAGCCTTTATCATGCAATGTGCATTCCGTTTCTCCGGAAATTATGGAAAAACATCTGGGTGATGCCATTTCATTATCACCTTCCGGAATCGAGTGCTTCTATAGTTGTCCCTTTATGTATTTCTGCGAAAGCTGCCTGCATCTGTTTTCTCCGGAGAAGAATCGTTTCTCCGATAATAATGTCGGAAACTTTGCACACTTCTGTTTCGAACAGATTCTGAAAAAATACAGTATTGAGAAGTTTACGGAACTTTCTGCTTCTGAACTTTCAAAGGAGATCCATGACCTCTCCGATGTGTTTTCGGCGGCTCAGTTTTCGGATGCAGTACGCCGTGATGTACGTTTTCAGCTGAATTACCGTATGGCGGGACAGGGACTTCTGAAGATTCTGCAGCATATGCAGAAAGAAATGAAGGAAACCGATTTTGTTCCGCAGGGTTTTGAGGTTCAGGTGAACGGCTCTCAACAGGAAGGCGTGATTCCGCCCCTCGTTCTTCGTGACGGAACAGTTTTGTGCAACGGTAAAATAGATCGACTGGATCTGTGCCAAAAGGATGGAATGTCGGTTCTCCGAGTTGTTGACTATAAAACAGGGAACAGGGTTTTTGCACCGGAAAAGATTTCCGAAGGATTGGATATGCAGATGCTCATCTATCTGCTTGCCATCAAGCGGAGCGGTGTATATGAGAATCCCGTTGCAGGCGGCGTACTGTATATGCCAAGCGGACAAATGAAGCTGAAGCATTATTCCGAACGTTCCAAAAAGGTGGATGCTTCTGAGATTCTGGATGACTACTATCGTATGAAGGGATTGCTTCTGGAAAATACCGTTGCATGGATGGAACCCGAAATTTCAGAAGCGGGGATTCCCATTCTGACACCCAAGAAATCCGATATTTACACGGTTGATCAGACGCAGATGGACAAGCTGGAGGAGCATATTGAGGATAAAATCTGTAAGATGGCGGATTCGTTATATGCAGGTGAAATTGCTCCTCGCCCCTATCTGAATGTGCCTTGCGGATACTGTGGATATCATGATTTATGCGGTGCAGAGCGAAAACAGCCGGAATCATTAAAAAAGAATGAACGACTCGAAGCAATTGCTTCGGTTTTTGAGATATCGGATTCTGCAGCCGATGAAGCTACGAACACGACGGATGCAAAGGAGGGGAAGGACTGATGGGTGAAGTCAGATGGACGCCGCAGCAGAATACTGCCATATCTGAACGAGGCAGAAGTATGATCGTTTCCGCAGCAGCAGGAAGCGGCAAGACGGCAGTTCTGGTAGAACGTTTGGTTCAGATCCTTTCCTCCAGAGAAAGCAGAGTTCGTTCCGAGGATATTGTAGTAGTCACATTTACAAATGATGCGGCTGCACAGATGAAACAAAGACTGTATCAGGCTTTGAACGATAAGATGAGTGCACTTGACAGCGATGCGAATGAGGAGGATTATCTCTGGCTTCTGGAACAGCAATCCGGATTGAGCAATGCGAAAATATCCACGATCAACGCCTTCTGCTTTGATCTGATTCGTGAAAATGCTGATATCTGCGGTATTTCCTCCCAATTCCGTATTGCGGAGCCTTCGGAGGAGGTCATCTATGAACGGCAGGCAATGCAGACAGTTCTGGAACATTGGAACAGAACAAGAATACAGGATATGGAAACTTTGTTTTCTTTCTTCTGTACAAGGGACGATTCTGAGCTTGAAGGTGTGATTTTAGCCATTGCGGAATATATGAAATCCCTTGCATTCGCTGAGCATTGGAGCTCTGCGGTACTGGAGCTTTGCGGAAATAGGGAGGAAGCGTTTCGGGAAATCCGCAATGCCGTTTGTAATTCACTTACAGAAACGCTTGGCATTCTCGAAAAGAGTGTTCCTTTTGCAGAATCCGTCATGTTATCCGGAAAGGTGAACAAATTCTTAGAGCTTCTTTCGGAGGATCGCACGAATATCCAGCTGCACCTGAACTACCTGAAAACAGCGGATATGGATAAGCTACTTGAAAACCCCTTGAAATATGTTGTGAAATTTTCTGATTTTTCAAGAGTTTCCAAAAACGCTGATCCGGAGAAGAAGGCAATTTTCAAGCAATTTCGTGAAATATACAAAGAAAAATATAAAAGTGCTGTCAGTGCATATCTGAATCCTCTTGCATTTTTCGAGGAGGATCTGCACATCCAGAAACAGATCATCCCGCTTCTGCTTGCTCTTACACAGGATTTCCGAACAGAGCTTTTTGAGGAGAAGAAACGCAGAAATGTGTTGTGTTTTGATGATGGTGAACGCCTTGCCCTTTCTCTGCTCGGTGATATGATGGAGGATGGCAGCATATGCCGCAGTACGATCGGTGATCGTCTTGCAGATCAGTACAGTCTGATCATGGTCGATGAATATCAGGACTGCAATAATAAGCAGGACTGTCTGTTCAAACTTTTGTCCAAAGGATGCACATCCACGGAGAATGGTCTGTATTATGGTAAGAATGCATTTCTTGTTGGCGATGTGAAGCAGTCCATTTATAGTTTC
Source organism: Oscillospiraceae bacterium (assembly GCA_045592405.1). Classification (GTDB taxonomy): domain Bacteria; phylum Bacillota; class Clostridia; order Oscillospirales; family Ruminococcaceae; genus UBA3855. Next base: position 8,439 of record JAZNUR010000085.1, read on the forward strand.
CGTCAGGCAAATCCCCGTAATTTTATGCAGGCGTTGTTCGACAGTACCCCTCTTGCGGAATGTCGGGGAGATGAAACTGCACGCATATACCTGAATCGGAATTTCCGAAGTTCTGAAGGTGTGATCAATTTTGTCAATGGTATCTGCAGCAAGCTGATGACCCTGCAGTGCGGTGAGGTGCTGTATGATGAAAATGAATATTTGTATTTCGGGGCAGAGCAATATGTCAATGCCGAACATACTCGTACTGCATTTCTCCTGACAGAGGAGGAAACTCCAACTGATGAGGAGCATGACGTGCAGGCGGAATGCGTTGCCGCACATATAGCCAAAATGCTTGCGGAGCGTGTTCCTGTAATGCAAAGAGATGGAACACTTCGCCCCTGTGAACCAAAGGATTTTTGTATTCTGCTGCGTTCTGTCAAGAAGCACGCAGATGGTTTCATCGGTGCTTTCAAAAAATGGAATATTCCTGTTTTCGGAGAGGAATCGTTCGAGTATCTCGAACGTCCCGAAATTCGGCTTGCCTACAATTATCTTCGGATTATTGATAATCCTCTGACGGACATTTCTATGGCAAATGTTCTGTTTTCTGAAATTTACGGCTTTACCGCACAGGATCTGACCGAATTAAAGATCGTTACCAAAAGAAGGCGAATATATCTGCAAATTCATGCATATCTTGCTGATGAGGTGCATGAACAGCAGCTGCTGTATGGAAAATGCCATGCGTTTATGAGCCAATTTGAAAAGATCCGTTCGATGGCGGAAAGTATGTCACTGGAGCATTTTATACAGTACCTGTATGATGAAACCGATCTTCTTTCCCTGCAGAGTCTCTACGAGGATGATCAGCTTCGCCGCTGCAATCTCCAGACATTCCGACAGCTTTCAGCGGATTATCGGGAGCACGCCGAACTCAATGCACAGGGCAGCATTGCGGACTGGCTGCGATACCTTGACAGTGTTGCCGAAAAAGGACTGGAGGTTGGCGGATTGCCGCAGGCAGCAGAAAACTGTGTTGCCATCAAGACGATTCACAAATCCAAAGGTCTGGAATACCCTTTTATCATCCTTGCCCATCCTGAAATCACCTTCAGTAATCAGCCAGCAAAGTCGCTCTTCCATACAAACGAAAAGGGATTGCTGGGACTGCGGGTGATTGACAGAGAGAATTTCTCAAAATCCACCACAGCGGTTTACCAGTATCTGCTTGCTGAGATTTTCCGCAGACAGCGAAGTGAGGAAATGCGGCTGTTCTATGTTGCACTTACAAGGGCACAGCAGCAGTTGATTCTTGTTGCTGACAGGAGCGAATGCCGCAAATACTGTCTTGGTGCTTGGGATACCAAATCCAAGGCAGAAGAAATTCTGATGATGGCACGGCTTTTGGAGCATTGTCCGTCCGCAGTTCCGTCGCTTTCCGCAGAAGCGGATTCCATGCTGGAGTGGATACTTATGTATCTGCTCTCGGAAGATACCGCAAGCATTCTTTCCGCCATTGATGACGGAAAGAACTGTACGTCTTCCTATGCTGAATATATTGTCTGCAATGCAGCACAGCCGGAAGCAGAACCCGAAGCAGAATTGATCCGCAATACTTCGTCCGTGGACGAGGCGATGCTCGAAAAAATGCAGCAGCAGCTTGCATTCCATTATGATTCAAAGCAGAAAGATCTGGTGTCAAAATATAGTGTAACAATGCTTGCTCATCCTGAACAGGAATTTTCACTGCGTCTTTCAGAACCGTCATTCCTGCATGAATCAAGAACAGCGGATTCACTGCGAGGTGCACAGAAAGGTACCGCAGTGCATAAAATGCTGCAATATATGGATTTTGCCTCTGCTGCCAATGATCCGCAGGCGGAAATCGAACGTTTGCTGAATGCTGGATATCTAACAGAGCTTGAATCGCAGACATTGACAAAAAATAAGCTTTTTGCATTTTTTGAATCGGAGCTGTACCATAGAATCGCAGCATCCGACAATGTGCAGAAGGAAAAACAGGTTTTTGTACAGATTGGCGAGCTGGATCTGCCTAAGGATTCCCCCCTTCATCAGAAATATGTGAATACGGACGGCATACTCATCGGAACAATGGATCTGTTGTTCAAGGAGGATGATGGTTGGGTACTTGTCGATTATAAGACGGATGCCAAAAAGACTGCCGAACAGTTGGAGGAACACTATCGCCTGCAGCTTGGTTTATATCGGAAGGCTGCCGAACGGATTCTCGGAGAACCGGTGAAAGAAGCTTATATATATTCATTTACGCTTGACACTGTGATTGCAGTGGATCTGCGAAATGTGCAATTTTAAGGAGTGATACAGATGAAAGAAGTATTAAAAAAACGTATAGACAATTTAATCATGCATCAGCTGAACAGAAATGCGTTTGTCGGAGCAAACGCAGCGGTATTCCGTGACGGAGAATGTATTTACGGAGGTTCATTCGGTATGGCGGACAGGGAAGTGGGAATTCCCATGCGTCATGATTCTATTTTCCGTATATATTCCATGACCAAACCCGTAACTGCTGTTGCTGCACTGCAGCTGATAGAACGTGGAATTCTCTCGCCGCAGTTTCCGGTTTCCAGATATATTCCTGAGTTTGCAGAGCCGAAGGTGTATTTGCCTGATGGAACGACACGTCCGGCAAGCCGTGAGATCACCATTCAGGATCTTCTCAATATGACATCGGGTTTATCCTATCCGAATCATTCCAATCAGACGCAGAAGGACACTTCCGCTTTCTTTGGTGAAATGGCAGTCCGCAGGGATAGTGATAATCCCGTGGATACAATGGAATTCTGCCGCCGCATGGCAAGAATCCCGCTTGAATTTGATCCCGGTACCAATTGGGATTACGGCGTTTCTGCCGATGTTCTTGGCGGTGTGATTCAGGCAGCTACGGGTATGAATTATCGTGATTATCTGAAGAAGAACATATTCGAACCGTTGGGAATGCGGGATACGGACTTTTACGTCCCTGAAGAAAAGCTCGACCGCTTCACAGCGTCATATACGTATGATACCTATGGCAAGCTGCAGCGTGACGATGCCTGCTATCTCGGCTTGAACGACTACAGAACATTGCCCGCATTCATTTCCGGAGGTGCAGGACTGTGTTCAACGATCATTGATTACGCAAGATTTGCAGAAACACTGGCAAATGGCGGTACAACCAAGGATGGTGTTCGTATTCTGAGCAGAAATTCTGTAGAATACATTCGTACTCCGCAGGTAAGCCATGAAACGCTTGCTCCCATGAACTGGGATTCTCTCAAGGGCTATGCCTACGGCAGCCTTGTGAGAGTGCTCGTTGACCGTGCGGGTTTTGGAACCATTGCAAATCTCGGAGAATTCGGCTGGGATGGCTGGACGGGAACATACTTCTGTGTGGATCCCGCCGAAAAGCTTTCCATCTTTTTCTGGATTCAGCTTGCAAATGCAGGAACCTGTGATACCGCAAAGTTGATGCGGAACATTGTGTACGGCTGCCTTTCGGATTAATCAGCAGTATGGATTCTTGTGACAATTGTTATCCCGTATGTACAGATTTATGAAACACCTTTATGACTGCTGCGGCATAATATGACAGGGGAGACCTTTCCCGTTCACAATGAAAGGAGAACCTGTCATGCCTAAAGTTTTTTTAAGCCCATCCACACAGGAGTGGAATCAATATACGGGCGGCGGCAATGAGGAACAGTATATGAATCTGATTGCCGACCGCATGGAACCCTATCTTCGTGCAAGCGGTATTACCTATGTTCGTAACGATCCGAACCGGAATGTAACCGGAGCCATTGCAGATTCGAATGCTGCCTATTACGATGTGCATCTGGCACTGCACAGCAATGCGTCCCCTCCGAATCTTTCCGGCAGACTGCGTGGAATTGATATTTATTATTCTCCAAGCAGTGCCGAGAGCCAGCGTCTTGCAACCATTATTGCGAATAATTTCAAGAGCATCTATCCCTTACCGGATCGTGTTACTGCACGTCCAACCACAACACTGGGTGAAGTGACACGTACAAGAGCAGTAGCCGTCCTCTGCGAGATCGGTTACCACGACAATCCGGAGGATGCTGCATGGATTCGTGGAAATGTAACACCGATTGCTGCTAATCTGACTGAGTCGCTCTGCGATTATTTCGGGATCCCCTTTGTTCAGCCGCAGGCTGTGCGGAGTGGAATTGTAGTAACGGATGGATCCACGCTGCATCTTAGAAGCCTGCCCAGCACGAGTTCCCGAATTATCGCTGCCATTCCGAACGGTTCTACTGTAACAATTTATGGCTCAACCGGTAATTGGTATGTGGTTTCGTGGAACGGACAGACAGGATATGTTTCTGCAGATTATGTAGAAATAGGTTAATAGAAAACAGCCTCCGAAAGGGGGCTGTTTTCCTTCTATAGAGATATATTCACGATTCTTGTATATTTTCGCAGTGCATACTCTCCGTCATGGGACTCACCAAGAAAGCTGTCGGACATATTCTCTGCACGCATCACACGATTTACACCGCAGCGGATCAGAAGTTCCGTCAGACGTTCACGCCGTGACGGGGCAGTGATCAGACCCGCTGTCTGAAGATAACCCTTACTTTGGCGTAAACAGGTCATCATATGACGTTCGGGCAGACGTTTGACAATGCAGTTGCCATACATATAGGAAAGCTCAAGTTCACTGTCGCTGCTTGCTGTCAGGCTGCAATGCTTGCCCTGATATACCTGCCCGTCCATGGGTTTGGCTGGATTCAGTGTGCATTCGAGCATATCCGCATAACGACGCAGAGTCATTTCGGCAACCGCCCCCATATCCTGTACAGGGAATTTCTCCGCTGCCTTTTCCAGATAGGGAAGGAACATTTTACAGAATTCCGCAACTTCATCCATATGTTCCGTGTCCAGATAGATCACCTGACACGAACTGCAAAGCAATTGCTTTGTCATCATAATGTGTTCAGCAAGGGCGTTAAGCTCCTGTTCCTTGTTTTCATAACCCGAAATATAGGCAAAACCCAGTTTGTGCCCCCATTCGATCAGACGACAGCCCGTCGGTGCAAGCTGACGCACCGAAGATACAGCTTCATCGCCGCCCCATACAGCAATGCCGTCTGCAACAGAAGCCATTTTCTGCATTGCAGCAATATCGGTTGACGGCGTATCAAAAATATAAATATAATCACGAAGTTTGGGTTCAATGGCGATCAGCTGTTCAAAAATCTCGATCGTCACACCATTGTCCGCACTTGGAAGTTTCAGAATATTGATATTACCCGCCAGAAGACCCTCCGCAACGCTGTAAGCGGGCAGAACATCCATATTGCCTGCTGCAATGTGCATCAGCGTACCGAGCGGACGTGGATCAATTTCAATTCTTGGAAAACCCAGCGGAGGTCCCGTGAGCTTTGGCATGAAATAACGTGAACCAAGTTCAGCCTTGACTTTGTATTCCATACAATCTCTGCGAAGCATTCGCACAGCAATGGAAAGGTAGGACTCCAGATTGTCCATATGTACATTCTGCAGTATTTGCTCAAAATCCCCTGATTCCAGACGGCGGCTCAGTGTATCGAAAGCAGCAATAACCGTTTCGGTATCCAGCTGCGGCTGCATTCTGGTTTCGTTGATACGGGTTTCGAGCGTGGACAATATCATATCCTGCTGACCGGAATCATAGACTACACCATTTGCGAGTATCATAGGCTGCCCTCCACTTTGTTCAGAAGTTCTGCCGCTCCTGCAGCACAGGTTTTGATGTCACGAAGTCCCACACGTCCGATAATTTCAAGATATGGGGAAGTTAGTCCGCATCCGCACTTTTCACCATCGTGCAATATACCCAGATCATCCGTCATGACACTGACGATGGGAGTTGCATTCACCATTGGTGTGATAAGATTCACCAGACCGGCGGTCCCGTTAGAAACCGGTGCGAGCGTGTGGATATTCCGAACGATGACACGGCTATATGCGGGAACATGGAAATGATGATTCGGACAATCACAGTACATGATCGGATGTTCCGCTGCACCGAAAAACTCAATGATGTTTTCTTCCTCCACATCGAGAACCTTTTTTGCAAGGTCGTACAGTGTCCGCTTGTCAACCTGCTCCATATAAAACTGTTTCCAGCCGCCCCCAAGCATGATTTTAGAATGCTCCGGCAGTGAAACACGGATGCCACGATCGTCCATCATTTTCAACAGGAAGTAGGTGTATGACGGAAATCCCATAAAACGGACAGGGGTGGAATTTTCACTGATTTTCTGGATCTTATCAATAATTCCCTCAATATCGGGCTTATATCCGTCCTCCTGAAACTTCAGTGCATAGGTTCTGCTGACAGCGGGCGTGAAAAAGGTGGAACCAAATGCAGTTTTTGTCACTGCCATATCATTTCCTTTATGCGGTTTGTAGCCTAAAATGATGTAATGAGCAGGACGAAGCGAGAGAAGTCCACGCCAGCGTGCAATCTTGATCACCATCCGCAGTCCGCAGAAAAGGCTTCCCATGTCCAGACCGATTTTGCTGTGAATTCCCTTGGTGCCGGAGGAAGTCGCCTTGATCGGCATTTTCCATTCCGGGCAGGAAAACATACGGTGTTTCTTAAAAATAATTGTCGGCAGAAACGGAAGCTTATGCAGATCCGAATACTGCACGAGCATATCCGGTGTAAACTGCAGTTTTTCAAGGATCGTGCGATACTGCGGACAGTTTTCGATCTGATGGGCACAGTTTTCACGTACTGCCTCCAGAAAAATCTTGTCCGTGGAGTGGGTATCAAACGGATCCTTGGTGTGAAACAGCTGTTTTCGGTAATTCATACTGTTACTCCTTATTGGCGGAAGTATTGTAATTAGTTCTTGTTAGGCAAATACTTATCCATAATGTCGCAAAAATCAAATGTTGCAAAATAATCCGCAGGAGTTTCCGCACGGCGGATCATTTTCACAGTACCGTCCTCGCAGTACAGAAGCTCCGCAGAACGCAGTTTGCCGTTATAATTGTATCCCATAGAAAATCCATGTGCACCGGTGTCATGAATCACCATCATATCGCCGATTTCAACGGGAGGCAGCATACGGTCGATCGCAAACTTGTCATTATTCTCACAAAGTCCGCCTGTTACATCGCAAAGATAGGTGCATTCTGCCTCTTCTTTGCCAAGCACAGTAATATGGTGATAGGAACCGTACATTGCAGGACGCATGAGATTTGCGGCACACGCATCCACGCCGACATATTCCTTGTAAATATGCTTCTTATGCAGGACTCTTGTTACCAGATGACCATAGGGAGCCATCATGAATCTTCCCATCTCCGTGAAGATGGCGACGTCACCCAATCCGGCAGGAACAAGAATTTCCTCGTAAACCTTGCGAACGCCCTCGCCAATGGCAAGAATGTCATTCGGTGTCTGATCGGGACTGTAAGCGATGCCTACACCGCCCGAGAGGTTGATAAACTTGATGTTTGCACCGGTTTCCTCATGCAGTTCTACTGCAAGCTGGAAAAGCTGCTTTGCCAGTGTCGGATAGTACTCGTTTGTCACAGTGTTGGATGCAAGGAAGGAGTGGATACCAAAATACTTTGCCCCCTTTTCCTGCAGCCTGCGGAATCCCTCAAACATCTGCTCACGGGTAAAGCCATATTTTGCATCCTGCGGATTATCCATAATTGCCGTGGAAATTTTGAACTGTCCGCCCGCATTAAAGCGGCAGGAGATGGTTTCCGGAATTCCGGTGAGCTTGTCAAGATAATCAATGTGCGTCAGATCATCGAGATTGATGTAAGCTCCCAGCTCATGTGCAAATCTGTAATCTTCCTCGGGAGTAACATTGGAAGAAAACATGATGTCGCTGCCGGAAAAACCGCAGGCGTCACTCATCTGTAATTCCGTGAGGGAGGAACAGTCGACACCGCAGCCTTCCTCCTGCAGAATCTTCAGCAGGAACGGATTGGGCGTAGCTTTGACTGCAAAATACTCTCTGAAGCCCTTGTTCCATGAAAATGCTTTCTGAACCAGACGAGCGTTCTCACGGATACCCTTTTCATCATAAATATGGAACGGCGTGGGATATACTTTTGCAATTTCTTCAGCCTGTTCCTTGGTAATAAACGGAATTTTTTTCA
>JAZNUR010000086.1:0-16988 GCA_045592405.1 Oscillospiraceae bacterium
CCCCGGTCCAAAGGACCAGCCCATCTTGGAGAAGGGCGTAAAGTCCTTCCTGTAAAGCAGGAACGTTTCAACTTAATAGAATAGAAGAACCCCCGAAAGACAGCCGTCTTCCGGGGATTCTTTTCATCAGCTTCTTTCCGACAGATAAAGCTTTACTCTGCCCTGTATCTTCTTTGCCGCTTCTTCTGCCGTGCAGTCACCGGAAAAATACATTTCCGCTTCCTCCTGTATGATGGAGTTAAGCGAAAAATCATAGACATATGCGGCGGAAAGCTCCTCAATATGCTGCAAAAGGGTTTGCTTTTCCGCAGCGGTGGGTGTTCCTACCAAGTGTTCTGCCTCATTCATGAAGATGCTCTGCGGCTGCAGATCCACATTGCGTTGTGTTTCAGCTTCAAAGAGAAGATGGAATGCATTCTTATTAACTGGAAAGCTGTACAGTGCAGATTCCCGTGCAAGCTGTTCCTCCTCCTGCAATGCAAACTTGATGAACTCCCAGATCTCCTCCTTATACAGGGAATTTGACGATACCGCAAATGTCCCCGATGGCAGGAAATAGCCGCCGCTGCTTTCTGCCCGTGCCTTCGGAACACCGGTCAGTGTGATGGGTTCGTCCGCAAATCGGATGGATGCAATGCCATGATAGTCCGTAAAGCTGTAAAGGCTTGCAGGATAGAGCAGTGCCCGATTTTCCTGCCATGCATAGTCATCCATTATACGTACCTCACCGGAATCACCGGTACCGCAAAGCTTCAGCAGCTTCACAAATTCTTCGGAATTAAATCGGCAGGAGGCATTTTTCATATTGATGAAGCTGTCGGACTGAACCAGTGCAAGAGAATGTAGCAGAGAATTGCGGTTTTCATGTTCCGAAAGCATTGTCATACCCTCCGGCAGGGCAGCTGCCAGCTGATCATATTCTTCCAAGGAAATACTGGTTTTTCCGTCCAGAAATTCTGCCTTTACGACGGCTGTTCCCACACCAAAGGTCAGGGCAACACGCTCCATTGCACCTTGGTAGGAGAGCGATTCAAAGAGGTTCATGAAATAATCCTCTTGCCGAAATTCCGGATCGTTCTCCATCCACGGACGCAGATCCTCAAACATCCCCTTGTTAGATAGCATGGCATAATCCACATCATCCAGACAGATGATGTCCGGAACAATTCCACCCAGCAGCTCCGTCTTGAACTTTGCAAAGTTCTGCTCTGAAGTTTCTCTTTCCTCAATTGTGGGAAAAGAACCACTGAAGCTGAGATAGGTTTTCACTACGATGCGAACAGAATCCGACTGGCGGTTCCAGCGGCGGATGAGTGCATTCAATGTAGTATTTTCTGCGAAAGCTGCAAGAGAAATCACCTGCATATTGTCAATTTCCTCCTGTGTCCGTTCATGTGCACGGTACATGACATATCCGTCCGTATGCCGCTGTGCAAGGAGTATTTCCCCATTTGTAAGCGGTACTGCCATTGTCTGACTGGATTCCAGATCGGATGCTTCGTAGTCCATAGCAATTTCCGCAGCATTTGCAGAAACATCCACCTGCCAGAGCTGACTGCAGGTGTCCAGATATAGGTAAGGCGTATTTCGATTTCCATAATATCCGGTGCAGAAAGCGGGCATATCCGGTATTTTCAGCATTTCGGCAGAGCGTGTTTCCGGATGAATCTCATAAAGCATGGTTTCTCCGATCAGACCAGCACCATAAAGTCCGCTGCTGGTTTCAATGATCTGATCAAATCCGTCTGCAAGGATGCCGAAGTATTTGCCTTCCGTATCGTAATAATGCAGATTTCTCTTTCCATCAATGACAAATTCCGAACCATCCGAGGTACGATGCCACGCCAGCAATTCACGGGCATCCTCCGGAATTTCAGAAAAATTGTCCGTGCAGTCCACTGTGTTGATTTCATGGAAGCTGCCGTCGTATGTGACCATAGAATACTGCTTGTTCTCTTGGAACAAAACTGAAAACGTGTTATCTTCCTGCACGGCACCGATGGGGACTCCTTCCTGTTCAAGCGTGATCAGGGCATCCTCTGTCAGACTGTAGATTGCCGGTGCATCATAAACGGGTATCTGATCAAAATGTTCAGGATCTGAGTGATACAGAGGAAACAGCACGTAATCACCAAGCTGAAACAGCCTGCTCTCTACCCAAAATGTCAGCTTCTGATCATGCAGCACATCTGCACATACCCAGTTATTCTCCATAGAGATGGGAAAATTTGCACCTGCCGGCATCTGATTTTTGTGTGGTTTCATCTTGCAGGAAACCGAACACAACAGAATGACAGCGGCGATGATTGTGGAAAGTGTTCTTTTCATAGCAATTCTCCTTATACGGATAAAATAAAAGTGTTCTTATACAGAACACAATTGGGAGAGGGATTTTTGTGCAAAAAAATCGGATACGGGCAAAAAGCGAGGCTTCCTCCAAAAAGAGGAAGCCTCGTTTGTTTTACTTATCATAATACGCATACAGCTGGCACGAGATCATACCGTTGTAAAGCTTGCGGCGTTTGTCCGCTTTTCTGCCGAATTTCCGTTCAAATTCCTCGTCACCGCAGATAATGTACGCAGGGGAGGGGAGAACCTTTCCCATCACCTCGTAGATCTTGCGAGCCTCCTCAAGTTCGAGCATTCGCTCGCCATAGGGAGGATTGCAGATGGTTATAGCGTTTGGGATCGCCTTGAAATCACGGATGTCACGCTGTTCAATGTGGAGGAACTTGTCCACGCCGGCTTTCTTGGCATTGTCCATTGTCAGCTGAATTGCCGCAGGATCAATGTCATAACCGAAACCCTCGAATGCCACACTGCGGTCGATTCTGTCCAGTGCCTCGGAGCGAGCCTCCTGCCACGCAGATTTCGGAACACAATCCCACTGCTCGGCAATGAAACGCCTGTCCAGTCCCGGTGCAATCTTACAGGCACGGCGTGCGGCTTCGATCAGGAATGTGCCGCTGCCGCAGAACGGATCACAAACTATGGTATCACTCCGCAGGCGGGCAAGGTCGAGAATTCCAGCCGCCAGCGTTTCACGGATGGGAGCAAGATTGGAATTGCGGCGGTAGCCACGCTTGTGCAGTCCAGCTCCTGTAGTATCCAGATAAATGCTCACCTGATTTTTCAGAATGGTGAACTGCAGTTGATGCAGGCTTCCTGTTTCCGCCAGAAATTCAGAGGTCTTGTATGCTGCCTGTAGCCGCTTGACAGCGGCCTTTTTCAGAATCTTCTGACAGGCGGGAATGCTGTGTAGTGTGGAGTTGAGCGAATGTCCCTTGATCGGGAATGCATCCTCCTTGCCGATGAATTGTTCCAGCGGTGCACGGAACATACCTTCAAACAGTTCCTCAAAGGTTTCGGCTTTGTATTCCGCAAGCAGAATCTGAATGCGTTCCGCCACGGAAATACCGATGTTCGCACGGGCGAGGGTGTAGAAATCCCCCGTCCAGCTCACTCTGCCATCCTGCACGGTGATATTCTCACCGCCGATGCGTGTCACTTCGAATCGCAGTACCTTTTCCAGACCGAAGTGACAGGGTGCGGAAAAACGAATTGTATTTGTAATTGCCATATTATTCCTCATTTGGTTCTTGCGGATCCTGCGGTGCGGGCGGTTCCACTACGGGAGGCTCCGGAGGATCGGGAATTTCCGGAGGAGGCGTATTGCCGCCCTCGCCGCCTTGATTGCCTTCGCCGCCTTGATTGCCTTCGCCGCCACTGGATTCAGAAGAAGTCGGCTTCTGGCTTCCGCCGGAGATGGGATCGCCGTTTTCATCCGTTGGATTCGGATCTTCCGTGGCTTCTGCCGCACATCCGCTGCACTTGGGAGCGTTGCTGGACTTCCAGTAGCCCTTTTCACCCTTCGGACAGCTGGAACCTGCGATTTTGCCCGTATTGGTACAAACTGCAGCAGAGATAACGGTTTCACATACGGGATATTTAGCACCGGTGTCCAGACTGTTTGCATATTCACCGATGATATTGTGCCAGAGCTGTGCGGAGGATGTGGAGGAATGCAGTGTATCACGCTGTACATAGCCGATCCATGCACCCGATACAAAGTCCTCGGTCAGACCGATGAACCAGAGGTCATCCCAATCCTGTGTTGTACCGGTCTTGCCGACTACTTCCTTCTTGGAAAGTCGTGCAGCACCTGCGGTACCCTCCGAGGTTACAACGTTCTTCATCATACGGTTCATGATATAAGCTGTTTCAGCGTCCACAGCCTCGTGGGGATCGCCGGTATTTTCGAAAATAAGATCGTGGTTGCCCTGTTCCAGACGGCTTACGAGGTAGGATCTGTAGTAGGTGCCGCCGTTTCCGTAAGGAATGTAGGCGTTTACCATGTTCTGTACAGTAACACCGTAGGTCAATGCACCTACGCTGAGCGGAGCCAATGCGATGTCTGTTTTGCCGTTTCCGTCGATTTCGGTCAAGTTCAGACCAAGATTATCACGGGAGAAGCTGAATACAGCCTCCGGTGTCAGACCATCGACCAGTCTTGCGGAAATCGTGTTGAGAGATTTCATCAGACCGTAGTACATCGGCTTCTCCTCACCGGAACCTGCACTTCCGCCGTAGTTGTGCGGCCATGTTTTACCGTCGCTCTGTTTCAGACCCATATCGGTAATCATGGAGCCCCAGTGGAACTTGTCGCTGTAAATGCCATAACCATAGCCGGCTACGGGCTTCATGGTAGAACCGGGCTGACGGGGTTCCATTGTTGCATAGTTCCAGATCAGAGCGTCTTTCTTCTGACCGGTTGCACCGACAACGGAGAGAATCTGTCCGGTGTAGTCCATTGCAATGAAGGCAACCTGCGGATAAATGACGGTATCCTTGTCGTCCACTACGCCGTCGCCGTTGGTATCCTTGTACTTGGCGAGATTTTTGGTGTTTACAAGATTGTTCAGATCCAGGAATTTCTCCTCGACATACTCCTGCATTTCCATATCCACTGTGGTATAAACCTGATAACCGCCGGTATTGAAGCGTTCCAGAGCTTCTTCTTTGTCGATGTTGTAAGTTTCCATCAGATATGCCTGTACTTCACGGATGGCAGCATCCACGATCCATGAGGTTGCGGCTTCATCCTCGGATTTTTCCGCTTCCAGTTCGGGATGCAGATCCTTGTATTCCTGTGTATCGGTGAACAGGAGTTTCTCTGCGAGGGCTTCCTGATACTCATCGTAAGTGATTGCACCATGTTCATACATCTGCCAGAGAACGTATTCCTGACGATCACGGTTACGGGTACGGCCGGAAGCCACCCATTCACCGGTTTCGTCATCCACATAGCCTGCAAAGGGATTGATCGCTTCCGGTGACTGCGGAATTGCCGCAAGCACCGCACTTTCTGCAATCGTCAGATCACCGACATTCTTGCCGAAGTACTTGATGGCAGCCATCTCAATGCCGTTTGCTGCACCGCCGAAGCCGATGTAGTTGAGATAGGTTTCCATGATCTCGTCCTTGGTATAATTCTTCTCCAGCGTCATTGCACGGAAAATTTCACGAATCTTACGGGACGGGGAAGGATCGTCATCACCGGTAACATTTTTGATCAGCTGCTGCGTGATGGTAGAACCACCACGATCGGTATCCCAGAAATTGAGGATCAGGTTGAGGAACGCACCGATGGTATTCCTATAGTCAACACCGTCATGGGCGTAGAAACGCTCATCCTCGGTATATACAAACGCATCGAGTGTATGACGCTGGATCTGTTCGAGTTTAACGGGAATACGCTGAATTTCGTTGGGGACTTCATAGAGATTGATGAGGTTGCCCTCCTTGTCGTAAGCATACACATTGCTGTTGTAGCTCAGTTCCATTTCCTCAAGGGTAATGGTGGAGGATTCATCCATAAAGTCCAGAACATAGACGGTGACTGCTGTTGCCACGATCGTACCCGTAATGATACAGATGAGGAAAATGGACAGCAGCGTGGAAACGAGGATGGAGAACAGTTTTTTTACAATACGCAGTGCCTTGCTCTTTTTGCGTTTTTTCTGCGGTGCAGCGGCTTTTTCGGACGTACTGCGTTTTTTTCTGTGCTGGTCTTGCATGATATCGGGGTTCCTTTCTTTGTATTTTCCATGCTCTGCTAAGAGCAGTTGAAGACATACTTATACATTATCATTATAACACATAAAACCCATTTTGTTAAGTCTTTTTTGAAAAAAATATGGTGTGCGGGAATTTATCGTGAATTTGTACAAAAGACGAAAGGAAAAAGCGACCAAACGGGGATGTTTTTGATTCTTTGCATAAAATTTTCCCATTGGGGCAGAATGTACATATCAAAAAGAAAGCAGGGAACGCATATGCTGTCAAAACGCAACCAGATATTTTTGTTTCTGACCGCCATGACCATCTCCGCCGTGATCATTCTGGTGTCCGCCGCAAGGGGGATAGAATTCCAGAAATCCGCAGTGACCGCAAAAAATGCATCCATGGCAGCACAGGAACAGGTGAAATTTGTGCTGGGGGAATGCGAAGGGAGGCTTGCACTGTTTCGGGAAAACAGTGCAAAGCCCTACCGTATTCTGGATATGGAAACCTATCTTCTGTCGGAGGAGGATCTCCGACTGATTCGCAGCGGCGGTGTTGTCGTGGAATCAGAAGAGGAGCTGGAACAGCTCATTGAGGACTGGGATTCATAAAAAATCCCCCGCTTTGCGGGGGATTTCACTGTTATGTCAACTTTACTTTGCCTGCGTATAAACCTGACCATCGTACATTACCTTATTGTTCACCTTGAACATTTCGGAAATGGTAACGATCTGCCAGCCCTTTTCCTTCATATAAGGAGCAAGGTATTCTACTGCAGCAGCAGTATCCGCATAGGTTTCGTGCATCAGAACGATGGTGTTATCCAGAGAACCGTCATTCATCTTGGATGTCATCTGGTTGATCATGTCCTGTGTGTTCTTCTTGTTCCAGTCCTGCGAATCCACAGCACAGGTGATCAGCGGTGCACCGGCATTTGCCATGACCGTATCATTCAGTCCGAGGTACGGAGGACGGATCAGGAACGCATCCTGTCCTGTCAGACGTTTGAGAACCGTCGAGCAGTCATTGATTTCCTTCTGAATGCCTGCCGCATCCATCTTGGAGAGGTCGGGATGCGAGTAGGTATGGTTTGCGACTTCAAAGCCCAGATCCTTCGCACGGAGAATCTCCTGCTCCAGTGTGGAGTTGAGGTTTCTGCCCCAGAGATTGATGCAGTAGAAAAATGTTGCGTGGAATCCGTTGTTTGCAAGTGCATTCTGGATGCGGATGGAGGGATCGGTGTTGGCAATGCCTACAGGGCCATCATCAAAGGAGAGAGCAACCATGGGCTTGTTGGGATCGATCCAGGAAATATCAGCGGTATTGTACCACTGACCTTCAACTTTGGGCGGAGCCTCCGTTGTTGGCTGTGTCGTGGGCTGCGTCGGCTCGGGAATGGGTTCTTCTTCAGGAAGATTCAGCACCAGACGCTTGAGTGCCGCCAAGTCAAAGGCATTGAGCTTGCCGTTCTTATCCAGATCGGCTGTATCAGCGTAGACTGCGGCATCCTTACCGAGCAGGAAGCTCTGCAGAGCGATGATGTCCACGATGCTGACATTACCGTCATGGTTTGCATCGCCTTCCTTGGCGTTGGGAGCTGCCGCAAATTCCTTGCCCTGCGGAGCACCGAATGCCTCGTCTACATAGAAGTTTGTCAGATTTTCGAGAGTTTCCACATACAGCAGCAGATTGGAAGCACCTGCCGGAATGGTATATTCGGTGTTGGAAAGTACGAGCCACTCGCCCTTGGATGCGGAACCTTCTGCGATGCCTGCGTATTCGGTCTGACCGTTCAGATCATACTGCAGGGAAAGCTTGAAATCTTCGGATGCGATCTGATTCTGCATTACCGCTACACCGAAGCTGTATGTTGAACCGGGGCGGAACACAGAAGTATCCAGTGTGTAGCCTGCACCGTTCCAAGCCTCTGCACGGTTGCTGACATACAGGGACTGCACGCCTGTGTAGGAAACATTGCTGCTGGTTGCGACGCTATTATTGCCTCTTGCTGTCCAGCTGTCCGTACCGGATTCGTAAGTGGAATGGAAGTAGTAGCCGTCCTTATCCGGTTCCACAGGCTTGGGCGGCTCCGTCGGCTGTGTGGGCGTATCCGTGTATTCACCGCCGATGGTGATCTTATTTTTCTTGACAGTTGCCTTGCCGCTGCTCTGGTAGCCTTCAACCGTAAAGGCAGCCTCGTACATTTTGCCCATCTTCATGCCCTGTTTTTCCCATTCATCAAAATGCTTGTTCACGGAAATGGTGCCGGAAGTGCTCTTGTTGCGGCGAACGCTCCAGTACTGCTCAAATGTGGTATTGCCGATAATAGAGGGCTGATTGACTCTGGTAGAAGTATAAATATCGTACACTTCACCGTCAACAGTGATCGTGCCCTTGGACTGTGTTCCCGGCGGACGCCAGTTGCCCCAGGATTCTACAATATAGTATTCGATCAGGGGTTCCTTTGTCCATCCGTACAGACAGAGGTAGGAGTTGCCGTTGGGGTTGTAATCCACTTCGTACTCACAGGTGATATTGCCGATCTCCTTATAGGTCTGGGTACAGTCAAACTTTTTTCCGGTACGGAACAGAGCATTGTTGATGTTGCTCCATTCGCAGCTGAAAGCACCGTTGCCCAGAAGCGTCATAGTGGTATTACCGGAGTCCTTCCACAACTCGTAGTCATACCCGTCTTCAGTGCCCGTTTTGCTGTCCGTCAGAACGGTTGCTGCCGAAATTTCGTGAATCGGCATCATCATCGCACCCATTACGACGGAAAGGAACAGGCAAAATGCCTTTTTAGGCTTTAATAATTTCATGGTACGCACCGCCTTTCTTTATGTAAATATTACCACATTTTTAAATGATTGTCAATAGCTTTTGGAAAGAAATCCCCAAAAATGGGGATGTTCTAAGACCGGACAAACAGAAAAACGCCTTCGATGATGACGTGCATCGAAGGCGGTATATATTGCAAACAGAATTTATTTTCTTCGCTTGTAAGGTGTTCTTTCATCCGTCAGTCCCAGCAGATAATCGACGCTGGTGTTGTAATATTTTGCAAGCATTATGGCATTTTCTGCACTCAACGCAATGGTACCGCTTTCGTATTGTGAGTAGGTGTTCTGTGATACATTCAGGTATTCGGCAAGCTCACGCTGTTTTCGGTCATTGTCCTCACGCAGATTGCGGATTCGTTCAAAAATCATATTCATCACCCTAAATACAGTATGCCATATCTGGAATCAAGATATTGACTTTTATCTGAAATACAGATATAATTAACAAGTAGGAGGTGATTCGGTGAGTGAATATAAAAAGATGTATATGCTTCTTTTCAACGGAATTTATGAGATATCCAATAGTATGCAGGATACAGCACTGACAATGGAGCAGGAGAGTCAGCGTCTAATGGTTGAGCGTCATATTATAGCACTGCGTAGTTTGCAGCAGCAAGCAGAAGAAATATATATATCACAGGATTCTGAAGGCAATCAATAACCATTGCAAACCTCCCCAAAATATGCTATAATAAGACGAAGAATCCATTTGGAAAGGAGGTCAGCGTGTGAATCGCAGTGCACTCAAGCAATTTGCAGTTCGTTCCCATATTCTGCTTTTGCAGGATATTTTGCCGCTTGCGGATTCGCCGGAAAAGGCAGAGCATTATGCACAGCTCTGGTTTATGCGGCTTACTGCCCTGCGTTTTCTGGAAGTCAACGGCTGGCTGCCCGAGGGAGAACGGCTGTTCACCGATGCTGCGGATGATCTCCTCCCACCCGCAGCTGAAGCGGAGCTTCGCAGCGGCATTTTGCGGTTTTGTGGAATGCTCGGGGAAATCCCTGCGGCTGCCGAGCTGTTTGCGGAGGATATTTCTGCTGTGCTCCCCGATACCTTGCTTGCCGAGGATGGCATGGTGCAGGAAATGTTTGCAAGGATTCCGCAGGAGGAATGGCTTGACTCCCCCGAAATTCTCGGCTGGCTCTATCAGTACTGGAACACACAGGAGCGTGAACGGGCATTCGCACAGCTTCGGAATCATGCAAAAATCGCACCGCAGCAGATTCCGGCCGCTACACAGATGTTTACTCCCGACTGGATCGTCCGCTATATGACGCAGAACACGCTGCATACGCTTTGCGGTCAGTCGCCGGATCACTGGAAGTATGTGATCTCCGAAGCAAAACAGCCGCAGTCTACGGCGGATACGCTGCTGCAACTTCGAAAACCGCTGAAAGTCCGACATATCGAGGAACTGACCGTCATTGATCCGTGTATGGGCACGGGACATATTCTTGCCTATGTGTTTGACGCACTCATGGAGCTGTATCTGCGTGAGGGATGGCAGGCAAAGGATGCGCCGGCGAACATTCTGGAGCATAATTTATATGGGCTGGACATCGACGAAAACGCCTGTGCATTGGCGTCCTTTGTGCTGTTGATGAAAGCCCGCAGATACGACAGCGGCATTCTGAAACGAAATATCCGCCTGCAGCTGTATCATTTTGGCGGACTGGAATTTGCAGACTGTCCGCCGTCACTTTCCGCATTGGCGTCACAGTTTCGGAATGCACGGGTGTACGGCTCTCTGCTGTGTCCTGAAAATGCGGAAATCGGCGAAATTCCGGAAACGTTCAAAGTACCCGTGCAGCGGATGCAAACGCTTTGCAGGATGCTCGGACGCAGGTATGATGCCGTGATCACCAATCCTCCGTATATGGGCAGCAGCGGAATGCATCCCGAGCTGTCGAAATTTGTCCGCAGGCAGTATCCCGACAGCAAGTCGGATCTGTTTGCCGTATTCATGGAACGCTGTGCGGCATTGACTGCACCGCATGGATGTTTTGCAATGATCACACAGCACGCATGGATGTTCCTGTCAAGCTATGCAAGGCTGCGGACAAAGATGCAGGCGTATACCCTGCAAAGTATGGTGCATCTGGGAGCGAGGGCGTTCCCGCAGACCGATGTGGGGACGATCGTGCAGACCACAGCTTTTGTATGTATGGGCGGATATGTACCGGATTACCGCACCACCTATCTGCGTCTGACGGAGGATGAGGACAAGGAAACCGCATTCTTTCTTGAAAGCCGCCGCTATGTCTGCGATGTGCAGCAGTTTTCCGGTATCAGCGGCAGTCCTCTCTGTTACTGGATCAGCGATCGGATGCGTTCGGCACTCACGCATCCGAAGCTTGACTCCTTGTGCAAAATCTGTCAGGGAATGACCACATCGGACAACAAGCGTTTCCTGCGGCTCTGGCATGAGGTAGCACCTGACAGCATTGCATTCGGCTGTGAAAACGCCGACGCTGCGATGCAAACGGGGAAACGCTGGTTTCCCTATAACAAGGGCGGCAAGCTTCGCAGATGGTATGGCAACAACCGCTATGTGGTGGATTTTTATCGTAACGGCGAGGAAATGCGTGCATTCCATGCACAGCTCAACAAGAACCATTCGGGCGGCAGAATCAAGAACGAGTCGATGTACTTCCGACAGGCAGTGACGTGGCCGTTTATCACGGAAAGCACCAAATTCGGCGTGCGTTTTCAGCCGCATGGATTTTTGTTTGATGTATCCGGCTCCTCACTCTTTCCGGAGGAATCGCAGAGCCTGTATCTGATGGGATTTCTTTCGTCGAAAGTGGCACTGGAAATGCTGAAAATGTTCAATCCCACCATGAATTTTCAGGTGGAAAACATCGGCAGTCTGCCGATTATAATAGACGAATCGCAGAAACCGCTGGTGGAACAGCTGGTATCCGAAAACATCGCCATCGCCCATGAGGAATGGGACAGCTATGAGCAGAGCTGGGATTTTTCCTGTCATCCGTTTGTGCGGGAAGGGACAGTGCGGCTTTCGGATGGCTTTGCCCGCTGGAAGGAAATCAGCGAAAACCGTCTGCGTACAATGCAGGCGAATGAACGTAAGCTGAATGAGATTTTCCTCCGTATTTACGGATTGGAGGAGGAGTTTTCTCCCGAGGTGGGGGAGTCGGATATTACACTTCGGCGTGCGGATGTTTCGGCAGACGTGCGAAGCTTTCTCAGTTTTGCCGTGGGATGCATTTTCGGGCGGTTTTTAGTCAAAAACGCCGAATTCACACCCATATCGGAGAATTTTCTGCCGGTTTCACAGGGCTGCGGCAGGGATGTGGTTTTGTATCTGGAGGAATTCCTGACAGCAGTTTTCGGTGCAGCGGCACTGGAGGAGAATCTGCAGTTTCTGGCAGATGCGATCGGCAAAGCAGGATCGCCAAGGGATGTGCTGCGGCGGTATTTCATGCGGGAATTCTACACCGACCATTGCCGCACCTACCGCAAACGCCCGATTTATTGGATGGCGGACAGCGGCAGGCGGCATTCACTGCGGGGACTTGTGTACCTGCATCGGATGGATGGGGAACAGCTCTCCCTGCTTGAGCGGAAATCGAGGGAATGTGCGGCGGCAGCGGATACCGCAAATTCTGCCGAGCTTATGCAGTTCTGCCGGCATATTGCGGAGCTGCGGAAAAGCGGCGTGAGCATGATTCCCGACGACGGCGTGCAGCAAAATCACGAGCGATTCGGCAAGGTGTTTGCAGCGATATAATACTGATCCTCCAAATCCCGTTTCATGCAATCCTTAACGCCGACTTTGTCTATCAGAGTTAAAGGGAGCAGTATAAAAACAACCCCTCGGAACAGGAGTGTTCCGAGGGGTTTCAAAATCTTGACAGATACTTTGCTTACGCCTTGCCTACGCTGCCGAACAGCTCCATCTTCTCCTTAACAGTAGCCTTGATTGCCTCAAAGCCGGGAGCGAGAAGCTTTCTCGGGTCAAAGCCCTTGCCCTGCAGGTCCTTGCCTTCTTCTACATACTTACGTGTAGCTTCCTGGAATGCCAGCTGGCACTCTGTGTTAACGTTGATCTTTGCAACACCCAGAGAAATTGCCTTCTGGATCATTTCAGCAGGGATGCCGGTACCGCCGTGCAGTACCAGAGGCATATCGCCAACCTTTTCCTTGATTGCAGCCAGAGTTTCGAAGGACAGACCTTCCCAGTTCTCCGGATACTTGCCGTGAATGTTGCCAATGCCGGCAGCCAGCATGGTAACACCCAGATCTGCAACAGCCTTGCACTCGTCGGGATCTGCACATTCGCCCTTACCAACAACGCCGTCTTCTTCTCCTCCGATAGCACCTACTTCTGCTTCGAGGGAAAGACCCTTAGCGTTACATACGTTGATGAGCTCCTGAGTCTTTGCGATGTTTTCCTCAATAGGATAGTGAGAGCCGTCAAACATAACAGAGGAGAAACCTGCATTGATGCAAGCCTTTGCACCCTCGAAAGAGCCATGGTCAAGATGCAGTGCAACCGGAACTGTGATGCCCAGTTCTTCGATCATACCATTTACCATGCCAACTACGGTCTTGTAGCCGCACATGTACTTGCCTGCACCCTCGGAAACACCGAGAATTACCGGAGACTGCAGCTCCTGTGCTGTCAGCAGGATTGCCTTTGTCCATTCAAGATTGTTAATGTTGAACTGGCCGACTGCATACTTGCCGTCTCTTGCCTTGTTCAGCATGTCCTTAGCGGAAACTAACATAATAACGTCCTCCTAATTATTTCTGCAGGGTTTTACCCCCATCGTTATTATTATAACGTATTTTACAGGAAATTGCAAGTGTTTCCCGAAAAATTCTAAATCGCAGTTGTATAAAAAATACATTTTCTTCCGAGTGGTTTTATGCAGTTTGTCGAAATGTATCGGAAAGACTTGACAAAATTGTAAATGTGATTTACAATAGAAATATCAATTCACCAAGCAGGTGTATTAGCATATTAATCAACTAAGGAGTGGTCGCATTATGTGGACGAGAAAACTGTTAAAAGATAACGCCAAGAAATCGCTGAAGAATTATTACTGGATGGCGTTGGCTGTTTGTGTTGTATCCAGTATGTTGGGGGGAAGCAGTGATCCTACCAGCGGCGGTGGCGGCAACAGTGGTTTGCCATCGGAAACGACTGAAAAGTTTAAGCAGCTGCTCGAGAGCGAAAATGCCGAAGAAGTAATTGCAGTACTGGTCGGAGTGTTTGTTGCCACGATCTTTATCTCTATTTTTGCGTTGGCAATTGGTTTTGCTGTCTATGCATTTCTGGGTGCACCGATCGAAGCGGGCAAGTGCAAATTCTTCCTCAAGGCGAGAGAGGGCGATGTATCATTCGGTCATCTGTTTGACAACTTCGGCAGCGGCAAATATATGTCCACAGTAAAGACACTGTTTTTCCGTTATCTCTACACCTATCTGTGGTCGCTGTTGTTTGTGATCCCGGGCGTGGTCAAGGGACTGGAATACTATCTGATCCCGTATCTGATCGCTGAGAATCCGAATCTTTCCAAGGAACGTGCATTTGAGATTTCCAAACGCACAATGTATGGCGAAAAGTGGAAGCTGTTCGTTCTGGAGCTTTCCTTCATCGGCTTGGAGCTGCTTGGTCTTGTGTTTTGCTGTGTCGGCATTGTCTTTGTCGTACCGTACGAGCAGGCAACCTTCACAGAATTCTATGCTTGCATGAGAGCTAAGGCAATCGCAATGGGCATTACCTCCGAAGAGGAACTGACGGGTATGCCTGCGATCAATACGTATAATGAGCCGAGTGCAATTCCGTACAATCAGGACAACAACCCGTACAATATGTAATTATCACGATTCCCCTTGCTGAAACAGCAGGGGGAATCTAATAGAAAAACGTGTCTTTCAGTCCGCCTTGCGGTGGACTGAAAGACATATAAATTTGCAAGGAGAACGTGCGTATGTGGACGATTGATTTATTGAAGCAGAATGCAAGAAATTCGATGAAAAATTATTACTGGATGGGATTTCTTGTCTGTTTGACAGCAGCGATACTCAGTGATTCTCTTCATGGAAGCTCGTCGTATTTTATGTTTGCACCGCCCGTAACAGGAATGCCGCAGCACAGCGGACTTTACCTCGAAGGATTATCGGATTCGGGTGCCGAGGTGTTTGTTGGAATTATCGCAGCGATCGGGGTAATGCTCGTATACATGATTATGTATCTGTTGGTTTTTGCATTTGCAATGCTGATCAGCATGGTGATATACGGTTTCCTTTCAAACCCCATAGAAGTCGGAAAGTGTGCGTTTTTCTGCAAGGCAAGAAGCGGAGATGTGGATTTCAGCTACTTATTCAGTGCATTCAAAGAAGGCAGATATATGGTAACCGTGAAGCTCATGTTCTGGCGTATGCTGTATGTATGGCTCTGGTCGATGCTTTTCGTGATCCCCGGAGTGATCAAGTCGCTGGAATACACACTGATTCCGTATCTGATTACAGAAAACCCCAATCTTTCCAAGGAGCGTGTGTTTGAGATTTCCAAACGCACCATGGAGGGGGAAAAGGCAAATCTGTTCTTCCTGAATCTTTCGTTCATCGGCTGGTATCTGCTGGGAATTCTGTCTTGTGGTATCGGTATTTATTTCATTCTGCCCTACCATCAGGCAACAAAGGCGGAATTCTATGCTTGTATGCGTGCAAAAATGATCGCACAGGGTATCACAACCGAGGCGGAGCTGACGGGAGCTTCGGTTTATTGATCCTGCTTTACCTGATTTTCCCCTGTGTTTCAGGGGAAAAATTTTTTCAGAAAAAATAAAAAAGTCTGTGATATTTTGGAATCTTCCGAGTCTAATAAGTGAAGGGGGTTGAAGGAATGGAAAATTTTGAATCGCTGTACCGATCCTATTACGAAGATGTTTTTCGGTTTCTGCGTGGACTGTCCGGCGATGAAAAACTGGCTGAGGAGCTGACACAGGAAACATTCTTTCGTGCAATGAAGTCCCACGACACATATCAGGGAAAATCGGACATACGGGTGTGGCTGTGTGCCATTGCCAAAAACCTGTATTATACCTGCCGCCAGAAACAAAATCGTTTTACGGCAGCGGAAAGCTCCGATGAACTGCCGTCGGAAGAACCGCAATTTACCGATCTGATCGCAGACAAGGAACAGGCACTCCAGATCCACAAATTTCTGCATGATCTGCATGAGCCGTACAAAGAGATCTTTATGCTGCGTATATTCGGGGAATTGTCATTCCGAGAGATTGGCGAGGTATTCGGAAAATCGGAGCACTGGGCGTGTGTGACATTTCATCGTGCGAAAGCGATGATGCAGAAAAAGGTGAAGGAGGAAATGCTATGAGAGTGGATTGTGATGTGATTAAGGATCTTTTGCCGCTGTATACAGAAAATATGGTCAGTGACAAGAGCCGTGAGCTGATTGGAACGCATTTTGATGAATGTGAGGAATGCCGTAAAGTGTACGAGGAAATGACCGCCCCCGAACCGAATACGGAATTTTCTAAAGAGCCTGCGGAGAGTTTTCAGAAATATGTCAAAAAGTCAAAACGCAGGCTTATTTGGCGTGTTGCACTGGTTACAGCGATCATTGTGGCAGCACTGTTCACTGTATGGCAGATTGCCGTTGGAGGAATTGTGGCGTTCTTGATGCTTGACAGTGCACTTGCTCCCATCAAGGTCGATACGGATGTGAACAATTATTCTCAGTATATGGGAGAAAATGCAAAATCCGAGTATCGGAATAAGTGGGGACTGGATGAAAGTATTTTCCCATCTGCGATCACTGCGGATATGGATGTCAGGGAATACAAAATGGTCTACTATAATCCGTGGGATGCCCAGTATCTGAGCTATCTGACAGTGGAATATGACGATGCAGCCTATGCTGCGGAGCTGGAACGCCTTGGCAGTTACACATCGACCGACTACATCGGCTATTACAGCGTAACGGGATTTTCGGAGGATGCACCGCTTCTGGCGATGTATGCCGATGATTATCAGGGATTTGTCTATGCGATCGACACCCCCGATGCGGAGAATACCGTGACCTATGTGGA
>JAZNUR010000087.1:0-4826 GCA_045592405.1 Oscillospiraceae bacterium
TCCCCGAGGGGAGGGGCTATCGTTCGGGGACTTCGTCCCCGAACCCCTCTGTGGGGCTTTCGCCCCACTCCCCATTTTGAGGTTTGGGGACTGACTATTTTTCCCCCTGCCGAAAGGCAGGAGGAAAAACAAGCTTATGATAATTCTGCATAGGGTATCTCGATTTCGCAGTGATCGCCGATATAATGGGGAACATAAACGCTGAAGATCACGCCGTTTTCCGCAAGGCACACGGGAATAATACAGTCGAACTGCGTGCCGTTTTGCACAAAGCCCTCAATCGTCACATCGCTTGTGATCGCCGAAACTTCGTCCGTGGAAACGTCGAATTTCTCCGCAAGTGCCCCGTGAAGCTTTGCATCCACCTGTGTCTGCACCTTCTGCACGAACGCTTCGTCCACGGTGTAGAGATCGGTGAGTTTGACCTCGGTCATTGTACTCTTGTCAATGATGAGTCCCTGTGCAAACTGGTTCGGATGGGGTGCGTAGCTGACAAACCAGTCCCCCGTCCAAAGGATGCTCAGGTATTTCTCATCATCCCTTGTGATCTCATAGTCTGCATAGATGTTGCACGTCCACTCGACATCGGGAATGTCCAAATCCTCATCATGGATGGACGCCAGCATCTCATCCGCCTTTGCCTTGATCAGGGCGTTGACAGCATCCGCATCCTTGCCGCCCTCCTGCATCGGATAGCGGACATAGGATTCGGTATTGTGCTTATCGTGTACGGTCATTTCCTTGTAGCTGACAGCGGACTGCGTTTCCGTTGTCGTTTCCGTTTCGGTGGGTGCCTGTGTTTCTTCCGGAGTTTCGGCTTCGGTGGTAGCCTGTGTTTGAGGTGTTTCGGAAGTTTCCGCAGAAGCTTCTGTTTCAGTAATGGCAGGAGCAGTGGTTTCCGGAGGATGACGATCTGCCACGGAAAATGTAGGATCTTCTTCTTCGCCGCTGCAGGCGGTAAAGCCCAGTGCGAGCAGCATTGCAGTCAGTAGGGGAATGAATTTCAGTTTCTTCATATGCATATCTCCTTTTGCGGTCATGAATTCCATACTAATAATATACCATGCGGTCCCAAGGTTTTCAATAAACATGATATTACAGATTATGTCAATTTCATTACAGTGGAAACTCTGCCTGTTCTGAAAAGGACACCCTCTGCATAGACTGTACCAACAGCGGAGTTGTTCGGTGGATCCGAAACTGACAGCTTCGGACAAAACAAGGAGGTTACCTATGGAACTGAAAACCAATCGGGCGATGATCGCCGCCGCCCAGCCTGCGGGGAATTTTCTGCAGGAGCAGAGCGTGGAGCTGGATTATGTCCTGCCCGACTACTATCCCGATGTGTGCAAGCTTGTCAAATGTATGGTCACACCTGCCGTTATCTCTGAAACCCTCAGCGGTGACAGGATCTCCTACGAACTGCGTGCGGATGTCCGCATTCTGTATTGCGGAGAGGACAGCCACATTCTCCAGTGCGTCAGTCAGACGCTGCATTTCAGCAGAACAGCGGAACTCGGCACACCCGCCGAAGGGCTTTCCGTCGAACTCATTCCCGTTACGGATTATGTGAACTGCCGTGCGGTAAGCCGCCGCCGTCTGGATGTGCGAGGTGCGGTCACTGTCCGTATCCGTACCAATACCGTGCAGCAGCAGGAAGCGATCTGCGATATTTTTGAAAAGAGTGTGCATACGAAGAAAATCCCAGTGCAGTATCCGGTTAAATCCCTGCATACGACCAAGAATCTCGTCATTGCCGAAGAACTGGAGCTTGGGAACGCAAAGCCCCCCGTGCTGCACATTGTCCGATGCGATGCACGCACCGTGGAGGAATCCCACAAAATGGTATCGGGAAAGCTCCTTGCACAGGGCAATCTCCAGATTCAGCTGCTCTATGCCTGCGAAAAGGATGGCGACGGCAGTCTTGAACCAATGTCCTTCCGCATCCCCTACAGTCAGCTTCTGGAAACGGAGGGGCTGGAGGAACAGGATACCTGCAGTATGCGGACAACGGTTGCCGCCTGTGACATCAAACCCGTAACGGATGCATCGGGCAATGTGCGTATCCTGCGGTGTGAAGCGGAGCTGCGGCTTTCATGCAGTGCGGTGCGTATGGCATCGGAATCCCTTGTCTGCGACGCATTTTCGACAGAACACCGGAGTCGCTGCGTGAAGGAAAAGATTTGTACGGGCGGTGCACCGGAAGCATTTTCCGAAACGCATCTGTGCACCACAAAGCTTGCCTGCACGGACTGTGAAC
This sequence comes from Oscillospiraceae bacterium, assembly GCA_045592405.1. Lineage (GTDB taxonomy): Bacteria > Bacillota > Clostridia > Oscillospirales > Ruminococcaceae > UBA3855. Next base: position 2,261 of record JAZNUR010000087.1, read on the forward strand.
TGGACTGCGTGTACGATGCATGGTGCGAAACAAAGAATCTGACCACCCGAACGGATGCGGAAACGGGGGAAGTACAGATCAGCGGAATGCTCTGCTGCAGCGTGCTGGTACGGGAAAGCAGCGGAATGCCCAGACTTCTCGAACGGGAAGAACCCTTTGAGCATCGGCTTTCCGTGCCGGAAATCAGCGAACAGGACAGTGTACAGGTATATGCTGCGGCAGAGAACTGTGCATACACCCTATCCGAGCAGGCGGAGGTTTCGCTGAAAGCGGAGCTGCGGCTGGAGGGGGCGATCCACCGCAGTCATATCTGCGAGGTGCTGACGGATTTTGAGGTACAGGAGGATGCGGCACATCCGAGGAACTACGCATTGAAGCTGTATTTTGGCAAGGCACAGGAGGAGATCTGGGAGATTGCCAAGCGGTGCCATACAAGTGTTTCCGCCATTATGGAGGAGAACGACCTGACGGAGGATGTTCTCACAGCGGACGGTATGCTGCTCATCCCGATTGTGAATTGATAAATGTGTTTCCGCTGCAGCGGAAAGGAAAGAGATCTTTAGCGGAAAGATAGGGGCGGCTCTCTATCGCAGAGCACGCCCCTCTTCCAAAACAGTCCACCCGACTGTTTTGGAATTCACCCCCGTGCAGAGCTCCCTACCGATTTTATAGAATTTCGCTCACTGCGGTGAGCGACAAGGGGCTCCGCCCCTTGACCCCGCAAGCCTTTTGAAAAAGGCTTGAGCGAAAACTTTTAAGATGCTTCGCCATAAACTTATCCACACCACAGGAGGAACCCATGAAAGACATCTACACCGACATTGCAAGGCGGACGGGCGGCGATATCTACATCGGCGTGGTCGGGCCCGTGCGCACAGGAAAATCCACGCTCATCAAGCGTTTTATGGAAACGCTTGTGATCCCGAACATCGAAAGCGGCTACAAGAAAGAACGTGCTGTCGATGAACTTCCCCAGTCCGCCGCAGGCAAGACCATCATGACGACCGAACCGAAATTCATCCCCGAGGAAGCGGTTTCCGTGCAGCTTGGCGAGGGGGCGAAATTCCGTGCAAGGATGATCGACTGCGGGGGATATATTGTACCAAGCTCCCTCGGCTACATCGAAAACGAAATGCCACGCATGGTCATGACGCCATGGTTTGACGAGGAAATCCCCTTTAATATGGCTGCCGAGATCGGTACACAGAAGGTCATCACCGAGCATTCGACCATCGGGCTTGTCGTTACAACCGACGGCAGCATCTCCGACATTCCCCGTGAGGAATACGCCGAAGCGGAAGCCCGTGTCATTTCGGAATTGCAGGCTCTGGGCAAACCCTTTGTTGTCCTGCTCAACTGTGTCGATCCGGATACGGAGGAGGCAAAAGCACTTGCGGCACAAATGCAGGAAACCTACGGCACGACGGTACTTCCCGTAAGCTGTACACAGCTTGCGGAGGGTGATATCCGTGATATTCTCACTGCTCTATTATATGCATTTCCCATCCGTGAGGTGAATTTTGCAATGCCCGGCTGGATTTCCATGCTGGAAAAGGGGCATCACGTTAAGCAGGAAGTATTCTCCGTCATTCGTGAAGCGGCACGGGAGCTTGTTACCGTGCAGGATGCCGCCGCACTTGCAAAGCCCATCTGCACCTGCAAATACATTCTCTGTGCTGAACCGAGCGAGATCGACCTTGGCACGGGCACTGTGACGATCAGTGTCACGCTGGACGGCAGTCTGTTTTTCAAGATTCTGGGCGAAGCGACAGGACTGGAGATTCGGGATGAAGCGGGACTTCTGGAAATCCTCAAGGAACTGACGGCTGTCCGCAGGGCATATGCAAGGATCGAGCCTGCATTGCGAGAAGTGGAGGCAACGGGGTACGGTATCGTCATGCCCGAAATGGAGGAGCTTCATCTGGAGGAGCCCGAAATCATCAAGCAGGGCGGCAAATACGGTCTGCGTCTGAAAGCCTCCGCACCGTCGATTCATATGATGAAGGCGGGCATCAAGACAACAGTAAGTCCCATTGTCGGCACGGAAAAACAGAGCGAGGAACTGGTTATGTACCTGCTGCAGGGTTTTGAGGAGGATCCGACAAAAATCTGGGAATCCAATATCTTCGGCAAATCCCTGCATGAACTGGTCAACGAAGGACTGCACAACAAGCTGTTCAAGATGCCAGTGGAGGCACGCATGAAGCTGCAGGAAACGCTGGAGCGTGTGATCAACGAGGGCTGCAGCGGGTTGATCTGCTTCATCCTGTAATACGAATTCTCAATCGGGAGAGCGTGTGCTGACACACCCGCCATTTCATGCATCCCCATACGCCGCCTGCGGCGGCTATGAAGATACATAACCAAAAAGGACGATGCCGAAACATCGTCCTTTCTGTCTGTCGAAAAACCTTAAAATGGGGAGAAGTCGGATCTAGCCATGTCGTTCTGTGGGCCAAGGAGTTGTGTTTGAATGTTGTCTTCCTAAGACCGCTTGGCCTCCGACTTCGCCGCCTGCGGCGGCTATGAAGATACATAACCAAAAAGGACGATGCCGAAACATCGT
>JAZNUR010000088.1:0-37725 GCA_045592405.1 Oscillospiraceae bacterium
ACAGGGGCTGAGCCTTGGGGAGCATCTGGATGTTTCGCTTCCCGATGGCATGGACAGATTCATTTATTATCCTTCGGATATCATGGCACCGATTTATATGCGGAACCTCCAGACGGGCTGCATTAACCGCAAAACAGCACAGTGTTGTTTTGATTCTCCCGAATTTGTGCAGTTTCTGGAGATACTCAATGAAATCTCGAGCTCGGAAGGAGGGTATTATACGAGTGATTACCAGATTGTGGGCGACAATGCGTGGAAGGATGATCAGATCCTCTTCTATGATTTTGAGATCACGCAGCCCATTGATCTGCATTCCGTATTCCGTGCAACCTTCTTTGATGAGGAAACCACCCTTACCGGTTATCCGATGATCTGGGATGAGGGCAATGGCGGTGTGTTCGAAACGCCCTTTACGGTTTCCGTCAATGCACAGTCGGTCGAAAAGGCTGCGATCTGGGATTTCATGAAGCATCTGCTTTCGGAGGAGTACCAGAGAAAGCTTTCGCAATATATGCCGGTGCATGAGGGAGCACTGGAATACAAGCTTGAAACCGCAGAGCATATGAATGCAGCAAGCGTGGGTGGTTACCCGAATGTAATACAAATTGGCGAGATGAAGGAATGGGAAACCGACCTTCTGCGTGACTACATTCACGGCATCCGCACTTGCCAGTATTATGACACGAAGGTGTACGAGATTCTGATGGAAGAAGCAGAAAAAATGCTGGCAGGCGATCAGACACCCGTGGAAGCTGCAAAGATGATGCAGTCGAGAGTCAGCATTTATCTGAGTGAGCAGTCATAAGGAGAAAAGCTATGAAAACAAATATTTCAAAACTTGCATCTCTGCTGCTGGCTGCCATGCTTGCGGCAGCGGTTCTTACAGGTTGCAAGCCGTCTGTTCATCTCATAAGCGAATCCACTGCTGCCGAACAGAACGTGAGCAACGACTCGGAAAAGAGCAGCAGTCTGACTGTTACCCTTTCCCATGCCTATGCATCCGAACGGGTGATGGACGGGATGTATTTTCTTGCGGAAACACATATGCTGGGGGAGCTTGCGGCGGTGGTCAGTTTTACGAAGGATTCCGAGAATATGCTGACCATATATGACACGATGAAAAATAGTGTGCAGGCGGAATTTACCTATTCCGAATCCGTAAAACCCATTGGCATAATGGAGATGACATATGGCTATGCGATCGCCCTGCGTGAAACGGTGAATGAGGGGGAATATCTTTACAGACTGCAGCTTTGTGATGAAAACTGGAATGTAATGCAGGAACAGGATTTCACCGAATCCATTGGAAAAGACGTGACCGCTACAATTATGCTGAAGGACGGCAGGGGAAACTTTGCCCTCCGCACAGCAGATGCGGAATCAGCAATCGTAGTACTGGATGAGCACTTCAGAAAACTTGGCAGTATTGACTCGATCGGCAGCTGGATCCATGGGATCACCATTGGAAATGATGGTGAGATCTACGCCTATTACAATACGGGCGGCGGTGAGGCGGTTGCAAAGATCAATACAGCCACATGGGATTTCACACGCATACAGACGGAGGGGATGCCGGCAAATCCTGCACAGATTGGGTGCGGTGCCGGAGATTATGAGATTCTGGTGCAGGATGGCGAAGCTGCCTACGGTGTGGATATGGAGACCAACACCTGTGTGAAGCTTATTGATTGGGTGAATTCTGATTTTTCTTCGTCCGTAGGTGTTAATGCTTTGCCTGACGGGAGATTCTTTCTGACCGAATACGATTCCGGAACAAGCAGGGTATCCGCATGGGTGCTGCGTGAAAAAACGCAGGAGGAGCTGAAAGCACTGGAGATCATCTCCCTTGCGACGATTCACGAAAACCGCAGTTTGGAAAGAGCTGTTTCGCTATTTAACCGTCAAAGGTCGGATGTCCGTATTGTGATCGAGAACTACAGTAAATACAATGAAGACGATGGCTGGGAGCAGGGACTGGAGAAATTCAAACGGGATATGGTGGAAAACAAGGTTGCCGACATCATCTGTACTGCCAATCTCCCATTTGCAGGCTTTGCAAACAAGGGGCTGTTTGAGGATCTGTATCCGTTTATGGAACAGGATGCGGAGTTTGAGGAGAATGCGTATTTCATGAATTATTTTGAATCCATGGAATATGGCGGTAAGCTTCTGCAGATGAGTCCCGATTTTTATATCAGCACCGCCATTGGCAAAAAGAAGTTTCTGGGCGACAGGCAGGGGCTGACCTTTACGGAGTATACGGAGCTTGCACATAGCCTGCCTGATGGTATGGAAATGTTCCCGAATATGCATCAAGGAGATGCATTGCAGGAACTGGTCACGGAGCAGCTCGCTTGCTTTATTGATGAGGAAAAGGCAACCTGCAGTTTCGACACAACGGAATTTGTGCAGCTATTGGAGCTTTGCGGCAGCTATCCAACAAAAATGGAAATGCAGTCGCAGGTGCAATACCCTTATGAGGAGCTTGCCTATCGGGATGATGCAGCACTGCTCTGTGACTATGTCCTTCGTACGCCCTATGATCTGCATCTGGTGCAGGAGGGTGTCTTTGGCGGTGAGGAGATCACGATTCTCGGAAAACCCACAGCGGATGGCGGCAACGGAGCTTCCTTTATATCCGAGACATCGCTTGCAATGTCCGCACAATCGCAGTACAAAACGGAAATATGGGATTTCTTCAAATTTCTTCTCTCATCGGAGTATCAGGATTCTCTATACAACACGCTTCCTGTACGACGCAGCAGTATGCAGAAGTGGATGGATGCTGTTATGAAGGAGGAAGAGTGGCTTTTTCCACTTGGCGAGGACGTGATTTTACTTGAGCCAATAGCACGGGAGGAAATGGATACGTTGCTTGCGTATATTGAGGAGATACACAGCAACAGCAGCTATGATAGTACAGTGTATAACATCGTATACGAGGAAGCGGGAATGTACTTTGCAGGCGACCAAAGTGCGGCGAACTGTGCAAAAATGATCCAGAGCAGGGTTTCCTTGTATCTGAGTGAACAATCCTGATTGTTTTGAAAATACTGAAAAACACCACTGAGATGGAAAAATCCACCGTTAAAAGTACAGATATTGTTCCATAAGTATTAAGGAATGTTTACAGTCTATGTCATATTCTTGACAATGTAGGTGTAATGTGGTATACTGTTACTGTATTAATCGGAATAATACACTGGATTTATTCGAGTATCCGGAAGAAAGAGCAAATTAAATGGAGGAATACGGAAATGAGAATGAAACAGAGCCGTGCACTGCTCGGCATTCTGCTTGCATCCCTACTGCTGACAGGATGTGACGGCGAGAATAATTCATCGGTGATGGAAACACAGCCGCCCACTGAACCGCAGGCAGTGACGGAACCGAAGGACAGAACGTATACAGTGGAGCCGAACGCCATCAAAGGGCTTGTCAGCATAGACAAGATCATTCCGCTGAAGGACAATTATCTGATGGTCGGTCTGAATGAATTTGACGGGCGTGCAGTGGTGCTGTACGATCCTGACACCAATACATCGGAGCAGAAGACGCTCAAGCGTCTGAGCGAAACGGGAAATATTCTTGCGGTTGTGCCGAACGAAGCGGATCAGGTCTATGTGTTTTACAGCGGCGAGGACGGCAGCGATCAGTATGTGGAGCTATACGACAGCACAATGACGCTTGTGGAAGAAACGGCAATTTCGGATTTTGTGAAGGAACCGCTGGACTATGCCACAATGCAGGTTGATGGTGCGGGAAATCACTATTTTCTGGGCTGGAACGAAGTCGGCAATCACGAAGTCTGGGTTTACGATAAGGAAATGCAGCTGCTTGGAAATGTGGGCGGTGAGATGACCATTGGTACTGGGCTGATTCCTGCGGCAGACGGCAAGATGTATCTGATGTATCAGGCAGGCGTCAAGGAATCCCGCTTTGCATGGGTGGATCCCGAAACGATCAGCATCAATGACATTCAGACGGAGAATATGCCGTTTTACTATAATTCGATCGTTACAGGTACGGCAGGTTATGATTTTTATCTCAATGCACAGGAAGCACTGTACGGTGTTCATGCAGCGGAGGGAACGAGTGAGGTCGTGATCGACTGGGCAAGCACCATGTTCGACGGCAGGGAGGTTCGTGGACTCTATGCTCTGCCCGATGGCAACTATCTTGTAAGTTTTGGCGGCACCAAACTGATGGATGCGGGCACATGGAAAATGGTTGCAAAGAATTGATAAAAACAGCATCGCTGATTGGCGATGCTGTTTCTGTTATTGTGGTATCTGCCGCAGAGCTGAAAAAAGCAAGCCCTTCAGCTAAGAGCTGAAAGAATATATTTATGAGCTTTCCCCCGCCGAAGGCGGGGAAAAGTTCTGGATAAATGATAAGCCCCCTCAAATGAGGGGGCTTATACTATTTATGCAACCGGCAGCTTGTCGGTCAGTTTTACGATGAACTTGAGAATGCTCAGAGAATCGTTTGAACTCGGCTTGCCGTCAAGGTCAACGTCGGCATTCTTCTTGCCCTGCTCGGTAAGTTCAGCTGCACCCAGCAGGTTTTTGTTCAATACAATGATGTCCAGAATATCTACCTTGTCGTTGCAGTCAACATCGCCGTACTTTACATCCGTTGATAACGGCGGTTCCGTCGTGGGAGGCTCCGTCGTGGGAGGCTCCGTCGTGGGAGGCTCCGTCGTGGGAGGCTCCGTCGTGGGAGGCTCTGTCGTGGGAGGCTCTGTGGGATCGGGATCTTCCGTGCCCTCGCCCATTGTCAGATATGCAGCGACAACCTCACCGTCGCTCGGCCACCAGATCTGCACCTGAATTCTGTCAACATCATCCGGAATCGTATATTCGTAGGAAGCTTTGCCCTTGTTGTCTGCAGTGAGCGTCCACTCTACCATTTCCCATTCAATTGTGGGCGTGGAATAACCGATACAGCCGTTTGCACCGCTTTTTGCAGGAAATTCCATGTTGATGGTCACCTTTTCAGCACCCTTTACATCAACCAGCCAGATGCCCGGATTTTCCGGATCGGGCGTAACAGTTGCGGGCGTTCCGAGGTCTTCGGGTTCCGTCGTCGGGGGAAGTACGGGGTTGGAAATATCCGCACCGCTGATCTCTACGAAAGCCTTCTTCAGTTCCTGATCCACCATCCGGTATGTGGAACGATCATAGTGCACATCGGTAATATCCCAAAGAACAGGGCAAAGCTGACGCTTGTAGGCAGCTTCGCAGACGGACTTGAGGAACAGACGAACGGAATTGGCGTCCTTGTTTTTCTTCGGACAGCCGTATTCACCGATGATAACAGGAATACCCTTGTCCACAAAGTTGGTTTTCATCATATCCATCCAGCCGTTAAGCTCGTTGAAATCCGCCTCAGTTCCCCATGTCGGCATTGCCTTGCCCCAGTCAGCGTCCTCTTCGAGAATTGCAAAGCCTGCCGGTGTGTAGTAATGCACGGATACCGCACAACGCTTTGCAGGATCATCGGGCATCTTGAACATAGAATCGCAGGTGACGTCAATACCGGTGTTGTAGCCGGAGATCAGCAGATGACGCTTTGCGTTGTTTCCGCCGGAATTTCGGACGATATCAACGAATGCCTGATTGATCTCGTTCACCAGAGCGTAGGATTCTGCCTTGCCGTTTGTGCCGCCCCATTTGTTCCAGAGGGTTTCCCAGCCAAGTTCCTCATTCTGGGATTCGAACATCAGATAATCGCCGTAATCCTTGAAATTCGCACTGATCTGCGTCCACATTGCCTTGTAACGCTTCATGCATTCGGTCTTGTTTTCGGGGAACTTGTTTACCCAGCCGTTGTCCCAGTGAATGTTGATGATGGCGTACATACCAACGTCCAGCGTCCAGTCAACAACCTGTGTGACTCTTGCCATCCACTGCTCGTTGATCTTGTAATTCCCGTCCTGCACCATCATATTTGACCATGCAATCGGAATTCTCAACACACCGAACCCCTCGTTCTTATAGCCTTGAATGATCTCACGGGTAATGACGGGGCTGCCCCATGCGGTTTCATAGGCAGAGGTAGTGCCATCGCCCCACTGGTCGATCCAGTCGCCTGCGGAATCGAAGGTGTTGCCGAGATTGATGCCGATGCCCATGTCCTTAACCAGTTCCATGGTCGTGATTTCACGCATCGTTCCTTCTGCTGCAGAGGGAGCAACGCTTGTCGGCAAAAGCAGCGTGCACAGCAGCATGACTGCACAGAATGCAGCAGAAATTCGTTTCATAAGCATAATGATTCCTCCTTGAGCAAATTATCGTTTTGATATTTTTATTGTAGCACACCTGAACAGCGAATGAAATAACAATATCTGCTTTTTTCTCTGTTGTTTTTTGCGAAATTTTTACTAAGTTACGTTGATTTTAGTATTGCAATTTTCGACATAATGTGGTATAATGTAAGCAGAAATTGTAATAAATGAGGTGTATATATGGAAATTCACAGCGTAGGTTACCACCATATTCATGGAAAGGACTTTGTAGTGGATCGTCCGGATGGCTGCGGCTGGAGCTGGCTGTTCCTTCTGTTCAAGAGCCCTGCGGTAGTGCGGCTTGACGGGAAGGAGACAGTTGTCAGAGAAAATACATTTCTTCTTTACAGCGGACTTGCACCGGAGTATTATCGTGCACACGGAGAGGAGTTTATCAACGACTGGTTCCATTTTACAGTAGAGCCGGTGGATGAGCAGCTGCTTCGGGAGCTGGACATTCCGCTGAACCGTCCCGTGCCGTTGGAGAATCCGGAGGAGATCTCCACGCTCATCCGTTCCATGACGTATGAATTCTATACGGGGAATCTTTACAGTGCGGATCTGGTGGAACTGTACATGAAAACGATGTTTTTCAAGCTCAGCAGACTTTTGCACTCGAATGTGCGGTCACTGCCCGAAAGCAGCTCTTCACGCTACGACAATATGATCTATCTGCGGGAGGAAATCTACCGTAACATTCAGAAAGTCGGAACGGTCAGCGAGATGGCAAGGAGCTTATCCATGAGTCAGTCGGCGTTCCAGCATACATATAAAAAGATTTTCGGAACAAATGTGATGACGGATGTCAACCGTGCCAGAATCCAGCACGCACAGGTGCTGCTGGCAACGACAAATCTTCCGCTGCGGCAGGTTGCCGAACGCAGCGGCTACAGCAGCGAATTCCACCTGATGCGTCATTTCAAGACGCACACGGGACTGACACCGACAGAATATCGAAAAAAGTCGAGATGAGTATACTGCTTTCATAACGCTGCAGAAGTATGAAACAGCGTTTTCCTGCATATTATGCAGGTATCATTATGCCGAAAGGAAATACAAACTATGAATATTGAACTGCAAACAATCAACGAAAGACTGGTAACAGATCCTCAGGGATTTGTCCTTGAAACAGATCATGTCTATCAGCAGCGGCTGACGGAAATTGCCGATGACATCGCAGTACACCGTGAGGAACGCCCGATTATCCTGCTGTCGGGGCCGTCGGGTTCGGGCAAAACCACCACAGCACAGATGCTTGAGAAGATCCTCGACGAGAGGGGCATTGAAACACATACGCTTTCACTTGACAATTATTTTCATTCACTGACGGATGCAGAGAAGGAGCTGTTTGCACAGGGTAAGCTGGATCTGGAATCTCCGAATCGTGTGGACAGTGAATTTCTCAGTTGTCAGCTCGCTGAAATTGAGATGGGAAATCCCGTGGAACTGCCGATGTATGATTTCAAGGAATCCACCCGTGTGATGAATGGAAACATCCTGCACCGCAAGCCCGGAGAACTTGTCATTCTGGAGGGAATTCACAGCCTGAATCCCGATGTGATCCGTATTCCGGATGAGAAAACAGCGAAGATCTACGTCAGCGTCCGTACGAGAATTACGAAGGATGGTGAAATCCTCCATCCGTCCAAGATTCGTCTGATGCGGCGTATGGTACGTGACAGACTGTTCCGCAAGCGTTCTCTGGAGGAAACCCTGATGATGTTCCGCAGCGTGGAGGAGGGCGAAAATAAGTACATTATGCCGTATAAGTATCGTTCCACCTATGATGTGGATACATTTATGGCATATGAGATCGGTGCCTATAGAACACACTTGCTGGAGGATCTTCTGGAAATGACAGCGGAACCCGAGATCCGTGATGCAGCGGCGTTTCTTTCGGAGATAGAAGCGATGCCGATGGGGGCATTGTCCGAGCATTCACTGATTCGGGAATTTGTGGGAAGTTAAGAGGATGCTGCAAACAGTGTAAGGATTATGACGGAATTGTATCAGAACGGAGGAACAGTATGAAACGAACAAAATGCATTTTGTCTGCAATTCTGGGTGTGACAATAGCGATGGCAGGCATGATGCTGCACGCATCTGCCGCCCAGCAGCTTGTGGGATATTTCGGCGATGTTACAGTTGATGGGGAGCTTTCGGTTACAGACGTTATAAAGCTGCAAAAGCACCTGCTGACGTTGGAAAGACTGGACAGTGAGCTTGCCGTTACACTTGCAGATATGAACGTGGATGACAGCATCAATGCCTTTGACCTCGATATCCTGAAACGAAGTGTGGTGAAAAATGACTGGCGTGGTATGTATGTCGAAGTTCCGGATCCCACAGAACCACCCACCGAACCACCTACCGAGCCACCCACTGAACCGCCCACAGAAGCACCGATGATTTCGGCGGTTGCACACAATATTTTCTCATCCCTGCCGTCACAGGGCAAGGGGAATCTTGTGATTTTCTATGTGGATTTCCCGGATTGCCGCTACAAGGTGGATCTCACCACGGAACAGATCGCTGAGATCGCATTCGGCGAGGAAGATACATCCGACAGAAATTATCCTTTTGACAGCATCAGTGCATTTTACAAACGCTCGTCCAAGGGAGTGATGGATCTGGACGGTGCAGTGTTCCGCTACACCGCAAGGGAAAATCGTTCTGCCTATGATGATGACAAAGAAAAACTCCTCAAGGAATGCTATAATGCATTTACAGGCAGCGAGGATTTCCGCCGCTATGATGCGAACGGTGACGGTGTGATTGACGCAACGCTGATTACGGTTCCGACAGCAGCAGGGGATGACAACTGGTGGCCGCAAGCCGGCGGATTCTTTGACTACAGCTACACCGTTGATGGTATGTCCATCGGACATATGATCACGGGTAATGCACAGATCGAAAGTGCAACGGAATATAAGAATTTCGTCAGCAGCTATCTGCACGAGCTGGGGCATTGTATGGGAATTCCCGACTATTATTTGTATTACAGCGATGACTACGAAGGGTTCCACGGGAACGCCGGCACAGAGATGATGGATGTGGATGCCTATACGGATTTCGGCTGCTTCTCCAAGCTCATGCTCGGCTGGTACCGTGAAGATCAGGTGGCTGTGTATGATGCGTCACAGGGTACGCAGAATTTCCTTCTGAACAATGCTCAGACAAGAGAGGGCAATTGCGTGATTATTCCCTACGGAAAACTGGATGACCGCTATTTTTCGGAATATTTCATCATGGAATACATCACGCCCGATGGCAACAACAGCGGTCTGCAGCGTGATATGTGGTGGCAGGAAGTCGGCAGCGGTGTGCGTGTATTCCATGTAAAGGCGGATATTTCCACGGACTACTGGTGGACGTTCTTCCGTTACGAAAATGGTTCGGAATTTACAAACTACGATGATGCGGGGCATCGTCTGATACGCCTTGTCAATGACGGAAAGGGAGTGTTCAAGACGGGTGCTGTGATCAACGGCAATACCTCCGGATTTGGCTGGTACGACTGGAATGGCAACGAATCCGTCAATCCCGGCGTGAGCATTTCTGTCGGAGAACTCGTAAACGGACAGTACAGTATCACAATTTCTCCCCAATAAATATGTTCATCCGGCCCGCCTTTGGCGGACCGGATGAACATAAAAATCACTTTCTGATATTTGTGTTCCGCAGTCAAAAACTGCGGAGCATTCTTTTTTATTGAGCCGCTGCGTCACACATCTGTGCATCCGGCTGAAGTGCTCCAAAATACTTTTTGTACGTTATCACGAACAGAATCGCAGCAAGTGTTGTTGCCAGATAATCTGTGACGGGCTGTGCCATGGCAAGCGTCTGTGCGGTATGGAAAGTGTTGAGAATCATAATTGTCGGCAGGTACAGAATACCCTGACGGCTGATGGAAAGGATCAGAGAGGGGAGTGCTGCACCCGTGGATTGAATCGCATTGATCAGGACAAACAAAAATCCCAGTACCGGTCCCGAATAAATATAGATGCGGGCAAAGGACATACCGAAGTCAAATGCGTCGGCATTGTCAAGAAATGCCGTAACCAGCGGACCTGCAAATGCATAGCAGATGACCGTCATGACCGCACTCATGCAGAAGGCGAGGCAGAGTGAGAATTTCAGTACCGCCATATATCGTTCACGGTTTCTCGCACCGAAGCAGTAGCCAAGCAGCGGCTGAATGCCCGTGCCCAGACCAATGAGGAGCATGACCACGATCATGTTGACCTTCATTGCAACGCCCAATCCAGCAACAGCCATGTCACCATGCTGCTGCATCAGATTATTGATGACCATGTTGGATACGCTCATGAGCATACTGTTGAGGGATGCAGGAATGCCGATCGCACATACGCCTGCAGCAATGCCGTTGCGGATGCGGAAATGCTTCGGATGGATGGAAAGAATGGATTTTTTGGAAAGCAGATGACACAGATAAATCGCTGCGGAAACCACATTGCCGAGTACTGTTGCAATGGCTGCACCCGCCACATCCCAGCCGAGACTGAGTATCATGATGGGATCCAGGATGATGTTGACGGCATTGCCGATGATCATACCCGCCATGGCGACTATGGGACTGCCCTCGGCACGGATAATGTTGCTGAATGTATTGCTGAGAATCAGAAACGGAATTCCCGCCGCAACAATACTGAGGTATTCGGCGGTGTAATCAAGCGTATCCGGACTTGCACCGATGAGCAGGGCGACGGGACGATTGAAGATCCAGATGCCGATCATGGAAAGGATGCCCACGCAAAGTCCCGTCCAGAAACAGAACGAGGAGATGCGTCTTGCTTTGCGTTCATTACCTTCGCCGAGCGTACGGGAAATCAGCGATGTGCCGCCGATACCGAAAAGCATACCCACTGCCATAAACAGCAGAAATGCCGGTGTTGCAATGGAAACCGCTGCTACCATAAACGGATTGTTCGTCTGTCCAATAAAAAAAGTGTCTGCCAGATTGTAGAGCAGCACCATGATCATACTCACAATGGAAGGGATGGCGTTGCTGATAACCGCCTTGGGAACGGGAGCGTTCCGGAATAATTCAATTGTTTTATCCTGCATATTTGACTCCTTCTATAAAAATCGCCTTTACTTCGTATATAATTGTATACCTCTGCTTGGAATTTGTCAAGGCTTGCAGAGAAATTCCACACACCACGCAGAATTCATAAATCCGAACGTTGTTTTCTGGTGAAATTGCACAGGCTTGCAATTGCTGCCGAAATATGCTATAATAAGTGCAGAGTGGGGACATGATACAGGAATAAAAAAACGATTTCCCGTGCATCAATGCATGGAAAGGAGAGAGGTTATGTATAGAAAAACAGCGATGCTCTGCATCTGTATGCTGCTGACGGCGGTATTCGGCGGATGCAGCAACCACACAACGGATTCCGTGGAAAGCACCGCACAGCCCGATGCAACGGCTGCTACGGAAACCGTTTCACGCAATCTCTATTATGCCAAAGGCAACGGTACGGTGGATCCTGCAAAGCTTGGCAGCTTCCGTGCACAGCTGGAAGCGGATGGCTACAGCTGGAATGAGGTTTCCCTGACGGAGATTCCGTCCGATGCCGATGCCGTGATCCTCAATTCCCCGAAACAGGATATTACCAGTGCAGAACTGGAGCACCTTGACGATTATATGGATCAGGGCGGACACCTGCTGCTGCTGCTGCCTGCAAATGAGGCGGAAACACGTTACAAGTACCTTGGCAGATTCCTTGAGCCGTATTGTATGGTAATTGATTACGATCGCATCTGCGAAACAGACAGAACACGTATCGTGAACGACGATCCCTTTCATTTTCGTGCCGATTTTATCTCTCGCCCCGATAAAATGCCTGTGTATTCGGCAATTGAGGATACGGGAACCGCTTCTCTGCACAATGCACGAAGCTTTTATTATATTGTGCATGACCTCGTCAGCCGTGTAAAACAGGATGTGATGCTGAAAACGTCGGCATCCGTTGTCGGTGAACCGTACGGCGGCGATGAGGATGATCCCATTATTTATGAGGAAACCGCACTCAACGTCATGGGATATGCTCGTGATGAATCAAGGGCGAATTCCTCTGTGGTTTTCGTTGGTGCAGGCGATTTCCTGCTCGATGAGAATTATGCGGACGAAAATTCGGCTTACATGGTTTCCATGATCCATAGCTCGCTTGGCTGGTTTGTGCAATATTAATTTTGTTTCTTTGAATGTTGAAATTAATTTATAAAAAACTCATAAAAGCTATTGCAAAAAATAATCATATATGATATAATTATATTGATTCGGGCGAATTGGGACAACTTGGGACAACTTGGGACAACATGATATAAGATGATCGCCCGAACGGTGACATACGAATCCGACAGGAGCCAAAGTCAAGCTGGGGGTGGAGCAAGTGAAAACATACAATCATATCTATGAAACAATTATTGATTTTACGACATTTTTGAACACAAACCAAATTGATCCCGCAGAGAAAATGCTGGTACGCATTCACTCTGCCGTTCACGATGCAGATGCAATGAAACTGCTTTTACCCGAACTTCGCAGCCTGCTTCCGAACGCCGTATTCATCGGCTGCAGCTGCGAGGCAGTGATTTGTGACGGAAAGTGCAAGTGTGATGTCTGCATGATTTCCATCACACTGACCGGCGGGTGCTATGTGAAAAGCACGCATATCGGGTGTTTTTCGGATGGCACAGTGATTTCCGGCGAAGAGCTTGCCGAGCGGGTGGCAGAAGATCTGCAGCTTCACGGCAAAAAGGGACAGCTGATCGTCTTTCTTCCGCAGCGTTTTTATCGTGCGTCAAAATTTGCGGATGCGATCGACAGACTTTGTCCGGATATCCGTCTGATCGGCGGCATTGCCAATGATGCATTGGTGCAGATTGCCGCAGAGGGCAGGATCGTGGATGAGGGCTTCATCATTGCAGATGATTTCTGCGGACAGGCTGAGCTTGTGGCAGCGGTGATTTCCGATCCGCAGATGTACTGTTACGAAACCTACTCGCTTGGCATGGAACGGATCAATCATCCCAGAGTGGTCAATTCCTATCAAGGCAATGTGATCTATGAGGTGGAAGGCAAAACGCCGCAGCAGTGGCTTTCGAGGCTGAGCAACGACAGCATTACCAAGGAAAATCTGGACGCCATCCGTATTTTCACGATCGTAAGAACAAGCCGGAGTGACTGTGCCTGGCCGATGGCCTTTTTTGGCGGTGAGGGTGAACAGGACGCGATCATGATTCTTGATGAGCTGGAGGAAGGCGAGAGCGTTTCACTGGGATATATCAGTCCGAACAATGTTGTGGATGAAGTTGTGTGTATGTACCGCAATCTCAAGAAGCAGCCTGCGGAATCCATACTCGTCTACAGCTGCACACAGCGTCTGAAGATCCTTCAGAATTGTTCCGCATGGGAGATGGATCCCCTGACGACTACCACGGCATCCGGTGCATTCCTCGGCGGAGAGTTTTTCTATGACGGTAAGCATAACCGCTTTGGAAACTGCAACTTTGTTGTTTCTTCGATCGCAGCGGAGCAAAATTTCCTGAAAATAAATCTGCATGGTTTGTCCATGACCAGTCACCTGCATCATGATAATGAGCATCTGATCGAATACCTGTCGATCAGTTCATCGAATTCTGCGGGTGAACTGAGTGATTTCCATCAGGAGATGAAGTCCCGTTTGTATGCCAATCAGGAAATGAAGATCGGCAGACTTTCAAAGCTCAACTACGATATGCTGGTGCACGGCATTAACAAGCTGTGTATGATTTCCCTGCGTAATGCAAGTGAAATGATCGCTTATGCGGGCTTCAGTGCCTATGAGAAACTGCTCTGGAACATTCTGGAAATGATGAAGGCGTACCTCAAGGAATACAAGATCTGGTACTATATTTCCGAGCAGGGAGAACTGCTGGTATCTGCCAATGATGACATCAGTGCGGAAATGTTTGAGATTCTGATGCAGAAGATGCAGGAGCATTTGTCAATGGCAGAATACTATCGTCTGCCGCCCGTATATGAATTCTGTCTGGTGCTCAATGAAACCAATTTGCTGCGTTATGCGAAAGTCGTGCAGAGTGAGCTTCGTTCACGTAACGACCGTGATTTTCTGGTGTATTCATCCGATATGGGCATGGAGGAAAATAGCATCCATGACGTGCAGATGCTTCAGGTAATTCGTGAGGCGATCCTTGGGGATTATGTGCAGCCATACTATCAGGGAATCTATGATAATACCACAAAGAAGATCACCATGTTTGAAGCCTTGATGCGTCTTACCGATGCAGATGAAAGGGTGTACAATCCGAGTGATTTTCTGGATGTGGCAAAGAAATACGGGTTGTATCGTCAGCTTTCCAGACGGATGGTCAGCAAGGTCATGGAGGAGTTTGAGAACCGTGATACACAGGTGACCATTAACATCACCATGAAGGATATTATGGATGTTAAGATGACGGATCTGATCTATTCATGGATGAAGTCCGCACATTGTCCGCAGAACTTTGTGTTTGAAGTGGTGGAAACCGAGGACATCAATGATTATGACGCCATTGCGGAATTTGCACAGCGTATTCATGAGTATGGCGGACAGATTGCACTGGATGATTTTGGCAGCGGTTTTTCAAATCTGATCCATGTGATCCGCATGGATATGGATTATCTGAAGATCGACGGCGGCATTATCAGTAAGATCTGTGAGGATGCAGAGTGCCGTCAGCTGCTGGAGATTGTTTCGATCTGGTGCAGGATGCGAAACAAGAAGGTCATTGCGGAGTATGTGGAGAACCACGACATACAAAATATTCTCTGCGAGAATCAGGTGGCATATTCACAGGGATACCTGTTTTCAAAGCCCAAGGAGCATATCAGTTTTGAACTCGAAAACAATGTATAAATATAAGCCCCTTACGTCGTTGCAATCAGCGTAAGGAGCAGGAAAACAGCCGAAGAAGTATGCTTCTTTCGGCTGTTTTTGTTTTATTGCACTTGATAATCCCTGGCTTCCTCTCGGAATCCGCCCTGCGGAGGCTGCATTCCCTCCGGCATGGATGGGTTGTCGTTTTCATCCGTGGGCATTTGCATATCCTGGAATCTGTCTCCCCGGAATCCTCTCTGCGGCGGCTGCATTCCCTCCGGCATGGATGGGTTGCCGTTTTCATCCGTGGGTATTTGCATATCATGGAATCTGTCCCCTCGGAATCCGCCCTGCGGCGGCTGCATTCCCTCCGGCATGGATGGGTTGCCGTTTTCATCCGTGGGCATCTGCATATCATGGAATTTGTCGCCTCGACCACCGCCGTGGAATCCGCCGTTCATGCCGCCTGCCGTACCGATGTAAGAAATCGTATCTTCTACAGTAAAGCTTGCGTGTTCAGTGTCATTGGTGAAAACGGTGTAGGTTTCGCCGCTTTTGAGGTCGGAGCTGCTGACAATAACGGAATTGAACTGCTTGACAGGTGTATGACTCACGATCTCCTTGCCGCTGCTGTCAACGATTTTCACAGTCGTTCCATTTTGCTGCGTACTATCCAGCGTGATCACAGCGGTGTTCTGTGAACCCATGGGATATTCTGCCATACCCGAACTGCCTGCTGCGACCAGCAGACCTCCCGTGCAGTAAATACTGCCGTTGCTGTCAAGTGCACCGTTGCCGCTGTTGGAAGGACCGTCCACAATGACGGTGCCGCCGCTGACAAGCAGATCGCCGTTGGAATCCAGTCCGTCACCGCCTGCATTGACATAGACCGTGCCGCCTGAAATTTCCACGGCACATCCGTCCGAATAGGTTCCCATGCCTCCCTGTGTGGTGCCATTGCTTGCATTGAATCCGTCATCGGACGCTGTAACATCAAGGGATGCACTGCCGCTGACACGGATCCCTGCGGCTTCAATGCCCTCGTTTGATTCTGCAATATGGACCGTACCATCCGTGAAATCCGCAAGTCCATCTGCGTGTATGCCGTCACTGCCGGCTTTGATCTCGGTTTTTCCGCCGCATATACACAAATCCGCATTGGAATGCAGACCGTCATCCGCCGCGTCCACTGTCAATTCACCGTCGGAAATGTATAAAAGTGTACCGGCTTTGATACCTTTGATGCTGACGGAGGTATCCTCCGTTGTTTCGGTTTCATCATAATTGCCCCAGTTGCCGAAGCCCCCGAAACCGCCCCGACCGCCAAAATCCTGATTCTGCTTCGGTTCTGCATTGGCACTGCCACCGCCCGAAGTAACATGGAATGTACCGCCTGCGGCAATGAATTCGGTTTCCGCCTGAATGCCGTCCTCCTGTGCATCCACAGTGATTGTGCCATTCTGCACATAAACAAATCCACAGCCTGCATCCTCTGCATTGGTGGACTTGATACCGTCTCCGCCTGCATTCACTGTAATATCTCCGCCTGCGATCGCCACATAATCCTTACCTTTAATGCCATTGCCGACGGATGAGATCAGCAGTGTACCTCCCGTGATGACGATGTCATCCTTGCAGGTGATACCTTCGTTATAATTGCCGTTGACGGTGAGCTTTCCGCTGCCGTTGACAGTCAGGCTGTCCGCACTGAAAATGGCTGCATCCGGTTCGTTATCACCATCGCTTGCATAGACGTAGGAGTTCCCGTCGGAAATAGAATTCACCGAACCTTCCGCAAGCGTCAGAAAGCACTTCTTCGCCTGCTGCACATAGATCGGTGCAGAATCCGAGCAGGAGAGGGAAACCCCGTCCAATACCAGCTGCACCTTGCCTGGGGAATTGATGAGGATCTGCCCGTCATCAAGTTTACCAGTGAGCCGATATACGCCTTCGTCGGTGATGGTGATATCCGAACCGCTTACAGTAACGCCGTTTCCCGTCACAGCAGCGGAATTGCCGCTGCAGGTGATCTCCGCAGTCGGGGCATCATAGCTGCCGCTGAGATCTCTGTCGGAGAACACAGAAGAAATGTCGCTTATGCAGACAGGGGATGCGGCGGTCAGCAGTGCTGTGGGGATATTCGGTGCCTGTGGCTTGGTTTCATTCCGTTCGCTTTTGTTCGGGACGGAAGCTGATTCTGTGGGCGTATCAGCAGAGGAGTTGGTTTCCTTTGTGCTGCAGCCCGCTGCGAGCAGTGCAAATGCCATTGCCGCAGTGCATATTTTTCGTACATTGTCATTCATCACATGAACACCTCTTTAGAAATGTTCCCAATTCCGTTTTTATCTGTTTCTAAGTTTAAACCTGCTTTGTGGGGATTCTGTGAAATTCTGTTTAAGTCTTTCCGAAAAGTGCGTGTCTGCAAGCCTTTCTTTTAATGATTCCCACCATTCAAGGCATTTGAATTTCACCTCGAATTTCGGTGCATTTTCCAGTATTTCCGAGGTTTCCTCATCAAAATAGGTTTCCGTGATCTCCGTATCGGCAATCACATCCGCAGCCGCAGGAATGCACAGAGGCGGATACATCACGCACCACCAGTTCTGCCCCTGTGCCTCACCGATGAGGATACGCAGGGCATCGTAATCTCCTGCCGGCATGGTGATCTCCTCGTACTGTTTTTCATCGAAATCCATATGCACCAGCTGTACACGCACCTGGTCATCACAGCCGTTTTCCTCTACCACGGTCTGTGCCAGCAGGCGGATGGTTTCCTGCTGTTCAATGGCTCGTTTGCGGATTTCCTCGGGTGTGTCGCAGCCGTCGAACAGAATTTCCGAATGCTCCAGCAGCGTATCACGCACCTTGAGTTTCAGTGCCTGTGCCTCGTCAGTGTCAGAATCCGCAAGAATGTGCAGCCGCAGCACATCCTCACGAAGTGTTTCGATCCTGTTGGAAAAGTCCGAAAGATTTCCGAAGAAGATCGCACCAATAATACCGAGTGCCGCTGCAATTTCAATTTTTCTCATAATACTTCACCTCAACAGAACTATTGGAAGATTTCGGAAAAATATGCAGCATTGAAATTTTTTTGCAAATCCCTTGCAATTATGCGTAAAATATTGTATCATGAAAATAAGAATCATTACGGTTGTCATGTTTTGCGGCAACACGACTCGGATTCAAGAAAGGTGGAACCCTGATGCAAATGTATGATCTTATTCAGAAAACCAGACGGCAAGAAGCTCTGACGACAGAACAGATCGAATGGATCGTTGAAGGTTTCAGCCGTGGGGAAATTCCCGATTATATGATGTCTGCATGGATGATGGCGGTGTGCTGTCAGGGACTGACGGATGCAGAAACCGCAGCACTTACCCTTGCAATGCGTGATTCCGGCGAATGTCTTTCGATGGCATCCGTGGGCGGCGTGACCGTTGACAAGCACAGCACGGGCGGCATCGGTGACAAAACCACCCTGCTTCTTGCCCCCATCGTGGCAGCTTGCGGTGGGTTTGTTCCGAAAATGTCGGGCAGGGGACTGGGCTTTACGGGCGGAACGATTGACAAGCTTGAGAGCATTCCGAATTTTTCCACAAGTCTGCCGATGGAACGTTTTCTGGAGATCACAAAAGAAATCGGCTGTTGTGTGATTGCCCAGAGCGGCAATCTTGTACCCGCTGACAAAAAAATGTATGCCCTGCGTAATCTGACTGCAACTGTGGACAGCATTCCGCTGATTTGTTCGAGTATTATGAGCAAAAAGCTTGCACTTGGTGCGGACTGCATTCTGCTGGATGTGAAGTTCGGTCACGGTGCGTTTATGAAAACTCCCGAGGATGCAGAGAAGCTTGCCGCTGCTATGGTGGAAGTCGGCAAGCGTGCAGGAAAGCAGTGCCGTGCCGTTCTTACCGATATGAATGCACCGCTTGGTGCCAATGTCGGCAATGCTCTTGAGGTGCTGGAGGTCATCCGGATTCTGCGTGGCGAGGTGAGAAACGATCTTTCCGTACTCTCTGTCACACTGGCTGCACATATGCTCTCTCTTTCCGGTAAGGGAACTGTGGAGGAATGCACGGCGATGGCACAGAATGCACTGGATTCCGGTAAAGCATTGCAGAAGCTGGCGGATATGATCGCAGCACAGGGCGGTGATTCCGCTGTGACGGAGCGTCCGGAGCTTCTGCCGCAGAGTGCTGTAAAGTATACCGCTGCAGCCGTGGAAAACGGCTATATTGCTTCCATCCAGAGTGAGGAAGTCGGACTTGCCTGCCTGGAGCTGGGTGCCGGAAGAACGGCGGATTCCTCGGAGATCGACTATGGTGCGGGCGTGGAGCTGCTTGCATTTGTCGGCGATGCCGTGCAGAAGGGACAGCCGCTGTTTACGGTTTACGGAAAATCCGAAGCACTTTGCCAAAAGGCAGCCGCACGCATTCTGGCGTGCATGGAGATTTCGGAGGAAAAACCGAAGAAATTACCGCTGCTTTATAAAGTGATCTCGTAATACTTTTAAAAATTATCTGTGAGCATCCAATATTTTTTCATCTGGGCTGTTATATAAATGATGGGCGGCTCAGATTCGCCAAAAGGAGGAATGGATATGAAAAAAATTGTGCGAAGAATGATGGCATCTGCAATTGCAGTGCTGCTGGCAGCACCTGCATTGCCGGTAAATGCGGTGTATCAGAGCAAGGATGAGATCGCATTCAGCCTGCGTGCCATTGAAACCGAGGATTGTGGCTATATTGCCGACGGTAACACTGTGTTTGTTTCGCCGAGTGCAGCGGCTGCCGGAACGAGCGTCCGCATTGGTATGTACATCGAGGCGGAGTATGCAGACCTTGCGTTCCTGTATGCAAAGCTGCAATCCAATTTCAATATCATCACGTTCAATGAGGAGAGCTACCACAATCCGACGAAAACCTACAGTGACGAAAAGATTACCTATACGTTGTCGGACGGAACGGAGTTTTCCACCCGCTTAAAACCCTATTGTCTGGGAATGATCAACAGTGCGGGCTATTATCAGGCTAACAGCTTTGGCGTGACCAGCAAATTCGACCCCGAAGAAAACAGCATGAATCTCACATGGATGTATGGTTACGGTGATGCTGACTCTACTTCAGCTACATTCTTGGGAAGCCGTTCTGATGAGTTCAGCTTCATCGAATTGGAGCTTGACATTGCACCGGGTACGATGCCGGGATGCTATCCCATTTGTTTTGTAACCTATGACGGTACGGAAATGGGTGCAACGTACCTTACCAGTGATGACAGTGAAAACGGGGAAAGCTTTTATCAGGATATCGTTCCGACGCTGAAAAATCTGGAGATCGTGATTCCTTCCAGTGATTATTTCATTATGGAACATCCCACAGCTTACCGTTGGCTGGATGATCCCACACCCCTGCGGGCTGAGGATTTCTATCCTGAGGGAACGATGATTTATAAGGATACTGCGGAAGGTTTTGTGGAGGAGCCTTTGGATTTCTCCAAACTATCCTCGACAGTAATTGGTATGACCATTCAGTTCCTGACAGATCCTGATGAATTTATCTGCGGCAATTACTTTGAAATGTATTATGACGGCATGGTTTTGAATACTCCTGAGCATTATAACGGTTCATACTTGTTCAGTACTGTTATAAGCGGTCTGCGTGGCGATGCCAATAACGATCAGGCGGTAAACGCCAATGATGCGGCAGCAATTCTGGTTTATGCTGCCGGACGTGGTGCGGGAGAGAATCCTACTTTGTGCGATGACGAATCGCTTGAGCAGACAGCGTATTTCCTTGCGGATGTCAATGAAGGTTCCAGAAATTGCGGAATCGGCGACGGTACCTCACTTGATGCGACGGATGCAAGTGCCATTCTGACATATGCGGCAATTGCAGGTTCCGGTGAAACGGCTGACTGGAACGAGATTCTGAAGTGATTTTTCGGTAAAAATAAGAGATAAGAGAGTCAGAACCCCCGATGTGTATCGGGGGTTTCTGTCTGTCGAAAAACCTCAAAATGGGGATTGGGGCGAAAGCCACACAGAGGGGTTCGGGGACGAATTCCCCGAAAAATAGCCCCTCCCCTCGGGGAGGGGTTGGGGGAAATTACAGGATGCTTATCTCTAAGAAAAAGGACTTTTTCTACAAGACGCAACCACCGATTTGCATCGGGGGTTCTGGCATTACGAGGATAATTCGTTTTCGTATCATTCACACAAAATTAATTGACATTTAGTGCGTGGTGTGCTATAATATATACAATTTATTAGGAAAGGAAGTATGCCCCATGGCACAGAGAATTGTATTGAACGGCACATCCTACCACGGTGCGGGTGCGATTGCTGAAATTATCACAGAAGTAAAGAGCAGAGGCTTTGCAAAGGCTTTTGTATGTTCCGATCCCGATCTGATTAAATTCGGTGTCACTGCTAAGGTGACAGATCTGCTTGACAAGAATGAGCTGCCCTATGAGATTTTCTCCGAAATCAAGCCGAATCCTTCCATCAAGAACGTGCAGGACGGCGTGGAGGCGTTCAAGGCATCGGGTGCTGATTACATCATCGCAGTTGGCGGCGGCTCTGCAATGGATACGGCAAAGGCAGTCGGCATTATCATCACAAATCCCGAATTTGCTGATGTCAGAAGTCTGGAGGGTGTTGCCCCCACAAAAAATCCCTGTGTGCCGATTCTCGCAGTTCCCACAACTGCCGGCACTGCTGCGGAAGTAACGATCAATTATGTAATCACCGATGAGGAAAAGAACCGCAAGATGGTATGCGTGGATACGCATGATATTCCGATTGTGGCATTTGTAGATCCCGATATGATGAGCACCATGCCCGCAGGACTGACAGCTGCTACCGGTATGGATGCATTGACGCACGCAATCGAGGGCTTTACCACAAAGGCTGCATGGACAATGACGGATATGTTCCACCTGAAGGCAATCGAGATCATCGCAGCATCCCTCAGAGGTGCGGTTGCCAACACGCCCGAGGGCAGAGAGGGTATGGCACTTGGTCAGTACATCGCAGGCATGGGATTTTCCAACGTAGGTCTTGGTATTGTACATTCCATGGCACATCCGCTTGGTGCTGTTTATGACACACCGCACGGCATAGCAAATGCCATTATCCTGCCGACTGTTATGGAATACAATGCGGAGGCAACGGGTGATAAGTACAAGTATATCGCCGCTGCAATGGGCGTTGAAGGCACGGCGAGCATGACTGTGGAGGAATACCGCAAGGCTGCTGTTGACGCAGTACGTCAGCTTTCGCAGGATGTGGGAATTCCCGCTGACCTCAAGGAAATCGTAAAGCCTGAGGATGTGCCGTTCCTTGCAGAATCCGCTTTTGCGGATGCCTGCCGTCCGGGCAACCCGAAGGATACATCCGTGGAGGATATCACAGCACTTTATCAGTCACTGCTGTAATTGCATAAATCCCTACCGCCGCACCGAAGTCGTGCGGCGGTATTTTGTGGGAGGAAATATATGCTTCATTCGTGCGGATTTCGACAACTTTACTAAAAAATGCTTGGACAATTTCAGACTTTTTTTCTTTAAATGTCTTGAAATTATGCTCATTTTATGGTATGATATAAAGAAGAGTGATACCGCTTTACTGCACTGCAGTCAAAATTTTTTTGCCCAGTTGCGGAAAATGGATTGAAAATCGCAGAAAACGGTAAATAAAATCGTGCGTTGCTCGGCACGGGTTATGGAGAAGAATATGCCAAAGAAACAAGACATCAACAAGATTATGATCATCGGCTCCGGCCCGATTATTATCGGTCAGGCTTGTGAGTTCGACTATTCCGGTACACAGGCTTGTAAGGCACTGCGTGCACTGGGATATGAAATTGTACTGGTCAATTCCAATCCGGCAACTATCATGACGGATCCCGACGTTGCGGACATTACCTATGTTGAGCCGCTGAATCTGGAACGTCTGACACAGATTATTGAAAAAGAGCGTCCGGATGCACTTCTGCCGAACCTCGGCGGTCAGTCCGGTCTGTACCTCTGCTCCGAACTTGCGGATGCAGGCGTTCTGGAAAAATACAATGTCAAGGTCATCGGCGTGCAGGTGGATGCCATCGAGCGTGGCGAGGATCGTATCGAATTCAAGAAAACCATGGACAAGCTGGGCATTGAAATGGCACGCAGCGAGGTTGCATACTCTGTTGATGAGGCTGTGAAAATTGCTGAAAAGCTCAAGTATCCGGTGGTTCTGCGTCCTGCCTATACTATGGGCGGTGCAGGCGGCGGCATGGTATATAACGTAGATGAGCTGAAGGTCGTTTGTGCAAGAGGTCTGCAGGCGAGTCTTGTTGGTCAGGTGCTGGTTGAAGAATGCATCAGTGGTTGGGAAGAACTGGAGCTTGAGGTTGTGCGTGATGCAGAAAACAACATCATCACCGTTTGCTTCATTGAGAACATCGACCCCATCGGCGTGCATACGGGCGATTCCTTCTGTTCAGCACCCATGCTGACGATTTCCGAAGAAACACAGAAGAAGCTGCAGGAGCAGTCCTATAAAATCGTGGAAGCCATCGAAGTGATTGGCGGCTGCAATTGCCAGTTTGCACACGATCCTGTCAGCGACAGAATCGTTGTCATTGAAATTAACCCCAGAACATCCCGTTCCTCTGCACTTGCGTCCAAGGCGACAGGTTTCCCGATTGCATTGGTTTCCGCAATGCTTGCTTGCGGTCTGACGCTCAAGGAGATTCCCTGCGGCAAGTATGGTACATTGGATAAGTATGTTCCCGATGGTGACTATGTGGTAATCAAATTCGCACGCTGGGCATTTGAAAAGTTCAAGGGTGCGGAAGATAAGCTTGGTACACAGATGCGTGCTGTGGGCGAGGTTATGAGCATCGGCAAAACCTATAAGGAAGCCTTCCAGAAGGCGATCCGCAGTCTGGAAACAGGCAGATATGGTCTTGGCTATGCAAAGAATTTCCACGAGCAGACAAAGGAAGAACTGCTCTCCCAGCTGCGTTTCCCGTCCAGTGAGCGTCAGTTCATCATCTATGAAGCACTTCGCAAGGGTGCGTCCATTGAGGAAATCTATCAGCTGACTAAGATCAAGCACTGGTTCCTGGAGCAGATGCTCGAGATCGTGCAGGAGGAGGAAATGCTCCTCACAATGAAGGGCAGCGTGCCCGCAAAGGAAACGCTGTATCAGGCGAAGCTTGACGGTTTCAGTGATCGTTATCTGAGCCAGATTCTTGAAGTTCCGGAAGAGGAAATCCGTGCCAAGAGATATGAGTATGGTATCCGTGAGGCGTGGGAAGGGGTTCATGTCAGCGGTACCGAGAATGCGGCGTATTACTACTCCACCTATCACCTGAATGAGGACAATAGCCCTTCCAATTCCGATAAGCCGAAGATCATGATTCTCGGCGGCGGCCCGAACAGAATCGGTCAGGGTATTGAATTCGACTACTGCTGCGTTCATGCGGCATTGGCACTGAAGAAGATGGGCTTTGAATCCATCATCGTCAACTGCAACCCTGAAACTGTTTCCACAGACTACGATACTTCTGATAAGCTCTATTTTGAGCCGCTGACACTGGAGGATGTTCTGAGCATCCACGAAAAGGAAAAGCCCGTTGGCGTGATTGCACAGTTCGGCGGTCAGACTCCGCTGAATCTGGCAGCTGATCTGAAGAAAAACGGCGTGAATATTCTGGGAACTTCTCCTGAAACCATTGACCTTGCGGAGGACAGAGATCATTTCCGTGCCATGATGGACAAGCTCGGCATTCCGATGCCGGAGGCTGGCATGGCTGTCAATGTGGATGAAGCTTTGGAAATCGCAAACCGTATCGGATATCCCGTTATGGTACGTCCGTCCTACGTTCTGGGCGGCAGAGGCATGGAAATCGTGCACGACGACGAGATGATGCGTGTGTATATGTCCGCTGCGGTTGGTGTGACACCCGATCGTCCGATTCTGATCGACCGTTTCCTCAACCATGCAACCGAGTGCGAGGCAGATGCCATTTCCGACGGAATTAACTGCTTTGTTCCTGCTGTTATGGAACATATTGAGCTTGCCGGCGTTCACTCCGGTGACTCCGCCTGCATCCTGCCCTCCAAGAATCTGACAGAAAAGCAGATTGCAACCATCAAGGATTACACCAAGAAGATCGCTGTTGAAATGGGCGTATGCGGTCTGATGAATATGCAGTATGCGATCGAGGGCGATACAGTTTATGTGCTGGAAGCAAATCCGAGAGCATCCAGAACCGTTCCGCTGGTTTCCAAGGTTTGCAGCATCAACATGGTGAAGATCGCAACAGAGATCATGACCGCACATCTGACAGGCAAGGCATCTCCGGTTTCGGAACTTCGTGATCGTGAGATCAAGCACTATGGCGTTAAGGAAGCGGTATTCCCGTTCAATATGTTCCAGGAGGTTGACCCCGTACTGGGACCGGAAATGCGTTCTACAGGCGAAGTTCTGGGCATTTCCGAATCCTTTGGTGAGGCTTACTACAAGGCACAGGAAGCAACACAGACCAAGCTCCCGTTTGAGGGTACAGTCCTGCTGAGCGTGTGCAACCGTGACAAGGGCGAGCTGGTAGAAGTTGCGACTGCATTTCATGAGCTGGGCTTCAGGATCATTGCAACCGAGGGCTGTTACAAGATGATCAAGGAAGCAGGTATTCCGGCAGAGCGTATCTACAAGATGCACGAGGGCAGACCGAATATCGCTGACCAGATCGCAAACGGCGAGATCCAGCTGCTCGTGAACACCCCTGCCGGCAAGGAGAGCGTGAACGATGACAGTTACATTCGCAAGGCTGCCATCAAGCATCGTGTTCCCTATATCACTACCATGGCTGCTGCCAAGGCAAGTGCGGAGGGTATCCGTGCAGTCAAGGACAATGCAGATATTGCTGTGAAGTCCCTGCAGGCATATCATGCTGATATCAAGTAAGAGATACAAAGATGCCCCGCTGTCAGGCGGGGCATTCCTGTTATGGAATCAAATCAACAGTTTCCGCAAATCTTGTTGTTCACTTATTCCTTTTTATTCTGTATAATAAAGATACAGAATAAAAAGGAGGTTCAATTTATGAACACAGACAAGATTGTAGCGGAATCCATTGCAAAGGAATATGCACCCAAGAACAGTTCAAAGATCGTTGCCCTGAAAAAACTTGACAGAAAGGCGAGAATTCCGGCAACAGTCTTTACCTACACATTCGGGATTATTTCTTCACTGATCGCAGGTACGGGTATGTGCCTTGCAATGCAGGTTATCGGCAGCGGTACAGCAGGCTTAGTTGGCGGCATTGTTTTGGGCGTGATCGGCTTTGTTGGATGCGGCGTGAATTATCCGATCTATAAGCGAATCCTTGAAAAGTACAAATCAAAATATGCTTATGAGATCGTAGAGCTTGCAAGGGAGATCAGCGAGCAGTAATTTTCAGGAAGGAGGATCTTTTTGAATAAGTCGGAAAGCAAGTATTTCAATACTGCGGTAAAAATGGACAAGGCATTGATTGCCCTGCTGGAACAAAAGGAATTTTCCTATATTACCATCAGTGAGATCTGTGCGGCGGCAGGGGTGAACAGATCCACGTTCTATCTGCATTATGAGAATACCCGTGATCTGCTGGATGAAACCACACGATACCTGCTGGATGCGTTTTTGTCCTATTTTTCGGTGGATACGAATCAGATCACGATTCGGTTTGCGGATTCCATACTTTCCGATCTGAATTTTATCACAGAAGAGTACCTCCATCCGTATCTGTCCTATATCAGGGACAATCACAGAGTGTTTGCAACGGCACTCCAGCATTCCAGATCGTTGGGGTTCGATGAGATTTTTCAGAGGATGTTCCGGAATATTTTCGATCCCATACTGGAACGCTTTCACTATCCGACAGCTCACCGCAGATATGTGATGATGTACTATCTGAACGGTATCACAGCGATTATCACGGAATGGTTGAAAGACGGCTGTGAAATGCCGATTCAGGAAATCGCAAGCATCATACAGGAATGTATTTTCGGTCTTGGCAATACGATGACGGACTTGATAAAGCAATAAGACTACCGCCTGAAAGCGATCTTTCAGGCGGTTTTGCATTCATGTTGACTTTTTGGGGGGAGAATGGTATAATGAACGTAGCACTCCAAATCAGGTTTTCCTCAACCCACAAACAGAAAGGAACAACCCCATGCAAACCCTCATCCTCAATGGCTCACCCCGTAAAAACGGCGATACAGCCGCACTTATTTCCCATCTGCGAAAGCACCTGACAGGCGAGATCATCGAGATTTCTGCCTACTATGATAAAATTTCTCCCTGCATCGACTGCCGCAGATGCAAAGAATCCGGTATCTGCGTGATACCGGATAAGATGCAGGATATTTACAAAACCATCGAAACCTGCGATAACATCGTTATCGCATCCCCCCTCTATTTCTCCGAACTCACCGGACGGCTTCTGGATGTCGCAAGCCGCCTGCAGACCTATTACTATGGTATGCGGAAAAACGACGGTCATCCTGTGAAAAAGCCCAAACGTGGAGCAGTCATTCTCGTCGGGGGAGGGGAGGGCGATCCGCAGATCGCCTATGCCACTGCCGTGCGGATTTTGCATTATATGAAGGTAAAGGAAATCTATCCCCTCATTTGCAGTCACAGAACGGATGAAATACCGGCAGAGGAGGATGGGACTGTTCTGGAAAATATCAGAAAAGCCGCAGAATTCCTGCATTCATAAGATTTTCTCGTACAGCTTAAACGTCGGGATTCCCTCAATATTTCGAAGCAGATCTTTCTCTCCTGCAAAGGTGAATCCCATTTTTTCATACAGCCTGCAGGCAGGGAGATTTTCCGGAACCACATCCAGCCGCAGTGCCCTGTACCCAAGCTCGGATGCGTGGCGGATACAGTATTCCACCATATATCCGGCAATGCCCTTTTTGTAGTGGGACGGGGAAACCGCAAGCGTGTGGATCACAAGAAATTCGCCATCATTCAGCGGTAATTTCCAGTTGCCTGCTTCGTATGCCCCCTGTGGATCATCATTCAGAATAAAGCCGCCAACGACCGTTTCATCCTCAAAACAGAGGTACTGCACGCCCTGTCCGATGGCGTTTTGGGTGCTTTCCCTGCCGGGATAGACATGGGGCGTCCATTTCGGATAATTGATATGTGATGCAAGATAAGCTGTCACTTCGTCATAAAGTGCAGATGCAGCGTCAAGGTGTTCCATTGTACAACGAATGATATTCATAAATGCCTCCGGTTATGAATTTAGACTATGAACAAATTATACCATATTTCCCGATGGAATGCAAGTATTTGACAAAGCGGCGGATTTGTGTTATGATGAAATAGCACATTATGATAAAGGAGCATTTCTATGGAAACGAGAGTTGCCATCATCGGCATTATTGTAGAGAACAGCGAATCCGTCAGTGAACTCAATGCCATTCTGCACGAGTACGGCAGTTATATCATCGGAAGAATGGGGATCCCCTATCACATAAGGGGTATCAACATCATCAGTGTTGCGGTGGATGCACCGCAGGCGGTCATCAGTGCCTTGTCGGGCAAGATCGGCAGGCTTTCGGGAGTTTCCGCAAAAACAGCGTATTCCAATGTGACTGCGAATCTGTAAGCCGCATTTCCCAGAACATCCGCATTGACTGCAGGAACATATGAATGCTGCATCAAAAGCAACAGCCGCCAAATGGCGGCTGTTTTATTTGTTATTCCGCTGCTGTGCGAAGCAGTGAAACTGCTGCATTCATGCGTTCGATGGTCTTGTCCTTGCCCATAATGATGGCAAGATCCGTACCGCCGCCCGGCGTGGAACGCTGTCCGGACAGAGCGATGCCCAGAGGGTACAGCAGCCATCCGTTTTTGACTTCCAGTGCCTGTACGGCAGTCTGGCACGCTGCGGAAATACTGTCCTTTGTCCATTCCGTCAGTTCCGTGAAGATCGGGAGCAGTGTTTCCAGTGCCTGCAATGCGGTTTGTTCGTTGGTCTTGAATTTCTTGTTGCAGTACAGGGCGGTATCGTATTCCTGCATCGTATCAAGGAATGCCACCTGTTCGGGAATATCTCCCAGCACTTCGCATCTCGGCTTGAGATTTGCACAGAGCAGTTCCATGTCGATCTCACTGGAAACTGTCTTTCTGATCCACGGTGCAGCGACCTCGATGAATTCTGCGTCCGTCAGCTTTTTGATGTGCATTGCATTGATGGCACGCAGCTTCAAAATATCGAAGATTGCAGGGGATTTGTTAATGCGTGAAGGATCCCAGATGCGGATCATTTCATCCAGATCGAAAATTTCCTCCTCGCCCTTAGGACTCCAGCCAAGCAGCAGAAGATAATTCAGAATGGCCGCACTCAGATAGCCCTGTGCCACCAGATCCTGATAGCTTGCATCACCGTTACGCTTGGAAAGCTTGTTGTGTGCGTCCTTCATAACGGGCGGGCAGTGAATATATGTCGGTACATCCCAGCCAAACGCCTGATACAGGAGATTGTATTTCGGCGTACTGGACAGATATTCGGAACCACGGATGACATGGCTCATCTCCATGAGATGGTCATCCACAACGTTTGCGAAATTATAGGTGGGCATTCCATCGGTCTTGATAAGAATCTGATCCTCCAGTTCGCTGTTGTTCACCTCGATGGTACCGTAGATCAGGTCGTCAAAGGAGGTAGTGCCTTCAATCGGCATCTTCTGGCGGATGACATAGGGTTCACCTGCCGCAATACGCTGCTGCACTTCCTCCGGAGAAAGATCACGGCATTTGCGGTCGTAATGACCGACAGTTTCGCCGGCAGCCTTCTGCTGTGCGTGCAGTTCCTGCATACGTTCTTCAGTACAGAAGCAGTAGTAGGCATGACCGGAAGCTACAAGCTGTTCGGCATACTGCTTGAACAGGCCCATGCGTTCACTCTGTACATACGGGCCGAACGCACCGCCCACATCGGGGCCCTCGTCCCAGTTCAGACCATTTTCCCTCAGTGTATTGTAAATCACATCCACTGCACCCTCAACCAGTCTGCCCTGATCGGTATCTTCAATACGCAGGACAAAGCTGCCGTCCTCGTGTTTGGCAGTCAGAAATGCATAGAGAGCGGTACGCAGATTGCCCACGTGCATATATCCTGTGGGGCTGGGTGCGAATCTTGTTCTTGCTTGTTTCATAGAAAAACCTTCCTTTTTGCTGCCGTTAAGAAAAACGGCGGATTTTATTCAATTAAGTATACCACAGTATCCGTAAAAAGTCAAGGTGAGCCAAGTGAATTTCCCGGCAGAATAAAAGCAGCTGCCCCACAATGCATGATGCAGCGATTGTTCGGGATTATCTAAAAATACGTTCTTTCAGTCCGTCGCAGGCGGACTGAAAGAACGCTGAAAACTATTTTTAATCAAGCTGAAACAGCCACAGCACAGTATATGATGCAGCGGTTGTTCTTTTATGCCTTTTCAATAAACAGCACGCCCAGTGTATTGGGACCGCAGTGGCTGGATACCACACATCCGGCTCTGGTCACAAGAATTTCACTGAAAATACCCAGTTCCTCAAGATAGGTGTGCACCTCGTTGATAAGTGCTTCACTGCAGCCCGAATGAGTGATGAAAACACGATCGGTCTCTGCGTGCTTCAGTTCACTTTCCATATCCTTGACATAATTCATGACAACACGCTGAATGCCGCCCATGTACTTCTTGGTGGGTGCCATCTTGCCGTCTGCAACCACAATTTTCGGGTGGAGCTTCAGTGCTGTGCCTGCAAAGGCCGCCATGCCGCTGCATCTGCCGCCACGATGCAGGAACTTTAGCGTATCAATGACAAAGCTTGCCCTCACACGGGGCTGGATATCTGCAATGTGTGCGGCGATCTCTGCACCGCTGCGACCCTGTGCTGCCATAATGGCAGCCTCAATCACCTGCAGACCGATGCCGGTGGAAAGGTTACGGGAATCAATGACGAACACTCTGTCCTTGGCACCCAGTTCTTCTGCCGCAAGACGCATGACATTGACTGTGGTGGACATCTCACCGGAAATGGAAAAGCAGACGATTTCATCACCATCATCAAGGAACGGACGGAAAACATCCACCGTATACTCCAGATTCAGTGCGGAGGTTTTGGGGGTAGCATTATGTTCATCCGACCACTTATAGATTTCGTCGGGAGTGATGGAAAAGCCATCTTCATATTCCTTGTCGTCCAGCAGAATGTGCAGGGGCATAATGAGAATGCCATATTTTTCGATCAGTTCGGGTGACAGATCGCACGTACTGTCAGATATGATTTTCACACTCATGGGTGTATCTCCTTAAATTCCAGAAAAGATTTTTTTTAATTATAGCACAGTTTCTGCACTTTGTCAAATGAATTTCAGTGTGATTCTCACTTGCAATTACAGAAAATACGTGCTATAATGGTACTATATAAATACAGGATGAAAGGACGTGTATCCATATGAAAACCTGCAGATACTGCGGAACGCAATGGGAGGAGGGCGATTTTTGCCCGAACTGCCAAAGAAATGAAATGATCCCGGAACAATATTCTGCCCAAACCACTGCAAAACAATCCGACACGCTCTGGATCGTCGGCATTATTGTCGGTGTTTTTCTGTTCCTGATGGTCGCAGTGACGTTTGTGTTTGTCACTCTCTTTAATTTCAGAACGATTGCGAATCCTATGCTTACCGACAGCAAACCGTATAATGAAAACATAGCAGAGCAGGACTCCTATCCCGATAATTCCGTCGTTGATCTCGAAGCGGATCGTGAGGGAAGCCTCAATTTCATGCGTGAAAAGGGGATCTTCGTTTCCGGCTTTTATGAAGTGGGCAAGGATGTGCCCGAGGGCGAATATGCCGCAATTGCAAACGGAAATACCCCGACGCAGGATTTTTATATGGGAATCTACACGAGTCCCTCCCAGTCCGATGAAAGTACCATTATGGCCGGTTGGTATCAGGGCTGCAGGATCATCGTTCTGGAGGAGGGACAGTATATTGATCTGACGCACGCCAATCTCTATGATCTTCACAAAAATGAATTGCCGATGGATCCGTTCAAGGACAGCGGTATGTACATGGTTGGTACAAGTCTGGAAGCGGGTACATATACAGTTGTAAACACCAGCGATCAGTATACCGGACAGTATACGATTTACAGCAGTATCAATTCCATTGCACCGATCGTCCGTGACGGCGGTATGGTAAGCACGGGAGAGTCCGTCGAGATCACCTTGCAGGATGGAGAATTCATCGAAATGAGATTCTGCTGCCTGCAGCCATAATTTCCATCATTGGATGCTGCCTTTCCGGCGGCATCCTTTTTTATGCAAAAGCACTTGCATTTATGAGGATATTATGGTATAATATAGGGTGAATGTGCCGCAGATCATATGCGGCGGCTAAATTGTATCAGTTTTGAAAGGATTGGAAACTATGTCAAACGACAATAAGAAACAGAAAGCATTTGAAATTCCCCGTCCCGAATTTCCCAAGCGTGCCGTTGTTACCGCAGGAATGCCCTATGGCAACAAGGAGCTGCATTTTGGTCATGTGGGCGGCATGATGGTGTTTGCGGATACCTACGCAAGGTTTCTGCGTGATCGTATCGGCAAGGAGAATGTTGTTTTTGTCAGCGGTACGGACTGCTACGGCTCTCCCATTGCCGAGGGCTGGCGTAAGAAGGTGGCAGACGGCGAGTTTGAAGGCTCTCTGGTGGATTTCGTGACTAAGAATCACGAAAAACAGAAGGCAACACTCAAGGATTATGCCATTTCTCCGAATCTCTTTGCTGCTTCCGGAATTGGCAGAAGCAAGGAGATCCATGCGGAATATACCCTTGAATTCCTCAACGCCCTCCATGAAAAAGGACAGCTTGACAAGATTTCCACCATGCAGTTTTTTGATGAAAAGGCTGGCGTATTTCTCAATGGCCGTCAGGTTGTGGGCAAATGTCCCGTAGAGGGCTGCTGCTCTGAAAAGGGCTATGCGGATGAATGCGACCTCGGTCACCAGTATATGCCTGAAAATCTTCTGAATCCTGTCAGCACCCTCACCGGTGAAACACCCGTGATGAAGCCCGTAGTCAACTGGTATTTCAGACTGCGTGACTATGAAAAGCTCCTGCAGGACTGGGTTGCAGTGATGCAGAAGGATAAGGCGATCCGTCCCGTTGTCTGGAAAACGATCTCAGAATTCCTCAAGCCGCCGGTGATCTATATCAAGCGTGAATTTGAGGAAACCTACCTCTCCATCAAGGCACAGATGCCGGAACACAATTATCTGGAGGAAAAGAAAAAGCCCTCCTTTACGATTGAATTTGCAAATCTTCCGGACTGCGACGAAGCCTGCCGTATTCTGACGCAGAATGGTATCCGTTACCGTACCGGTAAGACGCTCGTTCCGTTCCGTTTGACGGGAAACATCGAATGGGGTGTGCCCGCACCGAAGTTTGAAGCGGACGGCGAGGATCTGACCGTATGGGTATGGCCGGAATCCCTCTGGGCACCGATCTCCTTTACCAAGACCTATCTGGAACAGATGGGACAGGATGCGGACGCATGGAAGGAATACTGGTGCAGCAAGGAGTCGAAGGTATTCCAGTTCATCGGACAGGATAATATTTATTTCTATGGTATTGCGGAGCCTGCCATGTGGATGGCACAGCAGGCGGCAGCAGAAAAAACAGCGGATCCTGCACAGGGCGAGCTGCAGATGCCTACCATTGTGGCAAATCATCATATTCTGTTCCTTGACAAGAAGGCTTCAAGCTCCGGTGCAGTCAAGCCTCCGATGGCGGACGATCTTCTGAATTTCTACACTCCCGAACAGCTGCGTATGCATTGGCTGGGACTGGGACTCGGACAGCGTTCGGTAAGCTTCATGCCCAAGCCCTTCAATCCCGACGCAAAGCCCGAAGATGCGGATCCCGTAGTCAAGGACGGACTGCTGCTGTCGAATGTGTACAATCGCATGATCCGTACTGCATTCTACACAACGCAGAAGGAATTTGACGGCATTCTGCCGGATACTGCTCCCGAGGAGAAGTTCCTCGCTGAGGCAAAGAAGGCGGTTCTGGAATATGAGCGTCATATGTCAAAGTTTGCATTCCACCAGTGTACCTATGTGCTTGACAGCTATATCAGAAACGGCAGCAAGTACATGGCAAAGGCACTGAACAATGAGGATGCATCCCCTGAAGAACGCAAGCAGGCACTGGCAAACCTGTTCTATATGATTCGTATTACCGCAATTCTGCTGCATCCGATGGCACCCATCGGTACGGAAAAGCTGCAGGAATATCTGCAGGTGGATGACAGAATCTGGAGCTGGGAAACCATTTTTGAGCCGATCAATTTCTTTGTCGGAGAAAATCATCAGTTAAAGTTCCTGCCTCCCAGAACGGACTTCTTCACTCGTCATGAGAGTCAGTTTGCAACGGAAGAAAATTAATTTTCGTTGATCAGGACACCCATTCCGCATGAATGCGGAATGGGTCAGCTTGTAGAAAAAGTCCATTTTCTTAGAGATAGGCATCCTGTCATTGCCCCCACCCCAACCCCTCCCCGAGGGGAGGGGCTATCGTTCGGGGACTTCGTCCCCGTGCCCCCTCTGCGGGGCTTTCGCCCCACTCCCCATTTTGAGGTTTTTCGACAGACAGACTCATTCCGCATGAATGCGGAATGGGTGCTTTTTTTACTTGACAAATCTCCGATCTTACACTATAATAAAAGAAAAACCGAAAGGAACGTTACGCTATGAAACAGCAAGTTTTTAATCCTTTCCTCCCGTTATATGAATGCATTCCCGATGGGGAACCCCACGTGTTCGGCGATCGTGTGTATCTGTTCGGCTCACATGACAAGGAGGGCGGACATACGTTTTGTATGCTTGATTATGTGGTCTATTCCGCACCTGTGGATGATCTGTCCGACTGGCGTTGTGAAGGGACGATTTACAGTGCCAAGCAGGATCCCCTTTACTGCGATGAGCGGCCGTATATGTATGCACCCGATGTGGTGCGGGGCAACGACGGTCGGTATTATCTCTACTACTGCCTGTCCGGAAGCTATGGCAACGGTGGATATCACGGCCCGATCAGTGTTGCGGTATGTGATACACCTGCCGGAAAGTATGAATATCTCGGCTTTGTCCGCTATCCCGACGGTACACCCATGAAGAAATACGTCTGCTTTGATCCGGGCGTGATCAATGACAACGGTATCATCCGTATTTATTATGGCACGCAGTATCCGTATGAGGAAGAACCGGGCTTTGCGGAGAATGAGGAAAAGCTGCAGCAGGAAATGCAGATGTTCGACAAAACCCGTGAGGAGATCCTCGGTACACCCGACAGCGTTATGGGACCGGTCATGGCAGTAGTTGGCGAGGATATGCTGACAGTGACGGAAGAACCAAAACATATCATTCCTTATCGTGTGAAAGGCACAAGCTTTGAAACGCATCCGTTTTTTGAGGCAAGCTCCATGCGAAAGGTAGGGGATACCTACTATTTCATTTACTCTTCCCAGCAGAATCATGAGCTTTGTTATGCGACGAGCAAATACCCCGAAAGAGATTTTACATTCGGCGGCACCATTGTTTCCAACGGTGATGTGGGAATGAATGGCAGAGCATCTGCCGATCGTCTGAACATGACGGGAACGACTCACGGCAGCATTGAATGCATTAACGGGCAGTGGTACGTATTCTACCACCGTCTGACGCACAAATCCGACTACAGCCGTCAGGCGTGTGCGGAAAGGATCAGCATCGCTGATGACGGCAGTATTTCTCAGGTGGAAATCACCTCATGCGGACTCAACGGCAAACCTCTGCAGGCACGTGGAAGTTATCCCGCAGTTATTGCCTGCAACATCACCAACGGTCATATGCCGCATGGTTCAAACAGCATCTATACGGACAGCTTCCCGAATGTAAATCATGATGAAAACGACCGTTTCATTGCGGAGATCTGCGACGGTACATTGCTGGGCTACAAGTATTTTGCATTTGAAAATGTTGATACGATCAGCGTCAGATACCGTGGTGAAGCAAACGGCGTGCTGGAAGTTTTCACTGAAATGGATGGTGAAAAGGTCGGAGAGATCACGATCGTTCCTTCGGAAGCATGGAAATCAGTGGCAGCTGCGGTTTCCATTGCGGATGGCGTACATCCGCTGTATCTGGTGTTCAGGGGAACAGGAATTCTGGATCTTCGGGAAATTACATTTGCATAAAAAAGAGCGATACGCCTTCAAGAGGTGTATCGCTCTTTGTTTTATACATCCTTAATAATTATAATCGGAATCGGCGGACAGTTGGGGCGGTTAACAAACGGCATTTCAATGACCGTGTATTTCCTGCTGTCAAGTGTCGGGAGATATTCCAGCAGAGCGTCACGCTCCTCGAATCCCGTATCTCTGCCGTAGTAAATGATCAGCGTCATGATGCCCCCCGGCTTGAGCAGTTTCAGCCCCTTTTCGATAGCGGCAATACTGGTTTCCTTTTGGGTGTTAATGGTATGATCGCCTTTGGGCAGCCAGCCAAAATTGAACGTAATCAGCGATACGCTTTCTTCCTCAAACAGCTCGTCCATTTCGCTGTGACTTTTCAGCAGTACGTCTGCACGATCTTCCATGCCGTGCTGTTCCAACAGGGATTTTGTACTGTCCACGGCATCCTGCTGAATGTCGAAAGCCGTCACATGACCGCTTTCTCCCACAAGCCTGCACAGGTGCAGTGTATCATTGCCCCGACCTGCCGTGGCATCAATACAAAGGTCACCCTCCTGTACATTTTCGTCGATCACCCTGTTAATGATTTCAAGTGCACTGAATGAATCCATGCGTTTCATAAAATTTCCTTTCCTTGTGTAGGTTACAATAGATTTTGTTTGAGATATGCAAGCAGTGCAGTGCATCCCTCATGAATATCACGATATGCCACATCAAACCGATCCGTATACCACGGATCGGAAACATCATCGTTTCTTCCTGCAAATTCCAGCAGCTTGTGTACTTTTCCGAGCGGGTCGCTTTTGAAGATCCGTCCGATATTTCTGACATTATTGCTGTCCATGACTGCAAAAATGTCATAGTGTTCGTAGTCGCTCTTTTTTACCTGCACAGCGTATTTCCCGTCGCTGGAAAGCCCGTGTTTCTGCAGTTCAGCCCTTGCAGGCGGATAGACGGGATTGCCAATTTCTTCGGTGCTCGTTGCACTGGAGGAAATCTGTATTTGTGATTCCAGATGTTCCTTTCGTACCAGGTCTTTCATAATGAATTCCGCCATCGGCGAACGACAGATATTGCCGTGGCAGACGAACATAACTCTAATCATACGTTTTTCCTCTCTGATTTACCCGATTTTGCCCTGTTTTGCAGGGCTTATCGGCATAATTTTTTCTTACTACCAATTTGACAGAATAGGGCGAAAATGACAAAACGGAGCAGACTAAAGCAAATTGCGGACGCCGTTAGTAGTAAAATAGTAGTAGAAATCGGGG
>JAZNUR010000089.1:0-9630 GCA_045592405.1 Oscillospiraceae bacterium
CGCCATAGGCGGGGGAAACTTTCAGAAACTGACATCAGTCATTGGCTTTGAACACGTCTGCCACCTCACTGATCGTAACAAATGCCTTGGGATCAATGCTGTGAATGATGCTTCGCATACGAGAAATCTGGAATCGGTTGATTACAAAATAGATGATTGTTTTTTCCGAATTGGAGTAGCCGCCCAATGCGGCAATTTTGGTTGTTCCGCAGTCGAACGCCTTCATCAGGGCTTTGCTGATTTTGTCGGGTTCTTCGGTCACGATCATAACTTCCTTGCAGCGGTCGAAACCTTCTACAACGAAATCCACGGTTTTTAAGCCTGCGGCATAGGTAACGATGGAGTAAAGCGGCAGGATCCAGCTCTGAATCAGGATGCCGCACACGATGTACAGCAGCACATTATAGATCATAACAAAGGTGCCGACCGTGATATTCAGTTTTTTTGCGAATATGACAGCCATGACCTCGACGCCGTCGATTGCACCGCCGTACCGTATCGTCATACCGCTGCCGACACCGGAGATCACGCCGCCGAACAGAGCACACAGCAGCAGGTCCTCTCCTGCAAGCGGTGACGCCATGCTCACGTCAATGGGAAGAATATCCGTGATCAGCCATGAGGCAAGTGAGTAGACGGCAACCGCAAAAATGGAATACACCGTAAAGACCACGCCTTGTTTTTTTAAACCGAACAGAAAGAGCGGAATGTTCAGGAGCAACAGAAAAACGGAAAGCGTCATATAGTCCGGCGTAATCTGGGAAAGCAGAATGGAAGTGCCCGAAATGCCGCTGTCGTAGAGCTTTACGGGTGCCAGAAAAATATTGACGCCAAACGCATTCACGCAGCCGGCAATCAGCAGAAACATAAAATTCTGCCAGTTAAGCTGCTTGAGCTCGGAAACGTATTTTTTGAAAAATTGCATCTGTGTTCCCCCTTACTGCATTAATACATATATTATAACATATATTCGAGCACTTTTCCAGTGGTTCGGGAAATTTTTTCGGGGGGATTTTATT
Source organism: Oscillospiraceae bacterium (assembly GCA_045592405.1). Classification (GTDB taxonomy): domain Bacteria; phylum Bacillota; class Clostridia; order Oscillospirales; family Ruminococcaceae; genus UBA3855. The sequence goes on from JAZNUR010000089.1 coordinate 1,020, forward strand.
CAAAAAAAAGACCTTGTCTTGCGACAAGGTCTTTTGGTGGGAGAGGACGGATTCGAACCATCGAAGCTGAAAAGCAACAGATTTACAGTCTGCCCCCTTTGGCCACTCGGGAACTCTCCCACATAACTGGAGCTGGTGGACGGACTCGAACCCCCGACCTGCTGATTACAAATCAGCTGCTCTACCAACTGAGCTACACCAGCATCTCACGTTATGTATCGTCTGTCCTGACGACATTAACTATTATACCACAAACGCAAGGGCTTGTCAAGTGTTTTTTCTATTTTTTTTGAATTTCCAGAAATGGCGAAAAATGACAGTTTTTCGGTGCTTTTTGCGTTTTTGGAACAGCCGAAAAATGGATGGTTTCAAAAATTGTGAAAAATGCATAAATGCATCTTCGGTTTATTTGTAATTTTTTGTGTGTCGGCTTTCATGGGAAACCCTTGACTTTTTGGCAGAAAAAAGGTATCATAGTAATAATATCAAAACGGAAATTGATACGCATATTTATGGAAAGGATGGATTGGAATGCAAAACAAATTTGTAAAAGAGGGTCTGACATTTGATGATGTCCTGCTGATTCCGGCAAAATCCGATATTACGCCGAATATGGTGAATCTCGGCACAAGACTGGCGGGGGATATTCACCTGAACACACCGATTATGACCGCAGCGATGGATACGGTTACGGATTCCCGTATGGCGATTGCCATTGCTCGTGAGGGAGGCATCGGTATCATCCATAAGAATATGTCCGTTGAGCAGCAGGCAGAGGAAGTGGACAAGGTAAAACGCAGCGAAAACGGCGTTATCGTAAATCCCTTCTCTCTGACGGAGGACAAGCTGGTTTCCGACGCTGATGAGCTGATGGGCAAGTTCAAGATTTCCGGCGTGCCGATCGTAGACGGTGCAGGCAAGCTGGTAGGTATCATTACAAACCGTGATATGCGTTTCATGACTGATTTTTCCGCAAAAATCGGCGAAGTTATGACAAAGGAAAACCTGATCACCGCACCTGTTGGCACAACGATGGAGCAGGCACAGGAGATTCTGCGTCAGCACAAGATCGAAAAGCTGCCGCTGGTCGATGACAAGGGCTATCTCAAGGGTCTGATCACGATCAAGGATATTGAAAAGGCAGTAAAGTTCCCCAATTCCGCAAGGGATGCAAGGGGCAGACTGCTGTGCGGTGCCGGCATTGGCATGACCGCAAACATGATGGAGCGTGCAGAGGCTCTCATCAAGGCACAGGTTGACGTGCTGGTTCTGGATTCTGCACATGGTCACAGTGCAAACATTATCAACGCACTGAAGAAGATCAAGGCTGCATTCCCCCACATTCCTGTTATTGCAGGCAACATTGCAACAGCAGAGGCTGCGGAGGATCTGATTGCAGCAGGTGCTGACTGCCTGAAGGTTGGTATCGGCCCTGGCTCTATCTGCACAACAAGAGTTGTAGCAGGTATCGGCGTACCGCAGATCACAGCGGTTTATGACGTTGCGTGTGTTGCAAAGAAGCACAACATTCCCGTCATTGCTGACGGCGGCATCAAGTATTCCGGTGACATTGTCAAGGCACTGGCAGCGGGTGCAAACGTGGTAATGCTGGGCAGTCTGCTGGCAGGCTGCGAGGAAGCTCCCGGCGAAACCGAGATCTATCAGGGCAGACAGTTCAAGGTATACCGTGGCATGGGCAGTCTGGGGGCAATGGCTTGCGGCTCAAAGGACAGATACTTCCAGGAGAATGCAAAGAAGCTGGTTCCCGAGGGTGTTGAGGGCCGTGTACCGTACAAGGGTGTTGTGGCAGACACGATTTTCCAGCTCATCGGCGGTATCCGTTCCGGTATGGGCTACTGTGGCTGCGAGACGATTCCGGAGCTGTGGGAGAAGGCACAGTTTGTACGTATTACCGGTGCAGGTCTGAAGGAAAGCCATCCGCATGATATCTACATCACAAAGGAAGCTCCGAACTATTCGGTTTCCATCTGATTTGAATAGAAAACAGGAAGGGCGATGCATATGCATCGCCCTTTTCTTGCACCATGCAGAAACACTCCCTCCGCCAACGGCGGAGGGAGTGTTTTGTTTCTTACGAAATGCTGTACTTTTCGGAGAATTTCTCGAAATTGTCGATGAAATTCTTGTTGCCGAACTTCACCTGATTGAGGTATTTGTGCGTATCGAATGCATTGTGGGAGGTTTCGATCATCAGCACCGCAATGTTGGAGCAGTGGTCGGAAACACGCTCATAGTTGTTGAGCAGATCCGTCAGCACAAAGCCTGTTTCGATCGTGCACAAGCCCTTTTGCAGACGCTGTACATGGTTAGCCTTGATGTCCATTGTCAGGTTATCAATTACCTGCTCAAGCGGTTCAATATTGGCAGCGGCTGTTTCATCGGGATTTTCGTAGATCTTGAATGTGTTGTCCAGAATCTCACGGATGGCGTTGGTCAGCACGGAGATCTCCTTCTGTGCCTCAGGCGTGAAACGAATCTGTTTTTCGTGGATCTCTTCAGCGACATCCACCAGATTTACCGCATGGTCACCAAGTCGCTCAAAGTCATTGATGACACGCAGTACTCTCGAACAGGTCTGGCTGTCGTGCTGGGAAAGTGCCTTTGAAGCCACCTGCACGAGCGTTGTACCGATGTGATCCTCGTAATTGTCCAGAATATCTTCGTTTTTGAGGATCTGTTCCTTGTTCTTTTCATCGTAATTTGTCAGCAGATCCAGTGACATCATCAGTGTATCCTTAGCAAGCAGTGCCATCTTTACGGAAGCAGCCTCGCACTCAGATACCGCAACGGACGGGGTTGCCAGCAGTCGCTTGTCGATCAGTCCATCGGAACTCTTCTGTACTTCTTCTTCCTTGTTGGGCAGGAACAGATTTGCAATCTTCTCCAGAACCTTCATGAACGGAATTAGAATCACGGTTGTAGTTACATTGAACACGGTATGTACCAGTGCGATGCCTGCGGAATCCACCGGCATATCGGAGAATGTAAATTGGAAAATGGAATCTGCCAGCAGATAGAGGGAAAGGCAGATGATTGTACCAATGAGGTTGAAGGAAATGTGCACAATGGCAACCTTCTTGGCATTGCGGTTGACGCCGATACTGGAGATCAGTGCAGTGACGCAGGTACCGATGTTCTGTCCCATGATGATCGGAATTGCCATGCTGTAGGAGATCTGTCCTGTCTGGCTGGCAAGCGTCTGCAGAATGCCGACGGATGCAGCGGAGCTCTGGATGATACCCGTAACAAGTGCACCGATGAATACGCCGAACAGGGGGTTATTGAACGCAACGAGGAGATTCTGGAATTCCGGCATATCTGCCAGAGGAGAAACCGCATCGCCCATCATTTTCATACCGTACATCAGAACGGCAAAGCCCACCATGATGTTGCCGATGTCTTTTTTGCGGACACTCTTGCCCGACAGGATCATGAATGCACCCACCAGTGCAAGGGCGAGCGAGAAATATTTCGGGTTGAGCATCGCAACAATCAGATTATCCGTGCCAACATCCATCAGGCTGAGCAGCCATGCTGTGAAGGTTGTACCGATATTGGAACCCATAATGACGCCGATGGTCTGTCCGATCTCCATGACTCCGCAGTTTACAAGTCCGACGAGCATAACGGTCAATGCGGAGGAGGACTGCAGGGCAATGGTAATACCCGCACCGAGAGCAAGGCTCTTGAATCGGTTGGAGGTCAGTTTTTTGAGAGCCTGTTCGAGCTTTCCGCCTGCCATTTTTTCGAGTCCTGACGACATGACGTGCATACCATAGAGGAAAAATGCGAGTCCGCCGGCAACGATCACAAGTGCCAGCACGATCTGGGTGATATCCATAAGATACATCCTTTCGGGTTGTCAGATTTTCACATTTGTTAGCGAAACGTGATTTTATACACAATTTATTATAATCAAGCAATGTTAAAATCAGGTAGTTTTTATGTTAAATCTATGTTAAATCACTTTGATTTTCCAATTATATTTTCTCAAAAATTTCCGGCATAATTCGAGAATCCGGACGCATACTAAACACAGGAACCGCAAAAGGTTCTGTTTATCCGTACTATGCGAAAACGAAAGTTTTCGGGTATACAAACGATTCCGCTTTGGCGGTGTCAAAAAGAAACGAGGTGTTCCGAATGTGGGATAAAATTGCACTGACGCTGCTGATCATCGGCGGTATCAACTGGGGACTGGTCGGTATTTTCCAGTTTGATCTGGTTGCATGGCTGTTCGGCGGAGCAGATTCCCTGATCAGCAGAGCGGTATACATTCTTGTTGCCGTTTCCGCTGTCTGGTGTTCTACGCTGCTGTTCCGTCTTGACAACGAAACCGAGCATATCACATCCAGCGTGCACTAATTGCGTTCAGCCAGTCCGTCGTAGGCGGGCTGGCTGAACTTATTTACAAGCGTTTCCCCGCCTTTGGCGGGGATTTGTCGTTTCTGATACGGCAGCCGAATTCGGTATAAACCGTAAAAAACATTCCGAAACATTATTGATTTTGTGCAACACGCATAAAAAATATGAAGAAATTTCTATTGTCGAAAACTGCAAAAGGCGTTTTCTTAACATTCAGTTCACAAAACAGGGGATGAACTGTGCTATAATTTTACTTATAAAGGAAGGAATAACGGTTCTGCAAGGGGCGGATTCCGTTAAATAAGCTGTACTTTTGAAAGGATGATTGAACCATGTTTTCTAAGACTATGACAAATCGCATGAAGGCAATTGCGGTTGCAGCACTGATGTGCGTATCCGTTGCTGCGACTTCCGTATCCATCATGACGGAGTCCATGCCCGTTGATGCAGTTTCCATCGGTGAAACGCTGAAGGTAAAGGGCGTGTACAGAGGTACTACCGTAGAGATCGGCAGCAACCTCGATGCCATCACATTCACGCTGGTTGCGGACTACACCGGCAACTTCAGCTATGGTTTCGGTATCGGTATCACCAAGGATCCTTACTGGAAGGAATGGGACGGCTCCAAGGGCAAGTGGGTTGCTGAGGCACCCGGCACGGATGTGGCAGTTGTTGAAGGTGAGGAATTCACCGTTACGATCGACACTTCCTCTCTGGATCTGAAGTATGATCCCGCATCCTCGCAGTATCCGGGCGAATACGAATTCCGCAACTACTACAGCGGCACGGGCGGCAAGGTAGAGATTATCTCCGCAGTTTCCGGCAAGGGCGGCAGCAGCGGTGATAAGGAGGATCCCCCCTCCAATCCTTCCACTCCGGGCAGCAGCAGTGCCATCACGGACGGTTCCACAAGCAAGAACAAGAAAAGCGGCACATGGGATTTCAAGGATAACGGCGATGGTACGGGTACCATGACTGCAACGCAGGCAAGACAGCTGGGAGAACTGGGCTATCTGCTGACAGCGGGCTATGACGAGGATACCTATGCGGCTGAGGGTGTCACTCCCGAGGAGGGTGATCCCATCAACAGCCATAAGTTCAATTACGGTGATTTTGGTCTGTCCGCCAATATCGGCCCGACAACGATGGAAGAGGTGGGAGATGACAGCAGGGATTGCATCACCATCGAATCCCTGACAGCGACCATCACAAGTGATGTTCCGGTCAAGAGATTTATGTACGGCGGCGGTATGAACGTTCTCAACGAATCCCCTGCCGATGTGGAATCCGCAAAACGCCTTGCTGAGATGGAAGGCAAGGAAACTGCCGGATACTGGTACAACGACATGGGCGAAGAAAAGCTGGAAGAAGCAATTGACGCCGGTGCGGAATTTGAGATCGAAGTTGGACAGGGCTATGACCTGGAGGCTTCCACAAAGAATCCGCTGGGTGAATATTTCAGCGTAGTATGGGATGTTCCGAAAGAGGTACAGCCCTATGCGAACAACGGACAGATCTCCTTCCAGTTCTGGTACGGCGAGGAGGATGCGGAGGAATACACCGCACTTGAAGAAGTTACCATGGAAGAAGCCATTCTGACCTACACAGAGAAGAAGACCTTTGATTATACGGATTCTGCAAGTGCCGATGTTGATACTGCGATTGAAGCAGGCGAAATGGCAGGCGTAGCTTATGCGGATCTGGGCCTTGACGCAAACAGCAAGGTGGGTGCGGTAGTATTCACGCTGGATGTGGATTCCGACCTTGACAAGCTCGTTTACGGCGTAGGTACGTCTGTTGGCGAGGACTGGGCAATGTGGGCTGACAGCGAAGGCGGCGATGAGTGGAATTATGTGCTGAACAATGTGGAATCCGGTAAGGTTGAGATCTGCTGGATCGTTCCCGATGGCGTGGATGTCAACGAGGAATACGGCAACATTCAGCTTGGCTACTGGTACGGCGGCAAGGACGGCGATGAGCTTGACGAGATCACGCTGGAATCCGTGGAAGTGTACTACGCACAGGAAGAAACTCCCACAGAGCCTCCCACGACCGAACCTCCGACAACGGAGCCTCCTACGACGGAGCCTGAGCTGGAAGCTGACTACGGTGACGTAGACTGCAACGGCAAGGTTGACATTCTGGACATCATCGTTTTGAACAGGAACCTGCTGGGTACCGGAAAACTGACCGCACAGGGACAGCTCAATGCTGACGTTGACCTTGACAAGAAGCCTTCTGCAAAGGATTCCCTGAGCATTCTCAAGTACATTGTAAAACTGATCGACAAGCTCCCAGTATAGTGGCGGGTCGCCGATGGCGAATTATATGAAAAAACAAAAAGCTCACCCGTGAGGGTGAGCTTTTGCTTACTCTGCCTTTTGCTTGTTCGCATCGGGTGCGTCATTCTCCTGCTGGGAAATGAACCGTTCCGCAAGCGTCTTGGTAATGCTTGCACAGACGCCGACCTGCATGACCAGATCGTAGATTCTGTCGGAAATGCGTTCCTGCTCCTGTAAAAGCGGAATTGCCACGCTGTCGGTATTATCCGCAACAAACTGGTACGCCTTGAGCTGATTGACAACGAAGGAATTGTACCGAATCCGCAGCATTTCGCCCTCTAAATCGGGCGGAAACATTTTCTGAATTGCGGAAATTCCCAGTGCATCCTTCAGAGAACAGATCACCACCAGATATGCAAGATGTGCTTTGCCGTATTTCTTTTTCACGGGGGGCGGCATGATCCGCATTTTGACGTAGTTGTTGATCATGGATGCCGTGACAACTTTCTCCTCACCGCCGTCACCAATTGCAAGATAACGGTTGATCAGCACGATCATCTGATCCATGTACAGCTCCAGATCTGGGAATTCCTCCCATTTCGGAAGCTGAAAACGCCGCAGCATTGAGGAAACCTCATGATAATAGCTGCTGAAATTATCCTTGTCGTAACGCATAGCACACCTCCTGTATGCAAATTTCTCAACGTTAACTCTATTATAGCATCTTTTCGTTCCTTTGTCTATAAGATTTGGGAAAAATTTTAATAAATTATTTTGGAAAACCGCTTGACAAAATACGGTGTATGATGTAATATAGTATTAGATACCAGATTTGTTTTTGACGATAACGAGCGGCAGATTTTGCCGGAAACATATTTGGATAAAGGAGCGAGAATTATGAGTGAATTTGTAATTATCACAGATGGCCCGTGCGACCTGCCGGAGAGTTACTGTGAGGAGCATCGTGTGACGGTTGTTCCGCTGTATGTCAGCATTGCATCCGCTGCCCCCGTGCACTTTCCTGCGGAATCCTTTGACACAAAGGTGTTCTATGATTCTCTGCGTGAGCAGACACCGGTAAAGACCTCGGCACCGTCCATTGAGGATTTCAAGAAATACATGGTGCCCCATCTGCAGGACGGCAAGGACATTCTGTACATTGGTTTTTCCGCAAAATTAAGTGCGACTTACAATGTGGCAAGACTGGCGGCAGAGGAGCTGATGGAAGCATTTCCGAAGAGAAAGATTCTCTGTCTGAACAGCAAATGTGCATCTCTGGGACAGGGCTTGTTTGTGACGCTGCTTGTGGATAAGCGTGAAAGCGGCTGTACTTTGGAGGAAACCTTTGCTTACGGTGAAAAGATGGTTCCCCGTATCCGTCACTGGTTCACGGTTGCGGATCTGATGCATCTCAAGCGTGGCGGAAGAATCAGCAGCAGCACGGCAATTCTGGGCACGATGCTGCAAATCAAGCCCATTCTGCGAGTGAATGAGGAGGGCGGACTTGAGTCGTTCAGCAAGGTTCGCGGCAGACGCACCGCACTCAAGCAGCTGGCGGATTATGTTGGCGAGAACATGGTGCCCGATACGCTGACTGCCATCAGCCATGGCGATTCCGAGGAGGATGCATTGTTTGTACGGGATATTCTCCGCCGCAAATACGGCGTCAAGAAGACTATGATCAATCTGATTGATCCGATCGTCGGGGCACACAGCGGTCCCGGAACGATTGCGGTATTCTATGTGGATAAAAATGAACAGTAATAGCAAAAATCCCCCTGCGATGCAGGGGGATTCAGCTTGCAGAAAAGTGTTTTAAGCGTACTTTCAGCCCGCCCAAGGCGGGCTGGAAGGACATATTTATGGACTTTTTTTACAGTTTCAAGCTCACCCTCAATGGGGAAGCTTCTTGTTTTCTGTTTAGTTGGTCCCCGCGGGTTTCT
>JAZNUR010000090.1:0-22299 GCA_045592405.1 Oscillospiraceae bacterium
TCTCTTGTCATGACGATACCTCCTCTGTTATTCTAAGTTAGGTTGGCAGACCTTAACTTCATTATAACATTGGAGGTTCTCTTTTTCCACCATAGCTATAAGCATTTTATCCCCCAGCATAGCTGGGGGTTTTCTTACCAAGTAAATCCAGAGAAGATTTTATTTCTTCTCTGGATTTTATTGTCTTGTAAATAAGTTGGAATTTACCCATTACTTTTGCTGATTCTTTCGCTCGATTGCTATGCTTGAAATAACAGTATAAACCAGAGCGATTATGATAATTGCTATCACAATGTAAAAAATCCATGCAATATGAAGGAGAACCGCAATGCCATTCAGCAAAAAGATAAGACCAATCAATAAAAAAATGACGGCAGACTGACGATAATACGGTTTTTTATCCATTGACTCACGTTCCTGCTTGGATGCCCAAATATAGGCATTATTAAAAAGGAATCCTTTTCCCATAAAAGAACGAATACTCAACCATAATATAACAAGAGATATTAGAAAAAGGATACTCGCCGCAATGATTTCTTGCATAATCTGTCACCTCGTCAAATTCATATTTTCCACTAAGTTGATTATACCAAATTTACTATAAAGAGTCAATCACACAATTACCGCAAAGCCACTTTTGAATTTCATATCAAAAGTGGCTTTTTTGTATCATTTACAGCTGATCCGCAATCTGATAAATCAGCTTCTCGGTCTTGTCCCAGCCAAGGCACGGATCGGTGATGGACTTGCCGTAGATGCCCTCTTCAACCTTCTGTGCACCGTCCTCCAGATAGCTCTCGATCATGAAGCCCTTAACCATGCTGTGGATTTCAGGGCTTGTGCGGCAGCTGTGCAGGATCTCATTAACGATTCTCGGCTGCTCCAGATAGCACTTGTTGGAATTGGCATGGTTCGTGTCCACGATCACTGCCATGTTCTGCAAGCCCTTTTCCTTGTAATGATGATAGGTCAGCAGAAGATCTTCATAGTGGTAGTTCGGCAGGGATTCGCCGTGCTTGTTCACATAACCACGCAGGATCGCATGAGTCAGCGGATTGCCCGTTGTGTGCACCTCCCAGCCTCTGTACAGGAACGTATGGCTGCTCTCTGCCGCAAAAATGGAATTGAACATCACGGACAAATCGCCGCTGGTGGGATTTTTCATACCCACGGGAATATCCATTCCGCTTGCAGTCAGACGATGCTGCTGATTCTCCACGCTTCTTGCACCAACGGCAACATAGGACAGCAGATCGGACAGATAACGGTAATTCTCGGGATACAGCATCTCATCCGCACAGGTGAAACCCGTTTCTTCTACCACTCTCGTGTGAAGCTTACGAATAGAAATCAATCCCTCCAGCATATCCTCCGCCTTGGTCGGATCGGGCTGATGTACCATGCCCTTGTAGCCCGTACCGTTCGTGCGGGGCTTGTTTGTGTAAATTCTCGGAATAATGAGAATCTTGTGTTTTACCTGCTCGTTGACTTTCGCCAGACGATACATATATTCCATGACCGAATCCTCACGGTCTGCAGAACAAGGACCAATGACGAGAATCAGCCTGTCCGACTGTCCCGTGAATACTCTGCGGATCTCCGCATCACGATGCTCCTTGATGGCAACGCATTTTTCCGAAAGCGGAAACTGCTCTCTGATTTCTTCCGGTAAAGGCATCTTTCTGATGAATTCCATTGACATGGGAACTCCCCCTTTTGATCTAAAAACTTCTTTTTTATTATACAACTTTTCTCATCGCCTGTCAAGATTTTGCCCACAAAAACCGCCTCCCCCCTTCCCCGCCGACAGCAGGAATTTTCTTTCCATCATCCTCTATTCACATACCGTCTTTTTCGTCTACATATAATTGAAACATTTTCCGATGCTGCCATTTTCCACATCGGATTGTAACGAAACACTGCGGAAACACCTCTCAAACCACTGTTTTTTCACAAGTTTCAACACACTATATATTGTGTTTCTGAACATATGTTTTGAATAACATAAAAAAGCAATCTGTTTTTGAAAAATGTCAAAATATGTCGGTTTTAGTCTATTTTTCACAAAAACGCACAAATTTTATTGTAGGAAACGCTATCAGAATTTACTTGACAAGCCGAATTTTATCGGTTATACTATAATAGAACGATAAAAAAGGAGTACAAGATATTGTGTTTTGAAAGGATGGGTTTTGATATATGCTGATGTACATTATGAAGCGTGACGGCAGACGCGTGCCGTTCAATGTAGAAAAGATTGCAAATGCAATTTTCAAGGCTGCCAAAGCAGTTGGCGGCACAAATTACGATGAATCCATGGCAGTTGCCGAGGAGGTATGCAGGCTCTGCGACGCAGCCTACAGTGACACTCCCACAGTAGAACAGGTACAGGATCTGGTAGAAAAGGTATTGATAGAGAGAGGACACGCCCAGACTGCCAAGGCATACATTCTGTATCGTTACGAACGCACACGGGCAAGAGAGATGAAAACCAACCTGATGAGCGTTCTCAATGAACTGACATTCCATTCCGCTAAAGACAGTGATATTAAGAGAGAAAATGCAAATATTGACGGCGATACCGCAATGGGAACCATGCTCAAGTACGGCAGCGTTTCCGCAAAGGAATTTTATGAGATGTATGTTCTTCGTCCGGAGCACGCCAAGGCACACGCCAACGGCGACATCCACATCCATGATCTTGACTTCCTGACGCTGACTACTACCTGCTGTCAGATCGACCTGATCAAGCTCTTTAAGGGCGGCTTCTCCACCGGTCACGGCTTCCTGCGTGAACCGAATGATATTTCCAGCTACTCCGCTCTCGCCTGCATCGCCATTCAGTCCAACCAGAATGATCAGCACGGCGGTCAGAGCGTTCCCAATTTCGATTATGCAATGGCTGACGGTGTCAGAAAAACCTATGTTTCAAGATTCAAGCAGAATGTTGCACGTGCACTGGATCTCCTCTGCGGCTGCGAAAATGCAGAAACGCTGTCCGAGGACTTGATGCAGGCAATGGATAACGAAGGTCTGATCCCCGTTCTTGCCAACGATAACGGTTTCACCGAAAAGGCTGCTGCATACCTTGCACAGAACGTGTCCGAAGAACAGGCAGCACAGGTTCTGGCGTTCGCCGCAAAACACGCCTACAGCGAAACCAACCGTGCAACCTATCAGGCGATGGAAGCACTGGTACACAACCTGAACACCATGAACAGCCGTGCAGGTGCACAGACACCGTTCTCCTCCATCAACTACGGCACGGATACTTCTCCGGAAGGTCAGATGGTCATCGAAAATATCCTGCTGGCAAACGAGGCAGGCCTCGGAAACGGCGAAACACCGATCTTCCCGATTCACATCTTCAAAATCAAGGAAGGCATCAACTACAATCCGGAGGATCCAAACTACAAGCTGTTTAAGCTTGCTTGCCGTGTATCGGCAAAGCGGCTGTTCCCGAACTTCTCCTTTATTGACGCTCCCTACAACCTCAAGTACTACAAGGAAGGCGACTACGAAACGGAGATCGCTTACATGGGCTGCCGTACCAGAGTCATCGGCAATGTACACGATCCGAGCCGTGAGATCGTCACCGGCAGAGGCAACCTGAGCTTTACTTCCATCAATCTCCCCAGACTGGCAATTAAAGCTGACGGAGATGTGGATGCATTCTTCGAAAGTCTGGACAATATGATGGAACTTGCCATTGATCAGCTGATGCATCGTTTCCACATTCAGTGCCAGAAGAAGGTACGCAACTTCCCGTTCCTGATGGGACAGGGTATCTGGATGGATTCCGAGAGTCTGAGTCCCGACGAGGATCTGAGCGAGGTGCTCAAGCATGGTACATTATCCGTGGGCTTCATTGGTCTTGCGGAAACGCTTAAGGCTCTCATCGGTGAACATCACGGCGAGAGTGACCGTGCAAGAGAAATGGGCCTGCGAATCATCCGCAGAATGCGTGAACGTCTGGATGCGGAAGCACAGGCAACAGGTCTGAACTTCTCCCTGCTGGCAACCCCCGCTGAGGGACTTTCCGGACGTTTTGTCGGCATGGACAAGAAGAAGTTCGGCATCATCGACGGTGTTACCGACCGTGCATATTACACCAACTCCTTCCATGTTCCGGTATATTACACCATCAGTGCGTTTGACAAGATCAAGATCGAAGCACCGTACCACGAGCTGACTAACGCAGGACACATCAGCTATGTGGAGCTTGACGGCGATCCGCTGCAGAATCTTTCCGCATTTGAGAAAGTCATCCGCTGCATGAAGGAATCCGGCATCGGCTACGGTTCGATCAACCATCCTGTTGATCGTGATCCCGTTTGCGGCTACACAGGCATCATCGGCGACAAGTGCCCGATGTGCGGACGTCCCGAATCCGACCACAATCAGGTGGGATTTGAGAGAATCCGCCGCATCACCGGTTATCTGGTAGGCACTCTGGACAGATTCAACAATGCAAAACGCAGCGAAGTGAATGACAGAGTAAAGCATAACGTATAATTTTTCTTGAGCTTTTCCCCGTCAAAGATGGGGAAAAGCTCATAAATACGTTCTTCCACAATCTGAATCTGCCGCATCTGCGGCACATTTTTCATAAGGAGTGATACACCATGCAATTACAGCTTTCCGGCACAGCCAATGACTCCATCGTAGATGGCCCCGGTCTGCGGTTCACCATCTTCGTGCAGGGCTGCCCGCATCACTGCAAGGGCTGCCATAATCCACAAACGCACCCCTTTGAGGGCGGCACAGCGACGGATACCGCAGAGCTTCTGGAACGTATCCGGAACAATCCCCTGCTCGATGGCGTGACATTTTCCGGCGGCGAGCCGTTCTGTCAGGCACAGCCGCTTGCAGAACTTGGCAGACAGATCCATGAACTCGGTCTGAATATCATTACCTACACAGGTTTCACCTTTGAGGAATTGTACGCACGACGCAATGAAAACGGAATCGGTGCATTGCTGGAAGTAACGGATCATCTGATCGACGGGCCGTTCATTGAGGCTCAGAAAAGCTATCAGCTGCATTTTCGAGGCAGTGCAAACCAGAGAATCCTCGACTGTCAGAAAAGTCTGGAACTGGGCTATGCAGTGGAAACGGAGTTCCCGCAATGACGCAGAACGAGGAGAAAACCACGTGCTGCACCTACATGGTCCGCTGTGCGGATGACACGCTGTATACGGGCTGGACAAAGGATCTGACAAAGCGGATTGCCGCCCACAATGCCGGAAAAGGTGCGAAATACACGGCAATACGACGTCCCGTGACGCTGGTATATGCGGAAATCCATGCGGACAAAATCTCGGCCATGCAAAGAGAATATCGCATCAAACAGCTCTCAAGAACGGAAAAGGAACAGCTGATCCAAAGCGAACAGAATGCGGTTTCGCTCTTCGTATTGTAAATTTAATTTACAATATATGTTAAAAATCTTGACATTTCGTTTGTGCTATGGTATAATAATATCATCATCGAACTACAGATGCAATCATCAAGGAGGCACATATGGAAACGTCACAACTTAAAAAGGAGCTTCGCAGTGGTGCGAATGCCAGCGGAGTAATCCTGATTCTCTTCTACTTATTCGTATACGGCGGTGCATTTTTAATCAGAACCGTTCTCAAACAATTCGGCAGCATGGATGACAGTTTTCTGGCAGATCTGGGCAATTTCCTTGCTTACACATTCCAGTATCCGGTTACGGTACCGATCCTGCTGCTGATCTTCCATTGGATTCACGGAAAAAAATCCGGACTGCGGCTGCGTGATACCTTCTGCAAGCCGAAAGTCCCGATGAAAACAGTGTTCCGGTGGATTCTGATTTGTCTGGGCATCACCTACGGGGGTGCATTTGTCAGCCGTATTTTCTGGATGCTCATCCAGACTCTGACAGGAATGGAAATGGTGGCACAGGACTTTTCCGCTGACAGCACATGGCTTTCTGTACTCACCAATATTGTTGCAATGGTGATTTATGCACCGCTGTTTGAAGAAATGATGTTCCGTGGCACGATATTCCGCAGTACACAGAAGGGCGGCGATCTTGCAGGTGCGATTCTCTGCGGCATTCTCTTCGGCTTATGGCACATCAATTACGACCAGACGATTTATGCCGCAGTCATGGGCTTCTGTGTATGTGTGCTGTTTGTAAAAACCGGCACCATCTGGGCACCGATCATCATGCACGCTGCGATGAATTCCATTGGTGCATTCCAGTCAATCATTATGGGCATCATGGATATTGACATGAACAATACGCAGGCATTAATGGAAATGACAAGCGAACAGGAATCGGAATTCCTGGCAGAAAATCTTGTACCGTTTTGTTTGTTCATATTCTCAAGCCTGTTTGTAACGGGATTGATGGGGCTTGGTGTTATTCTGCTGATCATTGAGCTTGTACACCACCAGCAGCTGTTCCATTTTGAGAAGGCGGAGGGTGATCTTCCCGTCGGTCAGAAGCTTGCAGTTTGTCTGACAGCACCGGTTATGCTGATCGCCTGCATCGCACTGATTGTCATGACAGTGCTGCGTGCGATGGGTATTCTATAAATCAAGCAAAGCCTGAGAAGAAATCCATTCTTCCCAGGCTTTTTGTTTGGTATCATTCTGCCCCTTCAACTGCTTGTTGAATTTTATCAAAGCAAAGTTTCTGTATTTCAGCATTCCATTTTTTTCGATCATACACCATCGGAGGTTTGCTCTGATTTCTCCGTTTTTTGGTAACGCCGCTTGCAATGATCCGATCCGCCAATGCATTCAGTTCATCGGTACTGACACATTCCAGCACTTCTGCCATCCAGAAAATCAGCTCCCCGCAGACGATCGATCTGCCAAACACCTTTTGAGGTTTCGTGCGGTCGCAGTATGACCTTATCAGATGCCACCATTGCGTAGGCTCTGCTTTTCGATAATCAACCTCGATTTCCGAAGCATAGGCATACTTTATGTATCCGCCGCCTGCCTGTTGAAACCCCGCCTTCAGTAATCGTTCGGTAATCGGACAGGGCGTATCTTTTTTATCCCGAAATACTTTTCTGATCTGTTCTGTATTCATCACAGTGATCCTTTCACGAATCCCCCTGCACCATTACAGTGCAGGGGGATTGCATTCTGTGATTTACCACCAACCGCCGATTCCGGGGAACCCCGGGAATTGACCGTTGTTATTGCCGCCGGAAACAGGACCGCCTTTCTCGATTACCTTATCCAGATAATCCAGTGCATACTTGGCACGCTCCTGATAGAATCTGCGAACAGAATCCACGCTGCCGTTATAGCCATTGATCTGTCTGTCGGCATTGTAGCCGCCAAATCTTCTCCAGCTTGCAGTCGTTGCCTCTCGCATCGTTTGTACATAACCGTCGATCAGCGGTGCAACCACCTTCTGGTAGTCGAACTCATTTTCAACGATCTTCTTGTAATTTGCCGCAAACTCCGTCTTGAATGTTTCATTCTCCAGAAGCTTATAGAACAATGCACCAATGTTGCTCCATTTCTGTTCCGTACTCATATTGGACAGTGCATCATAGTTGTAATTGGTTCTCGCCTCGTTATAAAGGCTGCTTGAATACTCGGTATCAAATACCATGTAACGCCACTTGCCGTCACCGTACTCATTGCCCTCAACCGCTTCGTTCACACGCCACATCTGCCAGTTGTTGATGCCGTTGGAACTGCACCAGTCTGCATTGCAGATGTATGTCTCGAATGCAATATAGTCCATGAAGCTCTGCATATCAATGGTATCGCATACCTTCTGATAATTCTTGTCATCACTCATATCCGCAGACATTGCCCACTCGTAGAAATCCTTGTACTCCTGACCTACTGCCTCCGATCCCTCGATTTCAGAGTTCTTAATGGTGGTTACATTCGTCTTGTCAATGCCGTAGTGGGATTCCACATAATCATCTTCCAGACGCTCCTTGATGGAATACATACCCCAGAACTCACCGTCAATGAATACGATGCAGCAATCCGAAGCCTGCAGAGAAAGATCCAGATTCTTCGCCAGTGCCTGTGCCAGATCGTCACGGAACTTTACGCCATCCACGTCATTACCGCCGTTTCGAAGCGTAACCTTGTCAAATTCGGTGATGGGATTTCCGAAAATATCGGTCAGCCCTTCAAAGAATGTGTACTTCAGGTTGGAATCGCCGTATTCACCACGTGCATACAGACGAATACTCTTCTGTGCACTACTTCGTGTCGCATTGCCCGCAATGCGGATACCAACACCGGTTTCGTAAGCAAGTTCGCCGTTTTCAAAAATCTGAATATCCGCAGGACGTTCCCACTCAACACCCGACTGGTTGTAGTTTGTGGGGAGCTTGGTATCCCATTCACGCAGGGAGGGATCAAATTCAGGGCTGTTTCTCCACTCGTAATAGGCATCGCCGACCATGTAAATACCCGTTTCCGAGCTGAACAGGTTGTCAGGCTCCGTGACAATGGAAACCACACGCATATCCTGATAATACGCCGCAGTCTTGCCAATAAAGTAGCTCTTTGTGACAACATCGCTGTACTCGCCGTTTGCATCCTTGCAGACAGCACGGAATACCATGCCCTTGTCAACCGGATTGCTTGGTGCTGATGCACCGGTCACGGTGATGTCCGTAATGGCACTGAGCACGTTGGGATCATTGGTGTTGTTCTTGACAGGGATCGCTTTCTGATAGGTCTTTGCAGTATCCGAGGTTCTCGGATCGGTTCCATCCAGCGTGTAAAGGATCGTGCTTCCGGATGCACCGGAAATCGTCAGTTGGAATTCGCTTGCGTAGAATCCGCTTTCCTTGGAGAATTCAGGTGCCGCAACGCTTTCGGGCGGTACAATCGTTCCGACATCGACCTTCTGTGCGGTGCTGTTGCTTGCATTCGGTGTGGGTGTGAGCGTCTCAAATGTGTCCTCGCCGTTCTTGTATCTGCCGTAGGTCACATCCGTAACCGCAGCAGGCACTTTTACAACATCCAGCGTACCATGTCCGGGGTGTGTCAGATACAGCGTCTCTCCCGTTGAACTGAGCTTGAACGGTGCGTGATGCTCCTTGGCATCCGTACTTTCCAGCCCGTCATCGCAGCAGACCATAAGATATCCGCCCGCAGGGATTACCGTACCCTTCGGGAAAACATACTTGAACAGATCCTTCTTACCATCCGCCAGGCCGTAGCCGCTGATGTCCACCGAAGTTTTTCCGGCATTGTAAATTTCTACCCAGTCAGGCTCTCTGCCGTCGGCATCCGACCAGCATTCCTGATTGGATGCACAGACCTCGTTGATCATCAGTCCTGTAAAATCATCGGGCTTGTACTTGCCGGTGACCATTTTCTTGAGCAGTGCCAGATCGAATGCGTCGATCGTACCGCTTGCCGAGAGATCAGCATTGATGGAAACCTTTTTTTCCTTGCTTTGCAGGAATTTCGTGAGCTTCACAACATCCGTTACACTGACGCTTCCGTTCGCATCAGCATCACCCAGACAAGTGATCCCGCTCATTCTGACTTCATCCGCCGCCAGAACGGGAAGGCTCGTCCACAACAGCGTTCCGGCTGTCAGTGCTGCCCACAGGCGTTTTTTGTTCATAACCAGTCCTCCTAAATCAGTTTTGTATTCTGATCTCATTCGTCCGCTGCTTTTGCAGCAATTTCTGTTTTTGCAAATGATATCAACGTCCATACAAAACCCCCTCACTTTCAGCATACCACAAATTTACCAAAAAATCAAGTCCATACGGGAAAGTTTTTGAAAAAATAAAAACCGAACTGCCGCCGCAGAAATTCTGCGGCGGCAATCCGTTAACCTCTAATCTCTCTATTTTATGTTACTTTACATTTGCAGAAATGTCAACGCCCAGACCCTTGATGGCATTTGCCACAAGACCTGCAACGGCATTTGCACCCGTCTCTGTAAAATGTGTTGCGTCAGTGGAACCGTTACCCGTGGAAATCATATGATAGCTGTAAGCCTTGTCATAGCCAACGGAATTATAGTGGTTCACCATCAGTGTATTCAGGTCAATGCAGGGCACCTTGTAATATGCTGCCAGTTTCTTCATGGCATCGCAGTAATTACCATAGCTTCCCACAAATTTCTTGGTATTATTGTCATAGGATTTCAGGCCGATAACCGTAGTTACGAGCACCGGTGTTGCACCCTTTGCCTTTGCACCCTCAATGTACTTAGCCATGTAGAATTCGAAGCTGCCGTCAGTTCCCGGAACAGAACCACAAGTCGGTGCATAACGTTCTGCCTTGTTATAAGCAGCGTCATTGATACCGAACTGTACGAACAGATAGTCGCCAGGCTTGATCTCATTGAGGATCGTATCGAGTCTGCCGTTATCATAGAAGCTCTTGGAACTTCTGCCGGCGATGGAATGGTTGGAAACGCTCACATCGTTGAGATAATTGCCCAGATATGCACCCCAACCCTGCTGCGGTGCGTAGCTTGCATTGTAGGTCTGTACGGTGGAGTCACCTGCAATGTAAATGGTCTTGCCGGATGCACTCGGACCATCCGGTGCAGTGGAAGGATTATAGACACCTGCAATCGGCTCATCCGTCCATTCCAGACGCAGGTAGTCGATATTCGGGCCGCCCTCCGCCGTTGCGGAAGTGGTACGAATGATGTTTCTGCCCGCCTTCAGGGGAAGTACGATGCCTCTTTCCTGCCACGTTGTCCATGCACCCGTTGTCAGGAAGTCCTGCATCCAGTAATCTGCGGCATTGTTTACCTCGATCTTCATGGTACGGTTGTTTGCACTGCCGTTTGCGATCAGGAAGGTACAGAGGAAGTTGCCGTCCGCCGGCACATTCACAGTCCACTCCGCAAAGCTTCCCTTTTTATTGTCCAGATTCAGATAAGCGTCAGAAACATAGCCGAGGTTGTAATCCTCCTCAACGCCGCTGTAATACGCCTGATCGACCGCATAGTACACACGATTGCCCGTTGCAGACGGTTCGATATCCCCTCTGTCAAGCACAAAATCGCTGACAATTTTGCAGTCGTCCGCTGTCAGTCCGAAATCCGCATTGGCGTCCGCTGTACGCTTCTGTCTGCGGTTAAGAGCCTCATCACTGAGCATCTTCTTGAGAATTGCCACGTCAAAGGCATTGATCACGCCGTCCTCGTTGACATCTCCGGGGGTAAATTCGGCAGTTGCTGCATTCACCTTTTCGAGGAACCATGTCTGACAAGCGTGCCCATTGCGTTCCCACTGACGGATATTCGCACCGCTTGTCGTTTCCGCATTGATGACATCCAGACAGCGTCCATCCTTGCTTGCCTTTGTGGCTACAACATAGCTGCCGTCCGCCTGCGGAATGAACTTGAAGAGCTGGGCATCCGAGCCGCTGTCGCCCCATACGGTAATGTTTGTACCGTTGGCATCCGTGCCCTCTGTCACATCCAGGAACATACTGTCATCCGCACAGCTGATAATCTTATAATAGCCGTCCTCCGCAGCTGCTACCTTCCAGAGATTGTAGCCATCTGCAAGACCTGTAATATTCGTCTGTGCAACGTTTGTACCCGCTGCGGGTGCAGCTTCCAGTGACATATACAGGCTGCTGTTGCCGTTGCGGAACAGGAAGGGTGTTCCCTCCTCAATCGTTGCACCGCCTGCAATGTTTCCGGTATTGGACCAGTCGATCTGGGAGGAAGCAAGCTCTGCGAGCTTCATTGCACCCTGACGATTCGGATGCAGATCATCGCCGCTGCAGTAAAGTCCCAGTGTTGCGTCATATCCGATGGAAGTGGTGTGGTTCTGCCAAAGTGTGAACAGGTCAATCA
Source organism: Oscillospiraceae bacterium (assembly GCA_045592405.1). Lineage (GTDB taxonomy): Bacteria > Bacillota > Clostridia > Oscillospirales > Ruminococcaceae > UBA3855. The sequence goes on from JAZNUR010000090.1 coordinate 11,813, forward strand.
CCTGTACGCCTTCTGCTGCTCCGATGGCGTCGAGCTGTCCGCCGAACCATCTGCCCGTCAGCAGCGGATTTCTGTTAACGTCACTTGCACGTCCCTGCTGCTTCACAAGAATTACCTGCATTCCCTTGGCTTTCGCCTGCTGAACCATGGAGGTCACAACTTCGGTATATTCAGTAGCGTTGGAATAATTGGTATCGTTGATACCGATGGAAATAATGTAGATATCACCCTGCTTGCCATACTTTAAAATCGGAGCAAACTGTCCTGCATCCACAAAGCCCTTGGCATACTGACCGCTGGCAGCCATATTTCGTACCTGCCAGGAAGGATCCACATACTGGTCAAGCACCTGTCCCCAGCCCGCCTGTCCGCTTGTAGCCTTGGGATAGTAGTTGCAGACGGTGGAGTCACCGCACATCCAGATCGTGGGCGGAAGCGTGGTTTCACCGGAAACCCACTCAATGTCCAGTGCACTCATGGTATGTGCATACCCCGCCTTACCGTCGGTTGCCATGATATTCAGCTGGCCGTCCGTGATCGGAATCAGGATGCTGTCCGTTGCATTATTGCCCGTCATGTTGACGATCTGCATCATGCCTTCCATAACAACGGAAGTTCGGTTTGTGTTGCCGAGTGTGACATTCACACGGTACAGACCGTTGGGCAGGTCAACGTTGAACGTATTGCTCCAGCTGGTATTGGTGAACTGCACAGCGTCACTCAATGCACCGCCGCCGCTTGCACTCACATTCTTGACATTTCCTGTGTTGGCAAAGCCGTAGCCTGTTGACTTATTGTAGCCCGTAGATGCACTCACGCCGGTGTATCCGTTTGCTGTGCCGCCGCCGCCAAAATCGAAATGAAAGTTGGTTCCCGCCGCAGATGCCGGCACCTCATTTTTCTCCAGCATATCGCCGGAAACTGTTGGCAACGCCATCGCAAATGCAAGCAGTGCACCCGTTAGGCGTTTCCAGAATTTTGTACGCATATAGACTCCTCCTTGGGACAAAATTATGAATGTTATATGTCCAGTTATTTTAATTTTACATTGTTTTGGTCATTTTTTCAATGAACAATCATATCCTAACCAGCACTATTGTATATAGTTAACCCGCATTATGTAGAATAATTTATGATAAATGTTTGTTCCTCTCTTTTTATTGTGCATAAATTTACCAATACACAAAAAATTCAAAATTAGAAAACAAATTTCATTTCTGAACGAAAACAGCACTGCATCCTGCTATTGCCCAAGTCCGGGCAGATACGAAAGCAATTCCAAGCCGAACCGCTGTGCGAGTTTGATACAGGTTTCCTGCATCTGCAGATTATCCAGTCTGTCCGGCGTATGGGCATCACAGCCGATAATTGCGGTATTGCCCACCTGTCCGGCGATGCTCAGAAAGCGGGGCGAGGTATAATGCCGCTGCTCCACGATTCCCAGAAGATTGATCTCCACAGGCAGGTCATGTGCCTTGAGATATTCACACAGGCGGCGGTAATGTCTGTCGTAAACCGCCTCATCGCCGACAAAGTTGAACAGGTCGGGATGAGCAAGATACTTGTATTTTCCCGTTTCCATTCCTTCTATCACAAGGTCGATGTATTCAGCAAGTGCGGTTTCCTCATTCGTCGGCATTCCCGTATATTTTCCAAGCGGTTCCCGCTTTGTAAAATGCTCGCCGAGAATCATATAATCCAGCGGATAATCCGCAAGCAGCTTATCCTGTGCCGCCATCAGCTCCGGAACATACTCCGACTCGAATCCGATATAGATGGTAATATCCCCTGCGTACTCTTTTTTCAATGCCAGCAGCGATGAAAAATAATCATCCAGCTGCGACGGAAGCATCCGCACCCTTGATGTGTAGCCGTCATCAAACAGCCACGGGCAGTGGTCGGAAAATCCCAGAACCTTCATGCCGCTGCGGATGGCGTGTTCCACATATTCCCTGTCCTCACCCCAAGCGTGCTGACACCGCTCGGTATGCGTATGATAATTTGCCAAAAGCATATAATCATTCCTTTTTGAATTTCATTTCTTCTTTTATTATATCCCAAATCCTGTCTTTTGTCAAATTGACGGATATTTTTGTATCAAGTCTAAAATTTTTTCTTCCCCGACATTGAAAAATTTCTTTACATACACTTTAAAATGTGCTATAATTAACTTGTCGGTATTTTTATACAACTGTCCGTCCGGCACGGGCATTTGCAGATTTTTCCGACGGGCTGAAAATTTACGCATGGAGGAAGCAATATGGAAAAAATCAGAATCGGCATTGCGGGCTACGGCAACCTTGGCAAAGGTGTGGAGCTTGCGATCAGGCAGAATGACGATATGGAACTTGTCGGTGTATTCACACGCCGTGATCCTGCAACAGTCAAGCTGATGACGGAGGGTGTTCCGGCATACAGGCTCGATGACGCAAAGAATATGCAGGATAAGATCGACGTAATGATCATCTGCGGCGGCAGTGCTACGGATCTTCCCAAGCAGACACCGGAGCTTGCCCAGTACTTCAACGTCATTGACAGTTTTGATACCCATGCGAGAATACCGGAGCATTTTGCAAATGTAGACAGAGCTGCGAAGGAAAGCGGTCATCTTGCGATGATCTCTCTGGGCTGGGATCCCGGTCTGTTCTCCCTCAACCGTCTGTATGCGGAATCCATCCTGCCCAGCGGCAAGACCTACACATTCTGGGGCAAGGGCGTAAGTCAGGGACATTCCGACGCAATCCGCAGGGTTGCCGGCGTAAAGAAGGGCATCCAATACACAGTACCGATTGAAGCTGCAATGGATGCAGTTCGCAGCGGCTCACAGCCGGAGCTTTCCACAAGGGAAAAGCACGAGAGAGTTTGTTTCGTGGTTGCTGAGGAAGGTGCTGACAAGGCAGCGATCACAGCTGAGATCAAGGGCATGAAGAATTACTTTGACCAGTATGACACGACTGTGAATTTCATCACGGATGAGGAATTTGACGCAGAGCACAACACCATGCCGCACGGCGGATTTGTAATGCGTAGTGCAAAAACGGGCGATGGTGAAAAGACACATCAGATGATTGAATTTTCTCTGAAGCTCGAATCCAATCCGGAATTCACTGCAAGCGTGCTGGCAGCCTATGCAAGAGCATTATTCCGCATGAAAGCGGAGGGCATGGTTGGCTGCAAAACGGCATTCGACGTAGCTCCCGGTTACCTGTCCAGAATGAGTGCGGAGGAACTGCGTGCACAGATGCTGTAGTGGTGAGCAAGTTCCCCCTTAAAACACCTTTTAAGGGGGATTTGACATTTTCTATGTTATGTGGTATAATATAGTGGATGCGAGTATGGCGGAACTGGCAGACGCACGAGATTTAGGCTGCGTCATTACAGTGGAGGAATAAATGGAAAAGTATTTTCAGATCGGGCAGATCAGTGCTGGATGGATTCGTGGGAAACTCACTGATGGTAAATCAACAGTTTATTTCTGTAATAGTTATATCACAAACTTTCTTGACGACTTTATGCTTGCACTTCTGACTATATTGAATGAATACCCGGCTGATGAATACAAAGAAGTATTTCGCACAGTAGAGGAACCGACTGCTTCTATATGGAAAGTTGCTGTCGTGTCGGATAATCTCATCACTATTCACATTGATTCTTTTTCTTCAATGGAATGTGAAGAACTTATTCGAAGTGAACATCTCTGTTTTCCAAAAGCATCTTTTCTACAGGATTTCATTACGGAAATGGAACGCATCTTAAACAAATTCGGACTATACGGCTATCGCATGGAATGGGACAGTGAGTTCCCTTTGAGTCTGTTTCTGAAACTGAAAAGCGTTTATGAAAAAACTGATGTGATGTCCGTATCTGAAATTTCTGAAATGGAGAATCAGGGGGTTGCAGCAAGTTGCACTTCCTTGGAAAAGGAATGTAAAATGCTGCAGAATTGTTTGTAAATTCAATATGCGAGTATGGCGGAACTGGCAGACGCACCAGATTTAGGTTCTGGCGGAGAGATCCGTGCAGGTTCGATTCCTGTTACTCGCACCAACACTGTTATACCCAAAATGTAAGATGATTGAGGTTGTAGGTTTCTTTTTGAGATCTGCAACTTTTTTCTATTGAAAATGGCAGTGGAATGTGGTATAATTCGGATGGAAAGATTTATGCGGTATTTGAAAATACGCAATTACATAAATTACCATAAATTTTTACAAATCTCATCGTCGTTTCCAATCATTTTTTTCCAAAAAAGCTATTGACAAAAATATGCAAAGATGATATAATAATTATAGTTAGTAGCCGCTAACTACATTTCAGATATCAGCGGCTTCTGATTAATACAGTTTATGCGTGCAACATAAATGGAGAATGCATGGTGGTGCAGATATGACTTTGAAAGATGCAGTTGAAGGTAAAGAATATATCATTCAGCAGATCAACACGGATGACGAGGAATTGGATGCATTTCTTTTTTCCCTTGGATGCTATAGCGGGGAAACAATCACAGTTGTTTCTCACCTGAAAGGCAGCTGTATAGTTTCTATTAAGGACGGAAGATATAGCATCGACAATCAATTAGCCGAAGCCATTGTTATTTAAGGCGGTTTCATCCAAAGAACGCTTGTTTTCTTTGTGTGAATTTTCATGCACCTATCTTTGGGTGCGATTGCCTTAAATGAAAAACAATCTTCGGATTGTTTTTTTGACCAAGTGTTAGCCTAAGCTAACCGATGGATAGAAAGTAACTTTATCCGTAAGGATTAACATAAAGTTAACTACAAGGAGGAAGATTTATGAGAATTGCGTTAACAGGCAACCCGAACTCAGGTAAGACAACAATGTATAATGCTTTGACCGGTTCTAACGAGAAGGTCGGCAACTGGGCGGGTGTTACGGTTGACAAAAAAGAACATCCGATTAAGAGAACATATGCAGGAAGCGATCGACTGATTGCGGTTGACCTTCCGGGTGCATACTCTATGTCTCCCTTCACAAGCGAAGAGAGTGTTACCAGCTCTTATGTAAAAAAGGAAAACCCCGATGTTATCATCAACATTGTGGATGCTACAAATCTCAGCCGCAGCCTTTTCTTTACTACACAGCTTCTGGAACTTGGGATTCCTGTTGTTGTCGCTTTGAATAAGAGCGATACAAACAAGAAAAAAGAAACAAAGATCGACGCAGCACTGTTGTCCCAAAAACTGGGCTGTCCTGTCATCAATACCGTTTCCACTTCTTCGGAAGGGCTGAAAGAAGTGGTGGAGACAGCTATTTCACGAGCAAATCAGACGCAGAAGGCACCGTATGTTCAGGAGAATATCGACCTGACAGATAAGGCTGCTGTAGTAGATGCTGACCGCAAGCGTTTTGCATTTGTGAACAAGATCGTAAAGGAAGTTGAGACCAGAAAGGTACTGACCAAGGATAAGAATGCCGGTGACAAGATTGACGCCATTCTGACAAATAAGTGGCTCGGTATCCCAATCTTCGCTGTTGTTATGTTCCTTGTATTCCAGATTTCTCAGGTCTGGGTAGGCACCCCGATTGCCGACCTGCTTGTTGGCTGGATGGAGAGCTTTCAAGGTTGGATAGGTGATCTCCTTGCAGATGCAAGTCCGCTGCTCTCTGCCATTCTCGTTGATGGTGTCATCGGTGGTGTCGTTGCCGTTGTGGGATTTTTGCCGCTGGTTATGGTCATGTACTTCCTCATTGCTCTGCTGGAAGACTGCGGTTATATGTCCCGTGTGGCAGTTGTGCTCGATCCGATCTTCAAGAAAGTCGGACTTTCCGGAAGATCCGTAATTCCGTTTGTAATCACCATCGGCTGTGCTGTTCCCGGCATCATGGCAAGCCGCACGATCCGCAATGAACGTGAAAGAAGGGCGACTGCAATGCTGGCTCCGTTCATGCCCTGCGGTGCAAAAATTCCTGTTATCGCCCTCTTTGCAGGTGCATTCTTTGATGATGCGGGCTGGGTGAGCACTTTAATGTATTTGTCCGGCATTGTCCTTATTTTCCTCGGAGCTCTTCTTGTAAATGGAATTACCGGATATAAAGCAAGAAAATCCTTCTTCATCATCGAACTTCCCGAGTACAAGATCCCGTCCCTCTGGGGTGCATTCAAGTCCATGTGCAGCCGTGGCTGGGCTTACATCGTTAAGGCTGCAACCATCATTCTGCTCTGCAATATGGCGGTTCAGCTGATGCAGACATTCACTTGGAGTTTCCAGGTTGCAGAAACCGCAGATTCTTCTATCCTTGCATCCATTGCTTCTCCTTTTGCATATCTGCTTATTCCGATCGTTGGTGTTCTTTCCTGGCAGCTTGCCGCAGCTGCAGTTACCGGTTTCATTGCAAAAGAAAATGTTGTCGGTACTCTCGCTGTTTGCTTTGTTGGTCTTGAGAATCTCATTGATACAGAGGAACTCGCTCTTATGGAGGGTGCCGGTGCTGAGGTTGCCGGTATCATGGCGATCACCAAGGTTGCAGCCCTTGCATATCTGATGTTCAATCTGTACTCTCCCCCCTGCTTTGCTGCCATCGGAGCGATGAACTCCGAAATGAAGAGTGCAAAGTGGCTTTGGGGCGGCATCGGCCTTCAGCTCGGCGTTGGCTATACTGTAGCATATCTGGTTTACACCATTGGTACGCTGTTGACTGCTCCTGCTTCTCTGAATATTGGTGCAGCTGTTGCAGGTCTGATTGCAGTTGTCATTATGGCACTCTTCGTAGTGATTTTGATTCGAAACAGCAATAAGAAAATACAATCCGAGTACAAATTAAAGGGTGCAAAAGCATAAGGACTGATTTTTATGAAAGATGTTATTATCATAGTGTTATTGCTTATCATCGTGATTGCGATTATTTGGTACTTATACAGGGCAAAAAAACGTGGGGAAACCTGCATTGGCTGCCCCTATGCCAAGCAGTGCAGCGGCAAATGCAGTGGCTGTGATCATACCAATACGGATAATGAAGAAAACAAAACATAATACACAAAGGGGATGTGCATCTTATGTGCACATCCCCTTTCTCGGTTTCATATGTAAAATGATTTATACCATTCAGCAAAAGCTCTGAGTCCCTCACGGATTCCGACTTTCGGTGTGAAACCATAATCACGCTCCAAAGCGGAAGAATCGGCATAGGTTACGGGAACATCTCCGGGCTGCATACCAACAAGCTCTCTGTGTCCTTCAAAGTCGTAATCCTCGGGCAAAACTCCTGCTCTGACAAGTTCTTCTTGTAACGTGCTGATATAGTCAAGAAGGTTTTCCGGAGTTCCGCCGCCGATATTATACACAGCATACGGCGGAATCGGTAGTCCATCCACTCCATTTGCTTTTTTGGGAGCTCCCTGCATCACTCTATAAACGCCTTCTACAATATCATCAATATATGTAAAGTCACGCTTGCAATTGCCGTAGTTGAATATCTGAATTGTTTTTCCTGCAACTAATTTCTGTGTTGCACTGTAATAGAACATATCCGGTCTTCCTGCGGGACCATATACTGTAAAGAATCGTAAGCCTGTTGAGGGAATATTGTACAGCTTGGAATAGCTGTGTGCCAACAATTCGTTCGACTTCTTGGTAGCCGCATAGAGTGATACCGGATTATCCACCTTATCTTCTGTACTGAACGGCACTTTTTTATTGCCGCCATATACGCTTGACGAACTTGCATACACAAGATGTTCAACGGGATTGCTGCGGCAAGCTTCAAGGATATTATAAAATCCGATAATATTCGACTCCATGTAAATATCAGGATGGTCTATACTGTATCGTACTCCAGCCTGTGCTGCGAGATTCACAACAACATCAAATTTATATTCAGAAAAGAGTTTTTCTACCAAACACTTATCAGCAATTGAGCCATGCACAAAAATGTGTTTTACTGGTGAATTCTCAGCTACCTTTTCCATAAGACCAAGCCGATACTCTTTGAGCTTCGGATCATAATAATCATTCATATTGTCAAGTGAAACGATTGTACCTGAATGCATTTCTTTCAACAGACGAAGCACAAGGTTTGCACCGATAAATCCCGGAGCCCCTGTTACAAGTATATTTTTGCCATTAAGATTGATATTGGTCTTGCTCATATTTACTAATCTCTCCTGAAAATGTCTCTTGTATAAACTTTCTCCTGAACATCGTCAAGGCATTCATCATAGCGATTGGCAATGATAGCGTCGGACTGCGTCTTGAATTTTTCAAGGTCATTGACAACCAGACTGCCAAAAAAAGTTGTGCCGTCTTTCAGTGATGGCTCGTAAACGATTACCGTTGCACCTTTCGCTTTAATACGCTTCATAACTCCCTGTATGCTGCTTTGACGGAAGTTGTCGGAATTCGACTTCATTGTAAGACGATATACACCCACAACGACATTTTTCTCAGAAGAGGCACTCCAGCTGTTATTTCCGCTATAGCTGTAATAGCCTGCTTTTTCCAGTATACGGTCAGCGATAAAATCCTTGCGAGTACGATTGGATTCAACGATAGCAGACATCATATTCTGCGGAACATCATTATAATTCGCAAGAAGCTGTTTGGTATCCTTTGGCAGACAGTATCCGCCATAACCAAAGCTGGGATTATTATAATGAGTACCGATTCGTGGATCAAGACAAACACCATCAATAATCTGCTGGGTGTCAAGTCCTTTCATTTCTGCATAGGTATCAAGCTCATTGAAATAGCTGACACGAAGTGCAAGATAGGTATTGGCAAAAAGCTTAACTGCCTCAGCCTCGGTAAATCCCATGTGGAGAACAGGAATATCCTCCTTGATGGCACCTTCAACAAGCAGTCGGGCAAACTCCCTTGCCTTATCAGCAGAATCCGCATCGCAGGAAACGATAATTCTTGAGGGATACAGATTATCATAAAGAGCCTTGCTCTCCCTAAGAAATTCAGGACTGAAAATGATATTCTTTGTATTGTATTTAGCTCGTACACTCTCGGTATATCCCACGGGAATTGTGGATTTTATTACCATCATCGCATTGGGATTCACCTTGAGTACAAGCTCAATTACTGCTTCAACAGCCGAACAGTCGAAGAAATTTTTCTGGCTGTCGTAATTTGTGGGAGCTGCAATGATGACGTATTCCGCATCCTTGTATGCGGATTCCGCATCAAGAGTTGCTGTAAGATCAAGCTCCTTCTCAGCAAGATATTTTTCAATGTATTCATCCTGTATAGGCGATTTCCTGTTATTGATCAGTTCCACCTTTTCAGGGATAATATCTACTGCAACCACTGTGTTATTCTGTGCCAGCAGAGTTGCAATCGATAATCCTACATATCCTGTGCCTGCTACTGCGATTTTCATTAAAACTATCCCTCTTCACATTCAATTCTACTGCCTGTGCTACTATTACTCCATCTCCTTCCAAAAAGAAGGAGGGATCGGGAAGGTGCTGTGTATCTCCCCCGCCAAAGGTCATCGCCTTTTCAATCCATTATCGGACTTTATTTACCGGATTCAGTAAGCAACAACATAAAACAAATAACAGAAATGCATCACACCCGATTTCATGTTCTATGGCAACATCTTGAAATCCTATCTCAGCAAAGTTATTTTAATGATATAACCGTACGAATCTTACTCAGGGAGTGTGAAATTTCCGCCTTCCGAAAGCATTCCGATCGTATAATTGATATCCTCAACCATTGCATACAACGCAATTCTCTCGTCCTCTGTCCATGTATCATCCAGATCGAAAGGGTAGGATTCGATGTTGATTGCTACATTTTCGCCATTTTCAGTTGTAAGAGTACCAAGGCTGACGCCATGTGTTCCATTAAAAAGCAGGTCAAACAGGTGTTTTTCTTCCTTGCCCTCTAATGTACCGTAGAATTCCACCTTGTACTCATCCTCGTCAATGATCTCTGTGCGAAGGTTTTCTTCCCATTCAAGAGGATAATAAAGCACGCCGTATTTTGTCACAATTTCAATTGCTTCTCTGCTGTCATCTGCGTTTCCAATGGTTATATTCTGCTGCGGTTTAAATATATTGTTGTCTTTCCCGCCAAGAGTCCCATCGGATTTACCCAGTAACATCCATAAAAGCACACCAATCACAATCAGAAGCAGTGCGATGATTGCAATCAGTACTGTAATAATTGTTTTGGAGCTGTTTGTGTTTTTTGTTTTGTTTTCCATAAATATCTCCTTTAAAAATCAGAACTTCCTCCACACCATCTTATCCACAACACCCGTATAGGACTGAATGATCTTAACAACTTTCGCAGACACGTTTTCCTCAACATAGTCGGGTACGGGAATGCCGTAAACGCCATTCAGATTCATTGCTACCCCCGTATCCACGGCCAGCAGAAGCGACTTTTCATCAATGCCTGCAAGGATAAAGCAAGCTTTGTCGAGTGCCTCAGGACGCTCTGTGGAGGTTCTGATGCATATTGCAGGGAACGGCTTTCCGATACTTGTGAAAAAGCTGCTTTCTTCGGGTAATG
>JAZNUR010000091.1:0-2016 GCA_045592405.1 Oscillospiraceae bacterium
ACTCACAGACTTAATGATCTGCGGAGAATGCCGAACTCCTTACCGTCGGGTATGGAAGAAACCGATGACTTCCAGTTGACTTTTGAATAGGGGTGATAATTACGAAGTATAAGGGCTTTGAAGTGAAGATCACACCGAGCAGACCGTTCCAAGTAAATCGGGACGGTTTATCTGTTCAGTGCGATGGCTTCATGATTGAGATTTATGACAGCAAAGAAAAGAAAAACGCTGTCGACATCATCTATGCAGCAGTCGGCTATGAGCTTCTGGAAAATGATATCCATGAAGCAGAGCAGCTTGCAAAGGATTATATCGACAGCGAAAAACTCGAACTGAGGGAAATGATGGAGGAATATCATGGCGATGAATGATAAACCGAAGTGTCCGCTGATCGGTGCGGACGGAAACATTTTCAATCTGCTTGGTATGGCAAGCAGGACGCTCCGTGAAAACGGCATGAGAGAACAGGCACAGGAAATGCAAAGCAGAGTTACAGCCTCCGGAAGTTATTCCGAGGCTTTGAACATTCTTGGCGAGTATGTGGAAATCTGCTCCGCCGAGGAAATGAACGAAGAACCCGACGAGGGTATGAATATGGTGTAAACTGACTGCGATGGAGGTAGAAATATGATGATTTCAAAGGCAACATTTGTGGCAATTGTTTCTATGCTGATGAAGAACGTAGATGACAAAAAGGAACTGTTGGAATGCAGCGGTGACCTGCCTGAAGAATGCAAGGAGTGCATCATGGAAGAAACTGAGTTTCAGCAGGATCTGATCACAATGCTTACTGTGATCACCTTCGACCGATTTGGAGTAATCCGTGATTATCTCTACGAAAGAGATGAGAACGATGAATACTTCTTTGGCATTCCCAGGGGTAATAAGATTGAGGTCTATCTGCTGACTTCGGCAGAGGAGTTGTATGAGTACCTTGCGTTGCAGATAGTGGATGGAATGCTGAGGGAAGTATTTAAAGGATAGTATAAAACAAAGAACAGCATCCTAAAGAGATCTTGTCCCTTGCGGCAAGCTCTTTTCACTGATATTCAAATTCAAAACTTGTTCTGTCACTTGTAAACTCACACAGCGTTTCCCATTTGTAAGAAAACCGATAGCAAGCCCTGCAGGATGCGCTTTCGTGAATGGTGCGGCTCATGCTTCCGTGATCTGGCGCAAACAGCGGATGTGCATTCTTTGCAAGCATTTTTGCGGTCAGAACATAGTCTCCCTGTCTGATCGTAACGGCATTCTTGCTGATATACTGCACTTTTGCGCCGAGATAGGTCGCAATGCGGTGTTCTTTTCCATTTAGCATAACAACACCGATGATTCCGGTAAAATGCAGACTGTACAGCGGAATATCCGCCACGGACAGCATCAGGGAACCTTCCGGAAAGCTGCATTGCGTCCAGATGTATCGCTCCGGAAACGAAGTGCCACAGTCGCCCTCAATATAGCCGATACCATCTTGAAAACGCATCTCCTTGCCGTTAATGGTAAGCTGTCCGTTAATCCTATGCCCCATGCTGAAAACGCTGTGCCGGCACTGCATGAATGGCACAAACTGAAACGGCCCCATAATGTCATAGCGAAGTGATGAAAACTCTCCGAAACGCAGTGTTCCTTGCACTGTGGTCTTGTCCGTCCGGATATTCAGCCGAATGCCTTTCTCAGAAAACACGTTGTCACCGATGCGGACAGACAGTGGTTCCTCCTGATATTCCAGCGAATCAAAGGGCAGATTGAACGCTTCATCGTCGGTGATAATCTGTAAGGATGCTGTCTCTCTGGGACCGCTGCGATGAAAGGCAGGAATAAAAGCAATCGTCTGTGTATCGTTGCTGCATTTGAAATACCAGCCCTTGAAATAATCCTTTTGCATCGGATTTCCTCCATGTTCGTAGTTTTTCCAGTTTAGTATGACATCAGGTATTCGGGATATACATAATTCAACAAAACCCTCACATACTACTCCCGAGGTGATGAACATGGCAAAACAGGGCATGAGCCGTC
>JAZNUR010000092.1:0-6496 GCA_045592405.1 Oscillospiraceae bacterium
ATCGGTCTGAACGAGGGCGACGAAATCGCAGGCGTTCGCATGACGGACGGCAATGCACAGATCATGGTTGCAACCAGAAATGGTATGGCGATTCGTCTGGAAGAAAATGCTATCCGTGCACAGTCCCGTTCTGCACACGGCGTGCGTGCCATCAAGCTGCGTGAGGGCGACGAGGTGGTTTCCATTGCAAGAGTGCGTGAGGGTGCAGCGGTGCTGACCGTTACCGAAAACGGTTACGGCAAACGCTGTGCACTGGAGGAATACCGCATTCAGGGACGAGGCGGCTACGGTCTGACCAATTACAAGGTGGACAAGGAGCGTGGCAATGTCTGCGGTATCAAGGTTGTGGATGAGGAAGATGACATCATCCTGATCTCCTCCGAGGGCATTATTATCCGTATCCGTGCAAGTGAGATCCGTGTGATGGGCAGAGTTTCCAAGGGTGTGCGTGTGATGCGTGTGACCGAGGGCAACACAGTTGTGGCATTTACCCGTGCCGAGCATGAAGCTGAGGCGGTGACGGAATCGGTGGAGGATACCGGTGAAGAAGATACCGACGAAGGTGCGGAAGATATTGCTGAGCAGGAAGCATAATTTGAAACACTGACAGGGCGGCATTTTGCCGCCCTGTTTTGGAGAGGGGAAGACGCATGAAAATCAGTGAATATCGCATAAAAATGCCGAATCTCAAACAGGATAGATTGCGGATCGTGCAGATATCCGATTCCCATTTCGGCAGGAAAGCTACGATGGAGGAGAAAAGCCAGCGGATGCTGGATATCATGGATACGGTAAGACCGCTCAAAGCCGATGTGATCGCTGTGACGGGGGATCTGGTTTCGAGAACTGCAGATGAATCTGCCATACAGATCGGGGTTGTCATGCTGTCAGAGCTGAGTAAGGATGCTCCTGTGGTGTATGCATTCGGCAATCATGAAACCACTTTACCGCAAAATATGCGGCGGATGCTGATGCAAACACTCGAAAATACCGATGTTCATATGCTGAACGATGCATCCGTCAACATCTGCGGCGTGGATTTTTATGGCTATGTTCTGCCGAATGCCTGCTACAGAAATAAGGATGGCAGCTATCGCAGACTGGAAAAATGCACGGTTTCTGAGATGAAAGCCGCTGTCGGTGAGTGCGGAGAATCCCCAAGCGTCCTGCTCGCCCACAATCCCATGGGATTTGAGGCGTATGCACAGTGGGGTGCGGATGTGGTGCTTTCGGGGCATATTCACGGGGGTATCGTGAGATTGCCTCTGCTCGGCGGGGTGCTTTCGCCCGAACGGCGGTTTTTCCCGAAATACACAAAGGGATGCTACAGAATGGCAAATACGACAATGGTGGTTTCCGCAGGTATCGGTAAGCTGCGGTTCAATAATCCTTCGGAAATCGTTTGCTTGGATCTGTTGAGAGATGGTGAAGAATGTTTGAAATAAAATTGCCGGAAAGTATCGGTGCAATGCTTGATAAGCTCGAAAATGCGGGATATTCCGCCTATCTCGTAGGCGGATGCGTGCGGGATGCGGTGTTGGGCATCAAGCCCCATGATTTTGACATTGCGACGAATGCAAGACCCGATCAGATCATTTTGGTATTCGGAAAGCAAAGCTGCACCGAATACGGCAGGGCGTTCGGTACGGTGGGCGTGAAATTTGCAGGTGGATTTGCGGAAATTACCACCTATCGCACGGAAAAGGACTACAGGGACGGCAGACATCCGGAAACGGTGGATTTTGCAGGCTCGATCACGGATGATCTTGCCAGACGGGATTTTACCTGCAATGCGATGGCATATTCCCCGAAAACAGGGGTTTTTGATCCGTTTGGCGGAAGAGGTGACCTCAAAAGCGGCGTGCTTCGCTGCGTGGGAACGCCGCAGGCAAGATTTCAGGAGGATGCTCTGCGTATTTTACGGGGACTGCGGTTTTGTGCAAGATTCGGGTTAAAGCCCGAACCCCTGACGGAGGCTGCGATGCGTGCAGGGGCGTTCCGGCTGGATATGATCTCGGCGGAACGGGTGTATGCAGAATTACTGGGTATTCTGTCGGGCGATCATGTGACGGATGTGCTGCTGACATATCCGGAGATACTGGCGGTGCGGATTCCGGAAATATCTCCCTGCATTGCTTTTTCGCAGCATTCCAGACACCATGATTTCACGGTGTGGGAGCATACTGCACGGGCAGTCGGCAACGCCCCGAAGGATATTGCGGTGCGGCTTGCCATGCTGCTGCATGACATCGGTAAGCCTGTGTGCTTTTCGATGGATGAGCGTGGCGGACATTTTAAAGGTCATGCGGCTGAAAGTGCCGCAATTGCCAATAAAATTCTCCTGCGGCTGCGGTGCGACAACCGAATGCGTGAGCTTGTGGTGAAGCTCATTTCCCTGCACAGGGAAATTCCCAAAAGCCTTGCGGATGTGCGGAGGATTCTGGGAATTTTGGAATATGACGAGTTTTTGCAGTTTCTTGCGGTTCTGGAAGCCGATAATTCCGCTAAGCTCAGCTTTGGTGCGGACGAAAATGCAGCTGCCCGGATACGGGCGGCAGGTGAATTTGCAAAATTGTGCAAGGAACAGGGACTTTGCTGCAGGGTGAAGGAGCTTGCCGTCAATGGCAGAGATCTTGCCGCAATGGGACTGCATGGCAGGGAGATCGGGGACACGCTCAGGCTGCTGCTGGATGCTGTCATTTGCGGAGATTGTCCCAATGAAAAGAATCGTTTGCTTGCATTTTATAAAAGTTCGTCATAGAATACGAAAAATAGAGATGCTATGGCAAAATTTTTTCTATATTGCGGTAGGGAAAATATTGAAATTTCAGAAATTATATGTTACAATTAAAGTGAAGGAATATTATGAAATCTCTGATTTCGGGGGAATTGAAATCCGAGGGATCTCATAAGACGTTTTTGAATGGCATTTTTATGAATGCAGAAAGGGAAGGGAATCCAAGATGAAGAAAAAAATTGGAAAGAAGCTATTGAGCAGTGTAACCGCTGTGCTGCTGACGGCTTCCTACGTTCTTCCGGCATTGCCGAATGTGGTGACAAAAGCTGCCGCATTGAGTGAGGAAGAAAAGGTTACGCTTCTTGTTGGTAAGAACAGTGAGCTTCGGGGTAAGGATGTCGAAACTACGCTGAAAAATGCGGAATACAAGTATGCACTCGGTATTGCTTCGCAGTTCGGTGTGTTTGTAAACGGGGATTTTTACGACGATGACTGCGATTCCGAGGGCAGAGTTGCGGTTAAGGGTACGATCAACAAGGCAAACAGAAAGAATTTTGACGTCGGCAGCGGTGACTATGTTGACAGATACACGCTCGAATCCCTGCTCAATAACAGCGGTTTTGCACACGTTATCGCAGGTACACGCATTCAGAATCTTGCACCGTATTCCAATGGTGCTTACACGGATAACGGCGTGGGCGATCCCTACTATCAGGGCAAGATCTTTGTATACGGTACGGATGGCAGTATTGATATGGGAACGATTTCAGGTCTTCCGGCGGATCCTGCTTATCAAATAGAGGATCTGGAAGTATATCAGACTGACCTGATCGACTTTGACGCTGTGTTCACGATGCTGGAAAAGAGAAGTGCTATGCTGAGCAAACAGCAGTCTCCGGGGACTTCCTTCGTGGCGGATACGGAAAAAAAGACACCCATCCCCTATTTCTATCAGTACAGTGCCGAGAGTAAAAATGGTGAGGAAACCACCAGAAACCTCACGGGCGAAGCTGTATTCCTTTACGAAGGAATTGATACGGATTGTGTCAGATTCAATCTGACGCAGGAAGAATGGGAACAGGCACAGGCTTGTCAGTATTTCTCCTTCAGAGGCATTCCGGAGGACGCATTTATTGTTGTCAGCGTTGCCGGCAAGCAGATCGACATGGTGCAGTATGGCACAGGTGAATCCCATACACTGGACAGATTTACAGGTATCAGCCCGAATGCCGATGGTTCTGACGAGCAGAGTATTTCCAAGGGCTACTATACATATGACAAGGACGGCAATCTCCACGGTAAGTGGAACAATGACAAGGGTGTAGCAAGAGTACTGTACAACTTCTATGAGGCAGATTCCGTTGAACTGGAATCCGCTTTTCAGGGTACGATCCTTGCACCCTATGCATCCTTCCTCGGAAAGAACTACGCACATCTTTCCGGTGCACTGATTGCCGGAACGGTCGAAGAAGGTACAATTTTTGAGTTCGGTTACAGACCGTATGAAGGCCCGATTTCCGTAGTAGGTCTGAAGGCGGATTACTCGGTGGATATCAGCAAATTTGCCGAGGACGGCACATCCTTCCTCGCAGGTGCTACCTTCGGTTTGTATGAAGTCAATGCGGACGGTTCTCTGGGCAGTCTGGTGGAAACTCTTGTATCCACGGGCGATATGGACAAGCTGTATCTGGCACAGGGCGATTATGCACTCAAGGAAATTGCTCCTCCCGATGGCTACAAGCTCAATGACAAGACCTATTATTTCAGCGTCAAGGAAAGCGGTAATGTCAAGGATGAAACCGTTTTGCTTGGCAAAACCACGGTATATTCCAACAAGATCTATCACTGGGTAGCGGACAAGTCAAATGCCGGCGGTGTGATAAATCCGATCGACGGTACGGATATGGCGACGGGCGAATATGTTTCCCTGAGAAAATCCGAGGATATTGATATCGCTCAGATCGCATTCAGTGATGACAAGAGCCAGAAGGATAATATCAAGATCAAGAGCTTTACGTTTACGACGATCGAAGGCATCAAGCAGACAGCTGCTGTGACGTCCGTCAATGAGGACGGTTCGTTCTGGTCGCCGATCACATTAGGTGAAGGCATCACGAGATTTGATGACATTGTTAGAATTGAAGCAGAAATTGAATCCACAACCACGGAAGGCTCAAGATTGCTGATCATCAAGAATAAGGGCGGCAGTTCCCTGTTCAATGGTCCCGAAGGCAAGGCTGAGATCAAGGGTTCCGACGGCGGTAAAACCATTACGCTGTTTGAAACCCCCTATACCAGCGAGCATTACAAAAAGGATAGCTCCAGCCCGACGGGTTATGAGAGAATCAGCGAGCTGAAGGATGTGGAGCGTGTTGTATCCTATGCGGACGGCGTTGAGATTTCCGTATATAACAAGGCTCCGTTTGTGGATGCGGTGGATTCTGCGGCTTACAGCCTGCTGGATATTACAAAAAATGAGTATGTGTACGGTGAGGATGTATTCACCTTTACAGCCAGCGGTAACACCATTACAACATATAAGAATGGTACGGAATTTGCAAGCGACGATATGGTGCTGTATCCGGTGGATGCGGCTGCAAACAAGTATCTGGTATTCTATGAGTTTGAACTTCTGAATGCAAGAATTAACCTCAACAGCGATCTTGCGGCAAAGACATTTGAATTTGTCAATGAAAAGGCACTGACCTTCAAGAAGGTTGACAAAGAGGGTAATCTCCTCAATGGTGCTGCAATTAAGATGAATGAAGGTAATGTTGAGGTAGTTAATGAATTTGGATTTGATCCGACAGGTCCTGTTTTTATCACAAGAATCAATTACAAGCAGGGCAAGGAGTATGCGGATTTCAAATGGACGCAGGGTGCTTCTGTTTCCGAAGTTCTTGATATTGCCAAACTCAAGGAACTCAAAATCGAAGGAATGATGGGCGGCAATTCAAGATTTGCCAATGTTTACAGAATTCAGGAAACCGATGTTCCGAATGAGATCTATGTGCTTGGCGATGATATTCTGCTGTTCAAGTACCAGAATGCAATCTACTATACCGAGACAGCAAATGGTGCAAATCCAAAGGATTTTCCGATCAGCAGAAACTTCAACGGTACAGTCAATGTGAATGAAGATACATCGTGGAAGAAGATTGATCTTACTGCTTCCGACGCACAGCAGCGTGTGATTGCAATGGAAAACATTGAGATCGACGGTGCAAAGCTCATTCTGAAGAAATACGATTCCCTGACGGGTTATCCTGTTGCCGGTGCAACGCTGGAACTGTATGCCGAGAGTGATATTCACGACGACAGTGCTGCGGATGTTCTCGTTTACAAGTGGGAAGATTTTAACGGTAATCAGAAGCTTTATGAGGATTCCGGTTTCAGAGCACTGGATAATGCATATGTATCCAAGGGATTCCTGCAGGCAGGCACCTATTATCTGCTGGAAACAAATGCTCCCGCAGGTTACACAGAATCTGCCTGCAATCAGCCGATGTACTTTACTGTAAACAGGGATAATACCATTGTTTCCGGTTATTATGGCTCCATGGTTGAAACAACCTATGATGTACATCGTGATGAAAGCAATCCGAGCTGGACAAAGAACTATATGATCGTGGACGGTGTGATTCTTGATCAGGACGAGGGCACACCGGCGGTGATCGAAAATGTAGAGAAAATCGTTGTTACCCTCGAAGAGGGCAGCGATTCCAAGTGTGATTTCTATACTTCGATCGACGCTTACAA
>JAZNUR010000093.1:0-2270 GCA_045592405.1 Oscillospiraceae bacterium
GGAGGGGGCACCCCCCCCATAAGAGGCTCCGCCCCGCCGGGGGCGGGCCAAGGCCTTAATAAAAGAAACAGAGAATCGGAAATGCAAAAAATTTTCAGGTAAGCGAAATTTACCTATTGACAAACAAAGGTAAATATGGTATAATATACCTATCATGACATAGGAGGAATGTGCAGTGGCAAAAATCAAGAAAACAATGAATGATATGGATAACGCTTACAAGGTTCTTGAGGATGCAGAGAAAAAACGCAGCCGTAACAGGAATGACCTGCTGATGTTTTTTGCAGGACTTCTGATGTTTGCGGGCGGTGTGTTCATGATCCTTCAGAATATCATTGTACGCAGTTCATGGGGGCATTCTTTCTATCATATCGGCAACTGGGCTGTTCCGAACGGTACGATTATGCTGCCCGTGCTGATCGGCATCGTGATGCTGTTTGTGATGGACAAGAAGATTTTCGGCTGGATCGTTTTCGGACTGGGCATTCTGTTCATTCTGCTTACGATCATCATGAACGTACATGTTTCGTGGAAAACCTCGAATGCATATATGTTCCTTCTCATGTTCGGACTTGCGGCGGCAGGCGGCGGTATGCTGATGCGTGTGCTGTTCCGAAAAGACTGACGTGACTGATTGCGTGTCAAAAAAGCCCTGCTTCATGCGGGGCTTTTTGTGCAATCTTTTCGGTAAAAATGCTTGACATTATCAATAAAAAATGATAGAATAAAATTGTTAAAAAATGGCAGGAAGTTTCCCATAGAGCGTACAAAAGAATGAAAATCAAACGGGATGCCGCAGAATCTGCCGTATGCTGCGACGCAAATACCTGCCAATCACTTACGGCAAATACATACAAAGAGGAGTTTATTATGTTAGACGTAATCACAAACTTTCTGGGTTCCATTCTGGGTGTAATCCCCGCAGTGGTTATTGCGGTTTTCCTGCTGGTTGTCGCATTTATCGCTGCAAATATCGTCAAGTCCCTCGTTCTGAAGCTGTTCGGCCTGATCAAAGTTGACGCACTTCTGGCGAAGATCGGCGTTAAGGATGAGGCTGCAAAGAGTGCAAAGAATTTTGTTGCAAAGCTTGCTTATTTTGTAACATTCCTGCTGTTCCTGCCGGCTGTTCTTGACAAGCTGGGTATGCAGAGTGTTTCTGCTCCGATCACAGGTCTGGCAAACAGCTTCCTGTCCTTCCTGCCGAAGCTCATTGCTGCAGGTATCATCCTTGCAATCGGCATCTTCGTTGCAAACATCGTGAAGGATCTGCTCCTGCCCCTGCTCAAGGCTACCAAGATCGACAAGCTGCAGGAAAAGAGCGGTATCAAGACAAGCGAAAAGGCTTCTTTCTCCAACATTCTTGCAGGTGTTGTTTATGGCTTCATTCTGCTGGTTGTGATCACATCCGCACTTGATCAGCTCGGAATCGCAGCAATCTCTGAACCTACCAATGCAATTGTTGCTTCCATTTTCGCACTCATTCCCAATGTGCTCGGTGCAATCGTAATCATTGCAATCGGCGTATTCATTGCAAAGCTCGTTGCTGGTCTGCTCGAAAGCCTGCTGGCAGGTGTTGGTGCAGATTCTCTGATCGAAAAGATCACAGGTACTCCTGCTAAGAAAGTTGTTCTGTCCAAGGCAATCAGTGCAGTTGTAAAGTATCTGGTAATCGTAATCTTCCTGGTACAGGGCGTGAACGTTCTGAACCTGCCGGTTCTGACAGGCGTTGGCGAGGTTGTTCTTGGCTATGTACCGACTGCAATCAGCATCGTTCTGATCCTCGGTATCGGCATCTTTGCTGCTAACACAGCAGAATCCGTAATCGCAAGCAAGTTCCAGAATGCTAAGGCAACTGCATTCATCGTAAAGATTGCAATCTATGTTGTTCTCGCATTCCTGTGCCTGAGCCAGCTGGGTATTGCAAACAAGATCGTTGAGGGTACATTCATTCTCATCGTTGCAGCTGTTTGTGTGGCATTTGCCGTTTCCTTCGGTATCGGCGGCAAGAACTTTGCAGCAAACAGACTCGAAAAGCTGGAAAAGAAGATCGACAGCAACGACAAGTAATCCAAAACTGTCACATTTCCCTTATTTGATTTTCATTCGTAAAGAGGAGCATCCCGAAAGATGCTCCTCTTAGCTTGTCAAAAAAGTCATTTTTCTGGGGTTGGCACCCCGAAGTCTGCCCCCACCCCAACCCCTCCCCCAAAGGGGGAGGGGCTATATTGCGAGGGTACTGCGTGGCTTACTGCCACCGTCCCCTCTGTCAC
>JAZNUR010000094.1:0-5065 GCA_045592405.1 Oscillospiraceae bacterium
GAAGTGGTTTTCACCATCATGGATACCTTGGTCACGCCTGCACCGGTACTCTGCTTGTCATCAATACCGCAGGCTTCTACCCAGTAGCTGTTACCGCCGCCTTCACCATCGTCACCGTATTCCGGCTCCGGCGGGAAATCAGGAGTTACCTCCATGCTGTCATCGCCGTAGTATGCATAAATACCTGCCGATGCACCAACAAATGCTGCGTTGTAGTCAATCGTAACTTCATTGTAGATATAGTCGGAAGTAACATCAATATGCTTGTCAGTTCCGTCAGGACCGCCAACCAGTGCACCGAACAGTACATAGCGGTGTTCATCCGGATCCTCACACTTGGTCAGACCGGAAGCTGCACGGTGATGCGGGAATTTCGCAGAATTCTCACTGTAGCCAACAACATAGCAGCGGTCCATGGGGTTGTCGCCCAGAATATAGTCCATCTGGCTCTTTGCCCAATCACTGTACTGGCTGGGCTTGCCGTCATTGGTGTACTTATCATATACATAAGCGATCAGCTGCATTGCAGTGTTGTATCTTGCAGATCCCCACTGACTGAGGAATGCATAGCCGCCGGGGGTTTCAAGCTGCTGCCATGTTGGGAAGCACTTTTCTACCTCATCCCAAAAATCGTCATAGACATACTGGTTCTTGCCCTGCGCTTTTCTTACCATATTCACAAGGTCAAGCTCCGGGTGTGTCTGGTTGATCACAGCCCACATGGTATTGGCACCGCCCCACATATCGTTCCAGTTGAAGCAGTAGCCGGAAGGTGCATAGTAATCCACATAGGGTGCTGCATCCTCAAGGTACTTGACATCCTCGGTACACAGATACATCCACGCCGCAGCCCAGCAGTAGTCATCCTCCCACTTGGAAGCTCTGTAAAACTGCATCGGACCTTCTTCATTGATACTCAGCTGCTTTTCATTGGTCATGGCAAAGTCCATGAGTGCAGTTGCGTAATCCAGACTCTTTTCCGCATACTCAGGATCGGTATCCTTGAAATTGAGATAGTTGATCGCAAGAGAACCTGCAGCAGATACGACATAGTCCGTCTGCGGGTTTTCCGCTGTCAGGAACCATGCAGGTCTTGCCATTTCATCCACTTCCGGAGAATTCCAGTAGGCATGGTCAAGTCCGCCCTCACCCACCTGATAGCAGTGTGCAATCACTTTACCGCTGTCATCACGGAAGGTGCATTTCATCAGATAATCGTTGAAATAACGCAGGATGGTTTCAATATGGTCATCCTGTCCGGTCTTGACATAGGAATCCCGGAATTCATAATAACCCCAGCCAAGTGTAGCTGCCGAATAGTTTTCCGGAATACCAAACTTTACATGGTCGCCGGCATCATGGAAACCGCCGGCTACGTCGATATAGCCGTCACCATCCGGATCAAGTACATCCTTGTACTTGTCTATGAAACTCTGTGTCAGGTTTGTACCGGGGCTCTGCATGGTCTCCATCGGCTGCAGGGGCACCTGTGAATCATAGGTGTGACAATCCCCTCTCCAGACATACCGATTGTTTTCATCCACGTCCGTGCCGCACATATTGGCGTCATAGAAGTACATGGAATACTGCAGAAGCTTGGCGTAATTGTATCCTTCTGCCGCATCCGCCTTTATTGTGGTCTTACACGGAACCAGACATGCTGACATCTGTCCAAGAAATGCAGTTGCCATGAGCACCGCCAAACCGCAGTTAGCAACAGCTCTCAGACGATCTACCATTGTACGCATCTTTTTTCCTCCAATCAAAAAATATTTGTGCTTTTGTATGAATTTACCTTTATTATAGTGCATTCTCTCAAAAAAGTCAATCATTTCTTGAATTTTTCCCTGTTTGTTCCTTAGAACGAATCGTTTTCTTCTTTTTTTGCACCGAAAAGCCAAAATCACCGCACTTTCGTCCCAGTGCAAAATACTCTCCATGTGCATAGGCAAGAAGTCCCGCCTGCTGGAGATTGAGCTTGCCCTTGCTGTCCACAAAGCGTTCCTCCACCTGCACCGCAAGAATTTCCGCCAGAAACATCGTGTGCGAGCCAAGCTCCATCTCCTGCGTCACACGACATTCCAGACTCACCGGACACTGTGCCAGCACGGGGGCAGAAACCTCCGAGCCCTCGCAAAGCTCCAGCTTGCATTTCTGTATCTTGTCCACCTTCGCACCGCTTTTCATGCCGCAGTAATCCACCGTCCTTCCCATTGCGGATGTGGGAAGATTAATGACAAATTCGCCCGATTTCCGAATCATTTCATACGAATGCCTCGACGGTCTTACTGAAATATAGGTCATTGCAGGATGCGTGCAGACAATTCCCGTCCATGCAATCGTCAACACATTCGGCTGTTCCATGGTACCACAGGTCACCAACGCCGGCGGTACCGGCCCAAGCAGTGCACTGCCCTTCCAGATGATTTTGCTCATAAACGTATCCTTTCTTTCGCCGTTTAAATTTCTTATATTGTAGCACATTAGCACGAAAAAAGCAAATGTTTTATCAAAATAAGTAAAATTTCATATTTTCTATCCGTAAAGTATTACCGAATTTGCAGCTTTCACTTTATCCGCAATTAATATTACTTTCAGTAATATATCAAAAAAATTTTAAAAAACAGTTGATTTTCTGGTAAAAGTGTGTTATGATATATTATAGAGTATTATTTGAATAGGAGGATTGCTATGCAGATTTTTCTGATTCGTGATTCCAAGAGTAATTCTGTTCATGCAACCGACAGCAAAAAGAGAACCGGCTGCGGTATTAACCTGCAGAAACCGGAAACTATGGCGAAATTCACCATCAGCGGCACTGTTGATGATGCATTTGGTCTGATGACTGAGGTTACGTGCGAGAAGTGCCAGACGGTTTTCACAAAAAGAATTCTGAAAGCCGACCGTAAGGAAATGGATCGTATGCTGAAAGAGGAGAAAAAGCGTACGAAAGTACTGGGCGATGATCCGAATATGGTATCGCTTGCCGATGTACAGAAAGAGCGTCAGAAGCAGGAAGCTAAAAGAGCTGCTGCAGAAGCACGTGCTGCTGCAAGAAAGGCAGAAGCTGAGGCAGAAGCTGCCAGACAGGCTGCCGCTGCTCCCGTTGTTCCCACTGTACCTGTAACTCCGGCAGCTCCTGTTGCACCGACAGTTCCCACTGCACCCACAGTCCCCACTGCACCGGCTGCTCCCGCTGCACCTGCAGCTCCCGTACAGAGCACTCCCCAGCCGCAGTTCACACAGTATGTGCCGCCCGTAAAGAAGCCGGCTCCGCAGCCTGCTCCGTCGGCACCGACCACCACCTCCTATGGTGGATTTGCACTGGGTGATCTGGCACAGTTCGCTGTTCCGCAGGCCCCCGTAGATCCGATTGCTGCCGCTTTTGCATCAAAAGAAGGCAAGAATCCGAATATTCTGGCAGAGCAGAACATTACACCTGCTCCTCCCATGCCGGCTCCTGCACCTGCAGGCGTATTAAATAACCCGAACGATATTCTGGCTCAGTTTGCAATGCCTGCACCCGCTGCTCCCGCTCCGGCTGCTCCGGCTCCCGCACCGGCTCCTGTTCAGGATGATATTATGGCACAGTTTGCAGTGCCCACTCCGGCAGCTCCTGCTGCACCTGCTCCGGCTCCTGCAGCACAGAATACAGAAACAATTGATGACATCATGGCTCAGTTCGGCATTCCGAGCACTCCGATAGAAGCTCCGAAAACTGAGAACATTGATGATATTATGGCACAGTTCAGCGTTCCGACAGCTCCCGTAGTTCCCGAAACTCCTGCAGCTCCCGTGGTTGAAGAGCCCGCTCCGGCACCTGCAAAGGCAATGACAGCTGAAGAACAGCAGCAGGCTGCTCTGTTTGAATTTGAGCAGATTGCAGAGCGTATGTTCGGTGTTCCTGCTAACAACACCGCAGCAAATGGCATTCCGGAAATTCCGGTACAGAAGCCGCTTGCAGAAGAACTGCTGATTGAATCCGCAATGCAGGCAGCTGCACCTGTTCAGCCTGCATACGCAGCTCCTGAATACACTGCTCCCGTTGTAGAAAATACAGTTCCCGAGGTTCCTGTAATGCCTGCTCCCATGCCCGGCATGGCACCGCAGTTCGCACAGGCTCCTGTACAGGGTATGCCGCAGAACGCACAGCCTGTTCCGCAGTTTATGGGATATGACGCACAGGGTCAGCCCATGTATACATATGTTCAGCCGATGGTTCCGCAGTTCATGGGTTATGATGCACAGGGTCAGCCAGTTTATGCACAGAATGCCCAGCCCTATCAGCAGGTTTCCCCTGTTGTACAGGCACCTGTTCAGCCCATCGCTGCTCCCGAAGTTCCTGTTGTTGAACAGCCTGCAGCTCCGATGGTTCAGCCGGTTGCTGAGCCCGCACCTGCTCCGAAGAAGCCCCCGCTGATTTCTCCGATGACACCGGAGATCCCCACTGCTCAGGCTCCTTCTCTTCCCGCAGATACGGATCGTCCTGCAGTTGAACCGATGACCTACGCAAAAGGCAGATCTCAGGGCGTTCGTGTTTCCACGATCGGTCAATCCTCTGCCATTATGCCGGACATCGTTCGTTCCGCTGTATCCAAGTCCGCTGCACCGCAGGGCAATATCTTTGACCAGCAGAATGCAAACGTTGCTGTAGTCGGCAGCATCGAGGATATTCTGTGCATGATGGGTGAGGATCCGCAAGCCGCTGCCAAAAAGCAGAAGCAGGAGGACGAAGCCGCAGGAATCAACCTCGAATACAGAGAATACAAACCCAAGGCAAAGAAATCGTCTTCTTCCAAGCATACAGAATCTCAGAAATCCAAGCAGCCTGAACGTCCGCTGACCAAAGAGGAGGCAAAGCGTCAGAAGCGTGAGGAGAAGATCAATGCCAAGTTCCAGAAGGATCTGGCAAAGAGAGGTTTCTAATTCCGATTACAAATAACCGTAGGGAATCCCACGCCGCACAGGGTGGGAATGCCTTATTACTATAAAGGAGGGTAAAATATGTCTGAATCTTAAAAGAATGAAATTATCCCGTCGCTTCGCAGTCAGCTGACGGGCGATC
>JAZNUR010000095.1:0-10756 GCA_045592405.1 Oscillospiraceae bacterium
CTGGGAAAGGGTATCTACAGCTCGGAGAAAATAAGAAAGCTTCATCGTCTGGGTTATCTTCCTGTTGAAATTATCGCACTTCCCGAAGGTGAGCTTGTACCGATTCGTGTCCCAATGTTCGGAATTACAAATACTCACGATGATTTTGCATGGCTTCCTCAGGCTCTCGAAAGCCTGATATCCGCAGAAATGTGGTATCCCCAGATTACGGCAACAGTCGGAAAGACCTACCGTGACATTGTAAATACATATTATGGCGAAACCTGCGATGACAGTACGCCTCGTGCAAAAGCACTGGGTGCATTCGATTTCAGAGGCGATATGTGCGTTGATGCGGCACTGAAAGCGGCGGCAGGCTGGTGTATGTCCTTTGTCAATACGGCTACAGTACCGGCTATCCCGTACCTTGAAAGTATGTTCGGCTGTGACTGCACCAAGGAGCCGGTCGCTTACGGTGCAGTCAGCACAGAGCACTTTGTGATGTGCTCAAATTATGCGGCTGACGGCGACGAAATCACCTTCCTCAGAAGAATGCTTACGGAGCTTTATCCGAATACAAGCTTTTCATGCGTACTTGACAGCTACGACTACTGGAATGTGATTGACAATATTCTTCCTCAGCTTCATGATGAAATCCTCGCTCATAACGGCTGTATGCTCATGAGAGGCGACTCGGGGGACTGCGTTGAAGTTGTAACAAAGACCGTTTTCAAGCTGTGGGAGCAGTTCGGCGGCACGGTGAACAGCAAGGGGTATAAGGTTCTTGACCCCCACGTAAAGGCTATTTATGGGGATAGTATTACAGTGCAGAGGTGCGAGGAAATCTACCGTATTCTCAAAGAAAACGGATTTGCCTGCTCAAATGCGGTGCTCGGTGTAGGTTCATTCTCCATGCACTGCATCGAAGAGGACAATATCCTCAAACCCTTTACAAGAGATACATTCAGCTCATGCATCAAGGCTTGCTATGCAGAAATTGACGGAACGTGCTATCCCATATTCAAAAATCCAAAGGAAGGCGGATTCAAGAAAAGTCAGCGTGGACTATGCTTCGTCTATAGGGATGAGAACGGAAAGCTTGTCTACAAGGATGGCTATACATCGAAGGATATTCCCCAGGGCAATCTCCTTGAACCTGTTTTCAGGGACGGAAAGCTGCTCAAGGAATACACGCTCAGCGAAATCAGAAGCAAATTAAACGGGGGTGAATTCTGATGAATGATGCATTCAATGTCAAGGAAACAACAGAAAAAGCGGCACAGTGGATTCGTGACTTCTTTGAGAAGAACGGCAAAGGCTGTAATGCGGTCATCGGAATTTCAGGCGGCAAGGACAGCTCCATATGTGCGGCACTGTGCGTGGAGGCACTCGGAAAAGAACGTGTGATAGGCGTTCTTATGCCAAACGGTGAGCAGAGCGATATAGATATGGCAAGACTTCTTGTGGAGCATTTAGACATTAAGGCTGTGGAGGTCAATATCAACGAGGCTTATAGAGGTGTACTCAGCGGGCTTGAAAATGCAAAGTATGTAAACGGCTTCGAAATGAACGGGCTCTCAAATCAGACCATTGTAAACCTCCCTCCGAGACTGCGAATGGCGGTGCTTTATGCCGTTAGTCAGAGCTGTAACGGACGTGTTGCAAACACTTGCAACCTCTCCGAGGACTGGGTGGGCTATTCCACACGCTATGGTGATTCTGCAGGAGATTTCAGCCCCCTTGCAAGACTTACTGTGGCTGAGGTCAAGGAAATGGGAAGATTTCTCGGACTTCCGGAGATTCTTGTTGATAAAGTTCCCTCGGACGGTCTTTGCGGTAAAACTGACGAGGATAACCTCGGCTTCACATACGCAGTTCTTGACAGATATATCCGCACGGGAGTATGCGAAGACCCCGAAACAAAGGCTCTCATCGACGAAAAACACGCTAAGAACAAATTCAAGCTTGAGCTTATGCCCTGCTTTGAATACCAAATGAAGAGAGAAAATGCGTAGCAATTTCGAAATGGAAGAAGTCATAAATACAATCTATTCGACGCAGATTTTTAATTGCACATTGGTTAATTCCTGCACGTACTGACTACAGAGTTGTGACAAATAAAACGCCTCTCCATTCTAAATGGAGAGGCGTTTTTGCTTATGTTAAATCTTGCTTATTCATTGAAATGGGAAGGCGAAAAGTTGATTTGCAATCAGAATCCCATCTGCCATCTGCGGATTGCATCCTGTGTAAAGCTGTATGAGCCGACAATGAATGTATCCTCCAGTTCTGACGCATAAAACCACGGATCCTCGTCATGTGCATGGTTATTCACAATGTGAAAACTCTGTGCAGGCATATATCCCTGTGCAAACAGATAGCATTTTTCTCCGTTTGCATTCTCCGCCATATCCACCGTCAGGATCACGTGTCCGGGTGCTCCGGGAATCAGCAGGAGATCTCCGGCTCTCAATTCCGAAAGCGGGATCGTTTCGCTTTCCGCATACAGGGATTTTGTACCCGCATAATTCATTACGCATTCCAGATACGCACGGAAACACTCGTAGCTGTCATTCTTTCCACGCAGACGCAGCTGTTTTGTAAAGCTGCCCGCCGCCACAAGGCGATCACCATCTCGCCAGTCGGTATACCTCATCAATTCCCCGTTTGTAAGGTGAAATTCTATCTCTTCATACTTTTCCTGCGACCAGAAATATTCGCTGTATACACGAATCACACTGTCCGCACACTGCTGGAGATTATGTGCACCGATATCCATCGCATATACGGCTGCACAGTGGCTATTCAATTCATCTCCTGCATAAGAAACAATGGGGTTTCCATTCGGAAGCAATTCCATATTTCGCATAAAGTGCAGCAGACTGTCATCATCTGCCTGCACACGGGAAAATCCGGCAGGGGGAAGTATCCGTGTTTCCTGCGTCTTACCGTCGATATTGATCAGCTTGCTGTCGGATGGCTTTGCTTCATACACTACCCGTTCCACAGAAGGCTTGACCGTGCTGCCGCTGTACCTTAGCAGATAATATCCGCCAAAGCCAAGCACCAAAGCACATAGTATTGATATTTCAATAAAAAGTATGGAAGGGTTGATCTTTCGACCTGTTTTTGGTTTCATATCCATTCATTACCCTTTCTCTTGGAAAATCTTTATTTTGTGTATTCAGTATATCACATTCCCTGTATTTTGTCAATCTGCCAAGAGATGTGTTTGGGCGTTTGCCATTAAATGAGCAAATTGTTGTTTTGGGGCTGATTTATGGTATAATGGAAAAAGAAATATGCGGGAGTGAACCATGAACAGATCATATATCATATGCCACATGGTGATGTCCATTGACGGAAAGGTTACAGGGGATTTTCTGTTTCGTCCCGAAATGCTTGCGGACAGCTGTAAGGGGCACGGCTTATTATGGAAAAGCTCCTGAACGGCAAGCTTGATATGGGTGCACTTGCAACGTGGTCGAAGAGCCTGTAACAAAGGCTGTCTCTTGATGAATCATGGTTCGGCATCTTTCCCGTCATTGACAATCCTTTATCGTTGTGCTATAATAAAGCAAAAAGAAATTGGAGGGGAAGATTATGAAAAGATTTACTGCGTTGATTTCTGCACTTGCCATCATTTCCGCTGCAACGGCATTCCCGGCTTCCGCCGAAACCGCCGTTCCCGTGGATGTGAACGCAGACGCCTACGTCGCACTGCTTGCATCCTACGGCTGTGACGCCGACAAGGACGGCGTGGTCACGGAGGAGGAATTCCGCAGTGTAAAGAGCCTGCGGATGAATCCGTGTGGCTTTGAGGATCTGAGCTGGATGGCTGGGATGGATGCACTTACCTCAATCACATTCGAGGAGGGTACACTCAGCGATGCCGCCGCACAGTCACTTTTGCAGGTTCCGCAGATCGACACGGTACAGATGTACAACGTCACACTCGATTCCATCGATTTTCTGCGTGATATGGAGCTGAAATACTGCCGGATGCAGGAATGCACGCCGTTTTCGGATTCGGAACTGCTCTCTATCATGCGAGTGGAGGATGTCACCGTGCAGAAGGGATTTGCCGCAAAGGGCGGCGTATTCCCGGAGGGACTGTTCAGCACAAAGGATCTCATGCTGACGATTGAAGATACCTCCGTTGCGTGTCTGGACACTTATGGAACTGTGCAGTCTCCGTCCTCCAACAGTATTTTCTACGGCAAGGAGGTTGGCGAAACCACCTTTACACTGTCCATTTACGGCAGGGAGGAATTCACGGGCAAGATCACCGTGGAGGACTTCACTCCCGAAGTCATTCCACTGCATGAAAAGCCTGTAGAAGCTCCGCAAATTCTGGATGCCATCCACCACGGCGGCGGTATCGGAACGGCACTTCTGAAGGGCGATACGATGTATTCCCTCAATGACGGAGTACTGCAAATCGAGGCGGAAAATGTCAAATCATTCCACAGCGACTATATCTACGACGAAACGGGAAAGAACGGATACTGTGATATTGTGTTGCACCATGACGGTACAGTCACAACGAACGGAAAGCCGCTGCATACCGATCAGAAATTTGTTCACGGCGAGGATGGATGCTGCATTACCGAGGATGGCAAGCTTTATGCGATCCGAAAGGAAAACGACGAGTATTATGCAGATTTGCTGTATTCCGATTTTGGAACGTATGACCCCAAGGTCGGTCAGTGCTTTTTCAGCAAAACGGGCGAAGTGATATACAAGTCGTATATGGAACAGGAGGATGGCAGCTACCGCTGGCAGGCATTCCCGACGGGCATTACGGATGTGATTTCCGCACAGGCGAATTATTTCGTGGACAAAAACAACATCCTCTGGCAGGTCGAGCATGAAAAGGGAGCAGATCCGCAGGTCGTGAAGGTTGCGGAAAACGTTGCATCCATAGGAATCCACAAGTATGAGGAATATCCAATTGCTACCGTTATCTATATCGGCATGGACGGCAAAGCCTATCAGCCGAGTACCGGTAAGGAGGTTACGCTGATCGAAGCGTCGGAGGATCCGGAAAAGGTGCTGCATTATCTGGATGCAGCGAATTTCTCAGTCTGGTATGATGAGGATGGCAAGATGATGAGCGATCCGTCCGTTGGTCATGATTATCACCTGACGAGGGATAATGTGCTGACGATTGATTGCCGTGGCAAAAAGACTGCTATCACGGATGTGGCACAGTTTGTGGATAATGATTATTCCGAATATGGCAAGGTGCTGTACGCCTATTTTCTCCGCACGGATGGCAGTCTGTGGTGCTATTCGAGCGAAACGAACGATTTTTCAGAGATCACCTTCGAAGTGCCAGAAGCGATTGCGGGCGATGTGAATCTTGACGGCAGTGTGGGTGTTGCAGACGCTGTGCTTCTGCAGAAATTTTTGCTGGGCAAAACGGCACTTGCATCTGCACAGGCAGAGAATGCGGAGCTTTGTGCGGATGGCAGTATCAATGGTTTCGATCTGGCAGCTTTGAAGAAAAGGCTGCTTTCATAAGAAATACAAACACCTTCGTGGCATTCCCTCGAAGGTGTTTTTGCTGTGTCATTGCCATTAAAGACAAGGTATATGAGTTCCTGCGAATGAATCACGTGTGGAAATTTTGAGTATGATGGCTTGAACAGGCGGGAAATCATAGTAAATCTATAGAAACACAAAAGATTCACAGAAAATAATATATAAATTTGCAAAAGATAACTTGAAAAATATGTGCAGATATGATATAATACATATAATAGTAAGGATTTAGACGTGCATACAAGCAGAAAATTGCTTATGTTCTTGTTCCTTGTTATGATGGAAAAACAATAACAGTATCAGAAAGTGAGGAGTTATTTCATGAAAAGCAGCTTTTTGAAAAAACTCATATCTGCAGGAACATCTGCCGTTATGATCGCTGCAACTTTGTCCACATCTGTATTCCCGGCTGTCGGTGCTCCCGATGCAAACGGTGTTTACTTTACAAACAGCTTCGAGAACGGAACCAATAACTGGACAAGCAGAGGCGGTACTTCCGTCAGCACCAACAACAGAAATTTCTACGATGGTTCCGGATCGCTGCACATTTCCGGAAGATCGAGCGAGTGGAACGGTGCTTCGGTCACACTTGATGCAAGTGAATTTGTTCCCGGTGAAGCTTACAGCTTCAGTGCAGCAGTTCTGCAGAAATCCGGCTCGGATGTTCCGATCCAGCTGTCACTCCAGCAGGGCAGCGGCAACAATGTTTCGTATTCACATATTGCCGATTGCACTGCGAAAAACGGAGAATGGACAAAGCTGGAAAACACAACATTTACGATTCCCTCCAACACGGGAGACATGATCCTTTATATTGAAACACCGGAAGGCTCCGGTGCTTTGTGCGACATTTATATTGACGCTGTTCAGGTTGCACAGGCAGGAAAAGCATCATCCGTCGAGACAGGTAAAGGTACCGTCGCACAGCAGCAGGCCACTGACACAGCATACAAGATCATGCCCATTGGCGACTCCATTACATTCGGTTGGGGCGAAGACGGTGGTTACAGAAAATATCTGGACTACGCCCTCAAGCAAAAAGGATATACAGGCATTGATATGGTGGGCCCCGAAGGCTCAAACAGTGCGACATTCAATTATAATGGGCAGAATGTGACCTATGACAATAACCATGCAGGCTACAGTGGTTACAGGATCAAGGAGGATTCTCCCGGATCCGGCTGGGGTCTCCTTGAAAAGCTGCAAGAAAAGAATGCGGTTAAACAGGCACAGCCCGATATCGTTCTTCTCATCATCGGTACAAACGATATGACTGCGGCTCATCCGGTAACACGCTGCGAGGGAGAGCTTCATGATCTGGTAGATTACATATTGGCTAATATCCCCTCCGACAGTATCATCTTCATGGGATCCATTCCGGAATTCACAGCCTATGGTGGAAATCCCCAGAGAGTTGGTGAGTATAACGCCACCGTCAAGAAGGTTGCCGAAGATTATGCGAAGGCCGGCAAGAACGTAAGATTTGCCGATGTACACGGATGCCTTGGTAATTCCGATATTGATACCGACAATCTCCACCCCAATGGCGGCGGTTATGAGAAGATGGGTAAATTCTGGGCAGGTGTTGTAGACAAGTACATTCAGGATTCACAACCCATCGTTACCACTCCAGAAACAACAACTACAACGACAACTACCACCACCACTACAACAACAACTACCACCACCACTACTACTACGACAACTAACACCACCACAACCACCACAACAACGACTTCTTCTTCAACAACTACGACATCCCCGTCCACTACCACAACAACTGCACCTACCACTCCCGAAATTGTCGGCGATGTCAATCAGGACGGCAGGTTCTCTATCATTGATGTCATCATGCTTCAGAAATGGCTGCTCTGTGCAGGCGACATTACCGATTGTCAGGCTGGCGATCTTTGCGAGGATGGTAAAGTCAATGCATTTGATCTTGCGATGATGAAAACGCTGTTGATACGCCCCAGTTATGATAAAAAATATGCTACTCTTGAATTTCAGATCACCGAAAATGTGAAAGACGTGGATTTTTCGAAGTATAACGAGGTTTCAGGCTTGATGGGTGCAAGAGAATTCTATGGTAAGGGATATTTTCCGACCAAAGACGAAGACGGCAGCTACATAAAACCCAAACATTATGTTACCTACCTCATCTCCGCCTATCCGGACTATGCTGACGGCGGACAGTATGTAACGCAGATTGAGATCACCGATCCGAATGTAAAGGTGTATGGGCTCACTGTCAATTCCACGGATGAAGATTTCAACACGGTGTTCTCCGACAGGGGTTACACCATTTCCAAAAAGGTATACACCGGACATTATGCATTAACCGCAAAGAAAGACAATATCTCCTATTCCCTTACGATACCGGACGCAGGAGCAGGAGGACAGCCGAAGCTGATTATTCAGGCTGAGGTGACAAATCGAGAGGGAATCCAGTTCTGACATAGAATCCTAACTTCAAAAACTCCGATGCGAATGCATCGGAGTTTTTCGATATGTCATACTGCATATGGAATGTGGTGATGAATGCGATACAGACATCTATGAAAAGTAAGGAAATTCCATTGCATTCTCTGCAGAAATCTGCTATAATAGAAATATATTTTCAGGAAATGGAGCGACCGCTATGCAGTTACATAAAGGAAGACCTGCCGATTGTACGGGCAGACTTGCAAAAGAAATACAGACCTACGACCTTCTGGATTCCCTTGGAATCGAGTATGATCGTGTGGATCACGAACCCGCATTTACAATGGAAGTATGCGAGGAAATTGACAAAGTACTCGGAGCCATGATCTGTAAGAATCTGTTTCTGTGCAACCGCCAGAAAACGGATTTCTACCTCCTGCTGATTCCGGGGGATAAGGTGTTCAAAACAAAGGAAATCACAAAACAGCTCGGCTGTTCAAGGCTTTCCTTTGCAGACGGTGAGAGCATGGAGCGATACCTGAACCTGACGCCGGGTTCGGCAAGTATCATGGGACTGATGTTTGACCCCGAATGCAAGGTACGTTTTGTGGTGGATGAGGATGTGCTGAATGCTGCGTATTTCGGCTGTCATCCCTGTATCAACACCTCCAGTATTCGCATGAAAACGGAGGATGTGTTCGGAAAACTTACCCATGCACTGGGACATGAAATGACAATTGTAAAGCTTGTGGGAGAGGATGAGCTTTCCTGATGGCGTTTGAGATGGCGTAGAAATCTGCACAACGAAAGGAGTATGCGATGAATATCCAGATTTTTGGAACCAAGAAGTGCTTTGATACGAAAAAAGCCGAGCGTTATTTTAAGGAACGCAGGGTGAAATATCAAATGATCGACATGAAGGAAAAGGGAATGAGCCGAGGAGAGTTCCAGAGCATCCTCAAAGCAGTCGGTGGTCTGGATAAGCTGATCGACGAAAATTGTAAGGATCAGGATCTGATCGCACTTTTGAAGTATCTCACCGATGCGGATAAAACAGAAAAGGTGTTTGAGAATCAGAGCGTGATCAAAACCCCCGTTGTCCGGAACGGGAAAGCTGCGACTGTCGGTTTCTGCCCCGAAGTCTGGAAAACATGGGAGTAAAGCGGTTTGTGCAGCCCTGAAATACGGAAACAGGCGGATTTTTGTATGTGACAGGCAGAATTGTGATATTTTTGTGAATGAAACGAAAAAATGATGTTAATATTTCAGAACGGAGAAATTTGCAAAAAATAATGAATAATACGACGAAACAAGTATATTTGTCATAAAAATATAAGTTTTTCGGCAGAAATTACTTGACGTGACTGACATTACGTGGTATAATTAATATTGGATTGCTATTAGCCGAACAGGCTAATACATTTGTTATGCCATGAAATGCATATTTCATGGATGATCCACGGCGTTGAAATTTACGAAACAGTATAAGCAAATATTGTAATAAAAGGGAAATGCATTTCCCTGCCACAAAAGATTACTGATACCTTAAGGAGGTTACAACTATGTGTGGAATTGTTGGATTTACCGGTAATGCACAGGCAGCTCCCATTTTGCTTGATGGTCTGTCCAAGCTGGAGTACAGAGGCTATGACTCGGCAGGTATTGCAGTTCGTGACGGTGAGAATGAAACAGAAGTCGTAAAAGCCAAGGGTAAGCTCAAGGTTCTGGCGAAGATGACGGACAACGGCAATGCGGTGAAGGGCTGCTGCGGTATCGGTCATACACGCTGGGCTACGCATGGCGAGCCTTCTGTACAGAATGCACATCCTCACAGCAGTGATGACGGCAATGTCGTTGCAGTACATAACGGTATTATTGAGAATTATCAGGAACTGCGTGAAAAGCTGACAAAGGCAGGTTACCAGTTCTATTCCCAGACTGATACAGAAGTAGCAGTTAAGCTGGTTGATTACTATTTTAAGAAATACAACGGCGGTCCTGTGGATGCGATCAATCGTGCAATGCTGCGTATCCGTGGTTCTTACGCATTGTGTGTAATGTTCAACGAATATCCGGAGCAGATTTATACCGCTCGTAAGGATAGCCCCATGATCATTGGTGTAACAGACGGTGAAACCTACGTTGCATCCGACGTTCCGGCAATTCTGAAGTATACCAGAAACGTATACTATATCGGCAATATGGAAATTGCCAAGCTCGAAAAGGGCAAGGCTGTTTTCTACAATATTGATAAGGAAGAAATTGAAAAGCCGATCACCGAAATCAAGTGGGATGCCGAAGCTGCCGAAAAGGGCGGTTATGAGCATTTCATGATCAAAGAGATACATGAACAGCCAAAGGCCGTCAGGGATACACTGGCGAGCCTGATCAGAGACGGCAGGATAGATCTGTCCGCGGCGGGACTTACGGAGGATATTCTTGCCGGGATCAGCGAGGTCAGGATCGCTGCCTGCGGCTCGGCATGGCATGCCGGCATGATAGGGCAGTACGTGATCGAGGACATGGCTGAGATCCCTGTTCACGCGGAGCTCGCGTCCGAGTTCAGATATAAAAAGATGCTCATAGATAAGGATGCTCTGCTTGTAGTCATATCGCAGTCAGGCGAGACCGCGGATACTCTCGCGGCTCTGAGAGCGGCTAAGGAAAGGGGCATTCGCACTCTGGCGGTGGTCAACGTGGTAGGCTCTACTATAGCAAGAGAAGCCGACAACGTCCTCTATACCCTCGCGGGACCGGAGATCGCGGTCGCGACGACCAAGGCATACAGCACGCAGCTTGCTGCTAT
>JAZNUR010000096.1:0-10512 GCA_045592405.1 Oscillospiraceae bacterium
CCTGGCGGTGGTCCCGGCGGCGGTGGTCCCGGTGGGGGTGGCCCCGGTGGCGGCGGTCCCGGCGGCGGTGGTCCCGGCGGCGGTGGTCCCGGTGGCGGGGGTCCGATATAAGGAGGATTGTGATGAAGAATACTAAAGTGAAGGGTTTTACCCTTGTAGAGTTAATTGTAGTAATTGCAATCTTCGGTATCATTATGGCAGGTGCATTGCAGTTGATCACACCTGTTACCAAAATGATGGTGCAGGCAGATGTTCACGAAGGTGGCAATGCAGCGGTAACAAGTATCGCACATCTGCTTGAGACTGAACTTTCCACAGCAGAGTATCTGCAGGTAAAGAATGCGGCACTTTCAGCTTCTGATCGTGAAGCAGCTGTAGAGGATTTTGTAGATGACTATTATAATGGTATCATCAGCAGTGGATCCACTGTAGGTGCTCCGTCTTACGGTAAGGGCAGAGTTCATGTTCTGCAGATTGATAACAGCGATAACGGTAAAATTACAACTTGGGTATACGATGTAGGTTTCAATCCTGCAACGAAGGCGATTTCCGGCACACCTGTTTTCACAGAGTATGCCATCAACAAGGCGTATTATGATTCTTATTCGTTTGAGATCAAACTTGGCACCTATGATACACTTGATGAGTTTGATGCAACAACATTCGATACGCCCGCTGATGCACAGAAGGTACTTCTTGACCTTAATTCCAGAGAAACGGCATTTACCATTAAGGCAAGTACAAGAAGAAATAACACCAATTATTCCTTCCTGACAACATCCACAATGTCTCTTGTAAATCTGTACAATCGTGTAGGTGGTCCCGGTACTGCAGTTTCCGGTGTTTACTATGTAGTTGACGAAAAGGATATTGCCGGAACTAAGACACCCGTCATCATGGATAGAGCCGATCCTCTGCTGACAAAGTACACCAAGATCGACTCCGGTATTCAGGTTGACGTAACCGCAATGAATACAGTAACAGGTAAGGTAAATGACACCGGCTATACTTTCATTTATAGTTACGGTGCAGAAATTGATACCCAGTAAAAATCAGTAACAAAAACGGCAGTCGGAAGGATTGCTCCCGACTGCCGAATTTGTGAAATTTCATTTTAAACCGCATAAGGATCGTACGTCAGCATATTGATGTACCAGTCAATCAGGAAATCTCCAAAGAGAGTTCCGATGAACAAACCGATTGCAAGGTATGGGCCGAATGCAAATTTGGATTCGCCGCTTCTATGCTTGTTGATCAAACCAAAGATCGCTGCAAGGAGAATTCCAAAGAATGCGGAGGCACAAACTGCTTTCCATCCGATCAGAGCACCGCTGGTAGCCATAAGAATGGTATCGCCAAGCTCAATTGCACGAATCTTCTCACCGGTTTTCTTCTTCATGATGAATCCGCCGATTTCTCCGATCAGAAAGAACGGAACACCGATGCATACAATTCCGATCAGACGTGACACAAGGCTTACGTTTTCTGAAACAAAAGCACAAGGAATTGCAAGCACAAAGATCAGGAGGAGCAGACGGATATCCATTTCCATGGTATCCCAGTCGATGAAACCAATGGCGATCAGAATGGAAAAGAAAATGCAGTAGATGATGGATTCTACACTAAAATCAAGTACGGTGAATGTGATAATGTAAACAATTGCGTTCAGAGCTTCCACGATGGGATAACGAGGGGATATCTTTTCACCGCAGCTGTGGCACTTCCCTTTGAGGAAAAGCCAACTGAAAATCGGGACAAGATCACGTTTCCTGATCTTCGTGCCGCAGGTCATGCAATGGGATGAACGTTTGATCAGTGATTCATTTTTCGGCAGTCTGAAAATTACAACATTCAGAAAGCTGCCAATACAGATACCGTAGAAAGCAACGATTGGGTAGAACATTATGTAGAAACCAATGTCCATAAATTCATTGTGAAGCATAGTGTATGCCCTCCTTAAGTCGATTATATATATATTATAACATAATGTTTGTCATTTTACAAGAAAAATTTTTAAGTATGGAGGTTATAGTATGAGAAACATTCGAATCGGTGATTATCTTGTTGAACAGAAGTTAATCACAGCTGATCAGCTGGATAAGGTTCTGGCTGCTCAGAAGGAGTCACAGGGAGCAAAGCGTTTTGGTGAAATGGTTGTAGAGATGGGCTTCATTTCTGAAGTACGTCTTGCACAAGCACTTGCCGGCAAGCTGAGAGTTCCCTACGTTGATCTCGGCAACATTGAGATTGATGAAGATGCAGTTCGTAAGATTCCGGAAAATCTTGCGAAGAAGTACACTGTAATCGCAATCAATATTCAGGGCCGCAGACTGACAGTAGCAACTGATGACCCGATCAACTTCAACATTCTTGAAGATATCAAGATGCAGACCGGTATGGATACCATTCCTGTACTGGCAACAAGAACTGCAATCAACAAGGCAATCGGTCATATGTACTCCATGGAGAACGTTGACAGCGTACTGGAGAGCGTAACACAGTACGGTTCTCTGGAAACAGATGACGAAGAATCCCGCGACAGAGTTGAGAGTGCACCGATCGTAAAGCTCGCAACAACCATCATCGAGAACTCCTTCCGTGCGGAAGCGACCGATATTCATATTGAACCGTTCAAGACCTATACAAGAATCCGTATTCGTGTAAACGGTGACCTTGTAGAGCTGATGAATGTTTCCAACGTTGTACATAATGCACTGACAACTCGTCTGAAGCTGATCTCCGGCATGAACATCGCTGAAAAGCGTATCCCGCAGGACGGTCGTTTCACACAGGTTGTTGACGGCACAACACTTGACGTCCGTGTATCTGCACTTCCGACAGTTAACGGCGAAAAGATCGTTATCCGTATTTTGTCCACAGGTCAGATCGCTCTGCGTAAGATCACTGATCTGGGTATGTCCGATTACAACTATCAGCTGTTCGAATCCATGATCAAGTGCCCGCACGGCGTTATCCTGGTAACAGGTCCTACCGGTTCCGGTAAGACAACCACTCTTTACGCTGCACTGGGCGAAATTGCAAAGCCGCACGTAAACGTAATCACAGTTGAAGACCCTGTCGAAAAAGCAATCGACGGTATCAACCAGGTACAGGTAAATACCAAGGCTGGTATGACATTCGCTGCAGCTCTCCGTTCCATCCTCCGTCAGGACCCTGACATCGTAATGATCGGTGAGATGCGTGACTCTGAGACAGCGGATATCGGTATCCGTGCCGCTATCACAGGTCACTTGGTTCTTTCCACACTGCATACAAACGACGCTGCATCCACAATCGTTCGTCTGGTAGACATGGGCGTTGCTCCTTACATGGTTGCAACTTCCCTGATCGGTGTTATCGCACAGCGACTGGTTAAGGTTCTGTGCCCGAAGTGCAAGAAACAGCGTATGTCTACTGCTGAAGAAAACGAACTGATGAAGATTGATGTTTCTGTTCCCGTATTTGATGCTTGCGGATGTGTTGATTGTAACAATACCGGTTACCGCGGCAGAACTGCAATCCATGAGATCATTCACTGTACATCCGGAATCTCCACAATTGTTGCAAGAAACGGCAGCAAGGAGGAAATCGAGGCACAGGCAAAGAAGAACGGTACAAAGCTTCTTCGTGATAACGTTTCCGAACTGGTACAGAAGGGTGTAACATCCATGGATCAGCTGGTTCGTGTAACTTACGCTGTATAAAGATTCATTCGTGTATCTGTCTGCTGATTGCGGATGGATCCGCAGATAAACTAACATATCTGCTCCCAAAGCAGTAATACATTTCGACTGGAGGAATAAACTATGTCAATTGATATCAACCGCATTCTGAACGAAG
Source organism: Oscillospiraceae bacterium (assembly GCA_045592405.1). Taxonomy (GTDB): domain Bacteria; phylum Bacillota; class Clostridia; order Oscillospirales; family Ruminococcaceae; genus UBA3855. The sequence goes on from JAZNUR010000096.1 coordinate 3,841, forward strand.
CTCGTGTCATCGGTTGTTCTGACTTGCATTTTACATATGGCATTACCCCCATTGTACGTCTGAACGGTACTCTCCGTAAGATGAGCAAGTACCCTGAGATGGATGAAGAAGGTATTCTGGCAATTGTTGACCAGATGACAAATGATGCACAGCGTGCAAGTGTTCGTGCACACAGAGATACTGACTTCTCTTTCACGACTGCAAGCGGCTATCGTCACCGTGTTAACGTATATTTCCAGAGAGGCAAGACTGCGATTGCAATCCGTCTGCTTCGTAACGATATTCCGACACTGGAAGATCTCAGCCTGCCGCCCGTATTGGCAGATTTTGCGATGCGTCCCCGTGGTCTGGTGCTTGTAACAGGACCTACCGGTTCCGGTAAATCCACCACACTGGCTGCGATGATGGACTTCATCAATGTAAACCGCAGTGCACATATCATTACCATCGAAGACCCGATCGAGTATGTGCATCAGCATAAGCTCTGTATGATCAGCCAGAGAGAAGTTGGCGACGACGTTCCGGACTTTGCAGGTGCACTTCGTGCCGCACTTCGTGAAGACCCCGACGTAATCCTCGTAGGTGAAATGCGTGACTTCGAGACAATTACAGCTGCAATTACCGCTGCTGAAACCGGTCACCTTGTACTTTCCACCCTGCATACAACTTCTGCAGCTGATACCATCAACCGTATCATCGACGTATATCCTGAGCATCAGCAGGGTCAGATCCGTACCCAGCTTGCAAATACCCTCGTAGGTGTTATTTCTCAGACACTGATTCCGAAGCGTGACGGCAGCGGCCGAATCGCAGCAATGGAAATTCTGAGTGTAACTGACGCCTGTGCTGCAATGATCCGTGACGACAAGGTTCACCTCCTGCTTTCTGCAATCCAGTCCGGTAAGCAGTACGGCATGATGTGCCTTGACCAGGAGCTTGCAAGAATGGTAAAGCGTGGCATTATCGGCGAGACCGAAGCAATCGACAAGTGCCAGAGCAAGCAGGAATTCTACCGCTTCCTGAATGGTCAGTAAGAACAATACAAAAGCCCTCCAAATGGAGGGCTTTTTTCTGTGCAAGCATCCTTTGAATTAGCCTCAGATTTGTACACAGGGGAATCCAACAACATTGAGTAGATAGTCGGCATCCTGCATCTGTGACGTCGTGAGAGCGTGCCAGTTGGCTCCTGTGACGTTGTTAACGATTGAACCAGTAATCAGATCTGCATTTGCAATGCACGCACCAGAAACCGATGTAGATGTTACTGTGCCGGTGCCACTGACAGAAAGCGTAACAACATTATATCTGTCCACACCAGCGTTCAAGCCGTTGGAAAGATGTAAATATCCGCCTTCCAGCGTGATGGCACCTGTCAGGCAGCAATTGCTGAGTGATCCGGACAAAACGAGCGTACAACCCATCATGGAGCCGCCCAAATGGATGTTGCAGTAGCTCAGATGATAATTTCCAAAAAGAATACCGTTGGCTGCATCTGAAAGACAATGGAGGTTGAATGCACATTCCTCCGCAGATCCATAGGAATCATCGAACAGACAGTTGTTTGAAAGAAATACTCCGGAAATGCAACAGCGAGTGAATTGAAATGCACCACAGAACACCTCGTCGGATGAGTTGATGATATTGGTAAAATGCAGATTTTCGATGTGTACTGCATTTTCACCGCAAACAATGCGGTAACCATTCGTCACAAGATTACGGATTTCCCAGCCATTACCGATGATGTTTGCGGCGATGATCAGATCCTCCGTTAGTCCCTTTCTCTCTTCGGTAGCATTCATGTCGATGACCTTAGTTTCCACATTCGTATCAAATGCGATATATGCCTGCGGCAGCGAACATAATGTCTTGAAATCCAGCCAATTATCGACAATATAGGGCTGCTCCGGTGTACCCAATCCTGTATAAGCCATAAAAATACTCCTTTCTGAAAGCACATTGCTTTCAGAAAAGAGGGGAGGGGAGAGATTGGTTGTATAATTGAGTGCAACAAAAAACTCCCCTTTCGGGGAGTTTTCATGTTAATTCTTAGCTAGCAGCGTATGTGCAAGCAGTTGTTACACCAGCAATAGCATCACAGTTCATTGTGAGTGCATTGTCGTTTGTTGCCGGCTTCGGATATGTACCACAGTATGTACCATCATCAGCTACAGCAGCAACAACGGACATTGTCTTAACCTGATAGCCAAAGCCCTTCAGCTTAGCAACGCCATTGAAGTAGTTGTAAATCTTCCAATCCAGGTAGTTCTGAGTTGCAGCCTGAGCTACAACAGTCTTCTGAACAGTGCCCTTGTAAGAAGCATCGCCCAGTGTCAGGCTCTCAGTATCGAATTCGATCAGAGAAGTAGCAACAGCGTCATACAGGGACTTAGCGTTGGAGTTAGCTGCGGAAACCTTGGACTTCTTAACATAGCCCAGCATTGTAGGTACCAGAATAGCAGCCAGTACGCCGATGATAGCGATAACAACGATCAGCTCAACCAGGGTAAAGCCCTTAACCTTTTTTGTTTTCATGATAGAAAACCTCCTTAAAATAAAATATAGTTTGTTCGAATCGGATTCCCGATTCCCCTTTCTCGGTCCACACTTTATATTTACGATTCAGTGTGTTCCTTATGTATCAAGTATATCATATGTCTAAAGTTTTGTCAATACTTTTCCGCAAAAAAGATAAACTATGAACAACTTTTTACGTTTATTGTTTCGAAAACGTTTTCGTTAAGGTTTTTTTCGTCAATATGTACAACGATAATTACAGTATTTAAGGGAAACAGTCACTTTTACAACGAATTTGTAACTTTTTATGAACATGTTTTGCGTTTCTCTTCTGATAAAAATGAAGGAATTTTGTATATTTATTAGAAAATTTAACAAAGATATTACGGATGGTAGTATTTTAAACGGATATTATTTTGAAATCTAATTCGGTAATATTACGGTTTGTATTACTTGTCTTGCAATTTGTTTTTATCAAATTTGACGGATGTTTTTCTTGAGAAATTGTGAACGACGAAACATTTTTCAAAAGGAGAAATTCTCCCGCAGTCGGACTGAAAGAACGCTGAATACTTTTTCTAAAACAGAGAGCTTCCCATAAAGGGAAGCTCTCTGCGTGGATTTGTCATGTAAAATAGCATTGTTTATTTATTGCGTCAATGAAACGCCCCATCCGTCCATATGTGCAGGCACGTTATCCTCGTCCGTGGAGCCGACAGCCTGTATTGTCTGTGTGATAATGTAGACGCTCAGGGTGTATGCCTCATCTGGGGCTTCACCGATCTGTCTGCACGTAACGATCAGCGGCGATGTCGCACCTTCCTGTATCATCCAGCACTTCAGGTTGTCCCGTCACTGCAAATGTCAGACCATCCGTATTCTTTGTACCCGGAGCAACAACGTTATCAGAGGATTCAACTGTTAGTACGGTATTGTCGGTATCAGCTGCACCGTCACCCGGTGTGTTTCCGCCGCCAACAGCCTTATAGGTTGTATCAAACAACGAACCATCGGCTGTAACGACCACGCCAAATTTTGCAACACGAGCGGTATCCTCACCGATTAATTCGGCGAGGATGTTTTGTAATGTGTGTAATCTGTGATTTTGCATGGATTCTCCGATTCGCTTACACGGCAGGCACTGTGTGGACATAGGTGATCTGATCAAGTGCTGCGATCTGCATCAGTTCCTCCTTCTGTGCCGTTACAGTAAATCCATAGAGGTACAGTCCGTTTTCTTCGATGCCGGTTTCCCAGCTGTGAAGATCATCGGGCTTGCGTTCCTGCATCATTTCATAAAACAGGGGTTCATCCTGCGTATAACGCAGCAAGCTAAGCATATGCTGCTTCAGGATTTCCTCTTTCACAAAACCGGTGTCATCGCCCAGATCTGACAGTGAAAACAATGTGAGATAGGGGTATTTTTCCTGATCAAAGCTGAAACCAATGCTGTTCGAAGCGGATCGGAATCCGAGAAGATTGCCGTATGTCGTGTACTGGGCTGATGCGTCATCCCAATAGCAAAGGGCATTCCAATGCGGGGAAACTTCGGCTTGTATACACCAATCCACATACTCTTCATAGGGATAGACATGATCGAGCGTAAATTGTGCGTGATAATACTTCGTTTCGTCCAGTGCCTGAAGGTCTGCAAACGCCTCCTCAGCGGAACCGGAAGCTCCCTGTCCCGGAGCAATAATGGCGTTCACGCCGATTTCTCGCAATGCAAAGCCGTTGATTGGCGTGTACTGAAAAAAGTTCGGGTCAAACATCATGAGCTTGTTTCGTTCGATCACGCCTGCTGCTTTCGGGAATGTCCCTGTCCAGCTTTGTGTCCGGTGCACCAAGATATCATATTTTCCGTAACCGTTGTCGGAAGTGTAGGCATCCAGACAATATTGCTGCGGAAGGAATAATTCGGAATACACGGTGAGATCCAACTGCAGCTGCTGCGTCATAATCCCATTTTGACTCGTGCCTGTGATCTTAGTCGGATCATAATACAGCTTGTCTATCAGTTTGGGCAAACCGAATGCAACGCCTAAAGCAGCACAGAGAGAGAGGCTCCCTATGACAAATCCTGCCTTAATGAAAGCTTTGCGAATGGATGCACGGATCATCGCAGAGAATTCCGCAGATTCCTGCTTCATTTCATCGGCAAGTGTTTCTTCATGCAAGGAGTCCAGTTCGGGTATTTCGTCATTTTCGCAAAGATAATCACTGATCGCTTCATGTTTTTCCAGCTCTGCAGCGATTTCTGCCGCTGTTTTCTCGTCCAGCTTACCATTTTTATATTGATCTAACAGTTCACGATATGTCATAATCCTGTTCCTCCATATATTGTTTCAGTTCACGTTTTCCACGGCAGATCAGCACCTTAACATTCTCCGTGGTCAGCTTCATTATTGCAGCAATTTCCTTCTGTCGCAGCCCGCCGAAATAGTACAGAGTCAGAGCTTCTCGTTTTCTGGGTTCTAACTGCATCAGTGCATGATGCAGCATTTTTCTGCGTTCCGTTTGGATCATATGATCAATCATTTCATCGGGTTCGGTTGCTGCACTGGCATCGGGATTCTCGGTATATACAATATGCTTTTCCTTCTGACAGGTGTTCCAATACAGATTTCGTGCGACCACATATAGCCATGCACGCATATTCGGATGATTCTTTGGAAGGGACAAAAGTGCTTTCAGAAAAACTTCATGCACCAGATCCTCAGCGATTTCTTTCCGTTTGCACAATGAGTAGAGATAGAAATAGATCTCTTTGTAATAGCTGATGTATAGCTGTTCCAGAAGCTTCTGCTCCATATCTTCCTCCTCTCTCTTCATACCAATTCTCAATGATCCGTTGGGGGGAGGATTGGCAGAAAATATTTGAATCCTGTTCTATACATATAACAAGCAAAGCTGAAAAAGGTTACAGATAAAAAACGCATCAATGAAGCGAGGAAAAGCCGCCTGTGATGTTCACAGGCGGCAATGTACTGTATCCGGTTCTGTATATTGATCAGTATATTTCGACAAGCACCGCATCTTCAATACCAAAATAGTCTTCCGAATTACTGCTGATTCCGCTTGCCATCATGGCGTTTTCAAATGAAATTTCCTCTATGTTGCTCAAATAAACATATGTAGTGTCTTTTGCTGCATTCGGCATCCTTCCGCTGATCACCAATCTGTGTTCATATGTATACCCCTCGGATTGCCATGTGCCGTCCGACATCTCATAGTATGTCCTCATACCTACGATGGTGCTGACAGGTTTTGGGGAACGACCGCCGCATCCTGCAATGCCCATTACACAGGCCAATACCCAAACGAATGCTGCCAATTTTACCATACGATCACGCTCCTTTGTCAAATTCTTATTCAGCGAACAATGTGATTTACAATATTATACCACATTTCGCTGTATTTTGCAATAACAAAACAGATGACATTGAAAACGGCTGTGTAATATGTTCAGTTCGGTAAATTGGGACTTAATCTTCAATTTTCATAATAATATCATATGCAGTAGCACATTCCTCTTTTGATAATTTTGTTTCGTTAACAAGATACCCTATTGCTTCATCTTTGTCAGCAATTTCTTTTAATATATCTTTTACCTCTTTAAATTTTTCAATAACTTGCTTAACTTCATTATTCATAATTTCCATCTCACTTTCAAATTCTTATTTAATCGGTCTGTCCAACCTTCTATATTATACCACACTCCGCAGACGATTGCAAGAAAAACCCCCGATGCATTCACATCGGAGGTTTACTGTCAAGGTGTGACAAAATAGATGACATTGAGAACGGATATGTAATATGTTCAGTTCGGTAAATTGGAATTTTTTAGTCTAATGTTTCAATAAATATCTTCTTCAACACATCGGCTGGAATATCTTGTTTTAGGAAAATTTGCAACATTCCCTTGGGCGTTACTTTATAACCTGATAACATCTCTGTGTTTACAGACACAGCTTTTGCTTCAATGTTAATATGGTCTTTGAATGGAATAAGCCTCACAAAAGATTCACCAACATAATAAGTTGGAAGTTTAGCCCACATTGTTTCTTGTGGTTCAGATGAAACACTATCAAAAATTAGTTTTCTTAAAACAATGTACATATCAATAATGTCGTTCGGATATTTATCAATATATTCTTT
>JAZNUR010000097.1:0-72151 GCA_045592405.1 Oscillospiraceae bacterium
GTTTTGCGATTTAATATGATAATATTAAATTAAATATGCAAGTTTAGTGTGTATTATCAAATTTAAATTTTATTCACATTTATCATTTGGTCTGTAAATGGAATAAAATCATTTTTGAAAAGGAGAGTCAGTATGAAAATCAAAAAAAGCATTTTTCAACGCAGTATCGCATTGATAATCTGTGCAGCCGCTACGCTTCCCACATTCGTTTGGGATAATTTGCCTGTTATTGATGCAGCAGATGAGCAGAACGTATTCTATGTTTCACCTGATGGCAGCGATACCAACGACGGTTCAATTAACGCACCTTTCCGCACACTCGCCGCTGCGAGAGATGCAGTACGTAACGTCAACGGTAATATGAGCGGAAATATCACCGTATATCTCAGAGGCGGTGAATACCGCATTACAGAGCCCGTTGTATTTGACACAAGGGACTCCGGTACCAACGGTTACCGTATTTCCTATGAGGCTTACGAGAACGAAATTCCCGTGCTCAACGGTGCTGTACAGGTAACGGGGTGGCAAAAGCATAATGATAAGCTTTATACTGCCAAACTTGACAGAAACAAGAAACTGAGAAACCTCTATGTAAATGATAAACGTGCCAACATGGGCAGTGTTACCGTCCAGGCTAAGGGAGGTTATGGCGAATATTCCATTACTGCAGGTCAGGCTGACTGGGCATGGGTTTCCGGCAAAAAGAGCGACGGTATCAAGTATAATGCGTCCGATATTCCTACGATTCCATCCAACTTTGATGATCTCGAAGTTATCAACGGAACTACATGGAATGAGAATATCGTTTGCAGCAGAGACATTAAGATTGAGAACGGTTCTTTGATCTTCCTGATGCAGCAGCCTTATGGTGCGATTGCTCAGACACCCGGCTGGGGTGCCGGCTTCTCTACAGGAGGCACACACACACTGTACAATTCACTTTCCTTTGTTGATTCCCCCGGTGAATTCTATTTTGACAAGACAGAGAAAATCCTTTATTATTACCCGAGAAGCGGCGAAGATATGTCCAATGCCGATGTAGAGGCTCCTGTTGTTGATCAGCTGATCATCATCAAGGGTAAATCTACTTCTGATCGTGTAAAGAATCTGAGCTTCAGCGGTATTACATTTGAAAATACGGACTATCAGCTTACCAAGGTTGGCGATTCCTATGGTAAAGCAACCTGTCAGGCGGCACAGAGCTACACCGCATTTTCAGATTCCAACTGGCATAACAAAAAATACGAAATGGCGGATACTCTGCCCGGTGCTATCATGGTTTCAAACTCTGAATCCATCGAATTCATTGAGAACGTTGTAAAGCATACAGGTGCGGATGGTATCAATATGGCAAACGACGTTGTTAACTCCAATATCGTCGGCAACTTCATCACAGACATTACCTCCAGTGGCATTACGATCGGTCATCCGCAGCACGTTTACATCGGTGATAAGAAGTGGGATAACCATGAAAAATACTCCGTAGAAGAAGAAGGTCTGTGTACAAACGTGACAATTTCTGACAACCTGCTGTATGACATCAGTGTTGTTCACGGTTTCGGCGGATGTGCGGCTATCACCGCATATTACACCGATCGTGTGAAGATCCTCAGCAATCAGATCAAGAAAACCGCATACAATGGTATTCATCTCGGTTGGGGTTGGTGTAATTTCAAGGATTCTACCACAAGCCGTGACAATATGATCTGCAACAACCGTGTTATTGAATGTCTGAATCGACTACATGACAGCGGCGGTATTTACACCATTGGTCAGATGCCGGGTACTGTCATCAATGAAAACTACATCCAGGGTATTCCTGCCGCTGCAGCGTACCAGCCGACCTATGGTCTGCATAATGACGAAGGTACAGCATATATTGAGGAAATGGACAATATCCTCGAAATCAGCCCCAATGTTACCTACACAATCAACTGCGAGGATTATGGTCAGAAGCATCATTTGACAATCAAGAGAACTTATGCTACTGTCTGCAAGATGGGTAAGAATCCTCCCGATAGTGACATTGATAATCCGATCGTTGTATCCGATAATGTATGGCCTTTTGAACAGTACAAGTTCTGTCTGAACTCCGGCCTTTCCGATGACTATAAGCATATTATGCCTGCTGGTCTGATGCCCGAAGCAGATTATGTTTTCCCCGCAAGCTGTGAAACCGGCGGCGGTACAATGCTTCCCATCAGAAAGAGTGAGGGCAACACCATCTGGATTGCTCCCGATTCTACCAGCGAGTTCAAACAGGGCACAACCATGACAAGAACAAGCGGAACTTCCGGTTCCATCCGCACACCTAAAGAAAATGGTGAATACCGCATCTACGTCGTTGACAAGGATGGCAAGATTCTGAGCAAGTCCGGACATCTCCTGCGTATCAACGGTTCCGGCTCCAAGGTTGAAGCTGAAAGCTTTGCTGCACAGTCCGGTGTACAGACAGAGAATTGCGGCGAGGGTGGTTCCAATGTTGCTTACATTGAAAATGGTGATTACATTGGTTTCAAGGGCGTTGATTTTGCAAACGGTGCAGATTCCATTGATTTCCGCATTGCTTCAAACGGTGCACAGGCTACTTTGGAAGTAAGACTCGACGCTCCGGACGGGCAGAAAATCGGCAGTATGAATGTTACCGGAACAGGCGGATGGCAGAATTGGGCAACACAAAATTGTCCGATCGACTTGACGACTGGTAAACACGATCTGTATTTTGTATTCACAGGCGGAAGCGGTTACCTCTTTAACCTGAACTGGTGGAGTCTCAATCTGCTTGAGAAGGATGTAATCCTGGGCGATCTGAATGACGATAGCATCGTGGATTCGTTTGACTTAGCACTCCTCAAGCGTGCTGTACTGACCGGCGATACCGATCACTTTGACGCTGCGGATCTTGACGCTAATGGCGTGCTTGACGGTGTAGACGTTACTCTGCACAGAGATTTCGTTCTGAATAAAATCGAAACATTCCCTGCAAGTTAGTAACAATAACACATGATATGACTATGAGCTTTCCCCATCCGATATGGGGAAGGCTCATTCTTTTGACATACTACCCTCAAATAGATCATTCAGGGGCAGAAATAGTATAAAACAAAAGCAGTACTATCCAATCAAATGGACAGTACTGCATTTTTATCATTAGTTGTTATTCTTCTTTGCTGCGATGTCAGCCAAAGCTTCCTTGCGGGAGAGATTGATTCTTCCCTGCTTGTCGATTTCAACAACCTTAACAACGATTTCATCGCCGATGGCAACTACATCTTCCACACGCTCTACACGATGATTGTCAAGCTGTGAAATATGAACCAGACCATCCTTGCCGGGAGCAATCTCCACAAATGCACCGAAGTTCATCAGACGAACTACCTTGCCCTTATAGATTGCACCAACTTCAGGATCATTTGCAATGGTTTCTACAATCTGGATTGCCTTCTTTGCATTGTCCAGATTAATGCCGCTGACAAATACATTGCCCTCTTCATTGATGTCGATCTTTACATCGCATTCAGCACAGATCTTCTGAATCACCTTACCGCCCTGACCAATTACTTCACGGATCTTATCAACCGGAACCTTAGTCTGGAGCATCTTGGGTGCATAGGTGTTTACAGTTTCTCTGGGTGCAGGAATTGCCTTAAGCATAATCTCATCCAGAATATACAGACGACCCTTTCTGGTCTTTTCAAATGCTTCTGCAATGATTGCAGGAGTCAGACCATCCACCTTGATATCAACCTGAATTGCGGTAATACCCTTGTGTGTACCACCAACCTTGAAGTCCATATCGCCGAAGAAATCCTCAAGTCCCTGAATATCAACCATGGTCATGAAATCGTCACTGTCGGGCAGTGTGATCAGACCGCAGGAAATACCTGCTACCGGTGCCTTGATCGGAACGCCTGCATCCATCAGAGCCAGTGTGGAACCGCAGATGGAACCCTGAGAGGTAGAGCCATTGGAGGACAGAACCTCGGAAACCAAACGAATTGCATACGGGAATTCCTCAACAGAAGGCAGAACCGGAACCAATGCCTTTTCAGCCAATGCACCGTGACCGATTTCACGTCTACCGGGACCTCTGCTGGGCTTTGTTTCGCCTACGGAGTAGGACGGGAAATTATAGTGATGCATATAACGCTTGGATGCTTCTTCGTCCAGACCGTCGATCTTCTGAGAATCGCTAACCGGACCCAGTGTTGCAATGGTCAGAACCTGCGTCTGGCCTCTTGTAAACAGACCGGAACCGTGAACTCTCGGCAGAACACCTGCTTCAGATGCCAGAGGACGAATCTCATCAATGCCACGACCATCAACACGCTTGCCCTCATAGAGCCATGCACGAACGATCTTCTTCTGCAGCTTGTACATACACTCATCAAGCTTTGCACCCTCTTCCGGATACTTTTCATCCAGCACAGCGTGCATTTCATCAACAATGGGCTTGAGTCTCTCGTCACGTACAGTCTTGTCATCGGTATCCAGTGCAAACTTCACCTTTTCACCGCACAGAGCTTCCACTTCATCGAACATTTCGTGCGGAACTTCCATGGACTCAAAGGTAAACTTCTTCTTACCGATCTGTGCCTGCATATCACTAATGAATGCAACCATCTTCTTGATTTCTTCATGACCTGTCATGATGGCATCGAGCATGGTCTTTTCATCCACTTCGTTTGCACCCGCTTCAATCATTACGATCTTCTCAGCAGATCCTGCAACTGTCAGGTTCAGGTCGGACTTTCCACGCTGTTCCAGCGTGGGATTCAGAACGATCTCGCCGTCAACCAGACCTACGCTGATACCAGCAATCGGGCCGTTCCACGGAATATCGGAAATGGAAATCGCAATGGAAGTTGCAATCATGCCTGCAATCTCGGGAGAGCAGTCAGGATCAACAGCCAGAACTGTCATAACAACAGAAACATCATTACGCATATCCTTCGGGAAAAGAGGACGGATGGGTCTGTCCACCATTCTCGATGTCAGGATCGCCTTTTCGGACGGCTTGCCCTCACGCTTTGTGAAAGAACCGGGGATTCTGCCTACGGAATACAGTCTTTCCTCATAATCTACAGACAACGGGAAGAAATCAATTCCGTCACGGGGCTTTGCACTTGCAGTTACGTTTGCCATAACAACAGTTTCACCATACTGCACCCAGCAGGAACCGTTGGAAAGCTCACAGGTCTTGCCGGTTTCTACAGTCAGCGGACGACCTGCATAGGTTGTTTCAAACCTTCTGAAATTCTCAAACATAGTTTTTCCTCCTTTTTTTGCCAGACAGCGTTTTTTAGCAAAAAACCCTGCCCCCGCTCTGCGGAGGTACGGTCAGATGCTAATATACCGCTGCCAAAGCATTTCATTTGATTTACTTATAAGGAAAGGCAGAGGGATACCCCACTGCCTTCCTAATCCGCAATTACTTACGGATGCCCAGCTTAGCAATAATTGCACGGTATCTTTCGATGTCCTTCTTCTTCAGATAAGCCAGCAGATTTCTTCTGCGACCGATCATCTTCAGCATACCTCTTCTGGAGTGATGATCCTTCTTGTGCACCTTCAGGTGTTCAGTCAGATCGTTGATACGACGTGTCAGAATCGCAATCTGTACCTCAGGAGAACCTGTGTCAACCTCACTTGTACGATTTGCTTCGATGACAGCTGTCTTCTCTTCCTTACGCAGCATTTGTTTCACCTCTTTAATATTTCATTATCCGTAACATAGAGTGGGGCAGGTAAAATCCCGAATGTGGGCGTAACCCCCATTCCAAGTACACGGACCTTAACTATTATACCACATTTTCTGCCTCTTGTAAAGGGTTTTTTCAAAAAAAATGTGAAGTTTTTGGAAACAAGTATTCCCAAAATCAGGAAATCACCTTTCCTTTTTTCTTCTTTTGCTTCGGTGCTTCCACAGGCTTTTCCTTACCGCCCTGATCTTCAAACACATTCTTGCCGTCCGTCTGTGTATAGGTCATTTCCGGGTTCACCTCTCCACGCTGTGCATAGTAGGGATTGATGACGAGCTTCTGAATCACAGGATAGCAATTGAATACAACGGCAAATCCCACAAATGAAAGCGGCAGGAACGGCAGGATGAATACCATAATATGTGGGAACAGGTAGGTAAGCAATGCAAATCCACCGCATACCAGCACCACGATCAACAGAGTGAGCAGATTCTTTTTGAGGGCAATACAGCTCAAAGCAAGAGAATTCTTGAGAATATTCTTCATGCTCAGATCTGTGGAAACGATCATCAGGTATGCATAGAAGCTCATGAGCAGCACTGCGATGGCAATGCTCAAGCCTGCAACGAACAACACATAAAACATAGTTGAGGACCCCTGAATTTCTCCTGCGTCGATCCCCTTAATAATTTGCGGATACACATACAGACCCGATGCAACGGATGCCGCCACAAGCAGATCTATGATTCCCATAATACACGCCTGTTTAAAACAGCTGCGGAATGTCTTTACAAATGTATCCATAATAAACATCGGCTTTTCAAGCGAAAAGTTACGAAAAATCTTGGTGCACCCTGCAATGATCGGCCCAAACAGAATGACGAACAGCAGAACAAACACTGCAAAAAGCACGAGAGATAGCTCCGTATTAACATTCACCAGAAAATACACCACCAACAATGCACCGATCAGTGGAAGAAGCGATGACATAAGCAGGAGATTGACCTCGATGAGCTTCCAGAACTTTCTGCCGACAAGTTCCCAATAGCGGAAAAACGGTTTCTTTTTGGGAGCATCCTTTGCAATTCCTGCACCGGATGATTCATAATTTCCAAACAGGCCCATTATTTTCATATCCTTTCAGATTAATTCTTCTATCCATTTGCCATCCATTCCAGAAATCCTGTGTAACCGTACTTCAACCAGACGCATTGCAGCAAACCTGCTGCAAGCATCAGCATCAGAATCATCAGAAACCGTATCAGATACAATCGTACTGAGAGAGAATCCCCCCTACCCTGCCGCACGAGCTGAAGCAAGGATACGGAAAATCGGATGGATTCCCTGATACCAAGGACATACACAAACATGGAAAACACAGCATAGGGCATAACAAACAAAACCGCAGTCAGGAGTCCTGCACTTCCCTGCAAACAATACAGTTCCGACAACACAGCACCAATTGCGGCTGCACGCAATACTAACAGGCAAATTATAAACGGAACACCGACAAGTGATGTTCCGAGGACTGCCATCAAAAATGTCCAGACGACAGAAACAATGCAGATTGCAAGGAACATTTCTGTGAAATCAAAGGCAGCAGGAGCTGTTCCGATTCCTTGTCTGAACAGCGATTCCTGCCAGATCATATGCGACGGGTACAGCACATACAGCACACTGCCAAGCAATGTACCGAGCAGTATTGCTATCAGAAACCATCGCAGCAGTTTATCATTCTTTCCGGAAATTCTGATACTTGTCCCAAAATGCATTGCACATCAACTCCTCATCAGAGTTTATGCGGCATCGGGGCAAATCAGAACTGTATTTTATTTTGAAAGTTCATAAGCACGCTTTGTACAAGCGGTGCAGGCAGCGTCAACCGTTTCCTCAAGTTTACCTGCATAGAGCTTGTCAAGACCTGCAAGCGTTGTTCCGCCCGGAGAAGATACCATACGAATGAGTTCTTCGATTGTATAGCCGGACTCCGTCAGCATCTTAGCAGAACCAATGAGGCTCTGTGCAAACAGGGGTAATGCAGTTTCCTGTGCAATCCCCTCTTTTGCGGCATAGTCCACAAACGCCTTTGCAAAGAGATAGATAAATGCCGGACTACTGCCGTTAACTGCAATAATTTCCTTCATCTTGTCTTCTGGAAGCTCTGCGGTTTCACCGCAAGCATCGAACATACTGCGTACCACTGCAAATTCCTCATCCGTTGTCGGAGTGGATTTTGCAAGAGCGGACGCACCTGCTCCAAGCAAAAGCGGAGTGTTTGGCATGACCAAGATCACCTTCGCATTCGGAATGGTCTTGCTGCGGATGTACTCAGCTGTAATGCCCGCCGCAATCGAAACCAGAACGGTTTCCTCCGTAACTGCCGAGGCAAGATCCTCCAAAACTGCATCAAACATCTGGGGCTTGACTGCAAGGAACACGTATTTACACTTGTTCAACACCTCAATACCGGATGCACATGAAGAAATACCGTACTGCGACAGCCGTTCAAGCTTTTCTGTATCGGGATCAAAAGCAAAAATCTGCATGGAATTTCCAAGCTCGCTTTCTGCTGCTCCCTTCATGATAGCAAAACCCATATTTCCTGCACCGATAAAACCAACTGTTGTCATAATCGTTCACCAAACCTTTCTCTTGTATTATACAACAAAATGCACAAAATTGCAAGACAAAATTGTGCATTTCGAAAATTTTCATTTTTAGGTAATTTTACTATGCCCGTTTCAATCCCACACGTGTACGCCGATAGGCAGAAAGTGCAATCGGAAGCATGACGAACAAAAGCGGAAGATCCACAAGCAATTCCAGCATATTCTTGGTCAGACGTCCTGCAATGGCAACGTGCAGAGCCTCGGAAGGAATGAATCCATAATACAGATTCAGTGCTGTATTCAGCACAAGGTTGATGATTACCACATCCAGAAGTCTTGCAAGTGCCGCACGCAAAAGCAGCATGATGTCGAACGATTTGCCGCTGCGGCCCGTTACATTCAACGAGCGTCCGGTATTCTTATGATACAGGCAAACTCCATAAATAACACCCTGCAGTCCGGCAACCAATGTATAGACCGGCAGAAAGGAACCTGTGGGATGCACCATGAATCCAACAAAGTCACAGGCAAGACCGGCAACAAAACCAACAGTGGGTCCGAACAGCATACCAATTACGGCAATGGCAAGGAATGCAAAATTCACCTTTGCAAATCCAATGTCAATTGAAAACATCTCCAGCACCATAGAAATTGCAATAAATATTGCAGTGATACATACAGTCAGGAGATTGCCGAATTCTTTTGCAGAATCCGAAAACATAGAAAAAAAGCTCTTCATAATATACCTCCTTTATGCGAGCCATGCAGCTTCGTGCATAATTCAAAGGCATATGAGAGCTTCAAATTATACATTCAGCGGGATGCGAAACCTGTACCGCAAGGATTTCCTTTTCGTCCGGCCAACAACTCCCCGTTTGACCAGCACTTAACGCACAAGCTTCTACTCTGTATGATAATCAGCCGACGGCGTTTTCTACGCCGTCAGCCGGAATATCTGAATTAATACGCTGTTTCAGTCAGAATATCATATCTCTCGTCGATGAAAGGCTTCTTCATTGCCAGACCTTCCTGCAGATCAATATCAAAAATCTTACCATTCTTCAGACCAACAATTCGATTGCCGATTCCCTGCTCAAGCAAGGATACTGCATGATAACCCATCTCTGTAGCAACCACTCTGTCACGAACCGTGGGAGAACCTCCTCGCTGAACGTGTCCGAGAATTGTTGCTCTCGACTCAATACCCGTCATTTCCTGAATGGATCTTGCAATGTTTTCTGCCTGTCCAACACCCTCGGCTACGACAACGATAAAATGATTCTTGCCACCCTTGGAATCACGTGTACGAACCATTTTCGCTGCAATTGCGTTCAGATCATAAGGACGCTCCAGTGTGATTGCAGCTTCTGCACCAACTGCCATTGCAACATTTACCGCAATAAAGCCTGCACGTCTGCCCATTACTTCAACAACGGAACAGCGAGCGTGGGACTGTGTGGTATCACGGAGCTTGTCGATCATCTCCATGGCCGTGTTCATAGCTGTATCATAACCGATGGTATACTCTGTACACTGAATATCATTATCAATTGTACCGGGAATACCAATGCAGGGAATGCCCACGGAGGACAGGTCACCCGCACCACGGAAAGAACCGTCGCCGCCGATTACTACCAGACCTTCAATACCGATTTCCTCACAAACTTCCTTACCCTTCATAACGCCATCCATGTTGCGGAATTCAGGACAGCGAGCTGTATACAAGCAAGTACCGCCTCTCTGAATGATACCGGAAACACTTCTTGCGGTCATATCTACAAATTCACGGTTGAGCAGACCAACATATCCTCTCTGGATACCTACTACTTCCATTCCCTTGGACAGTGCAGCACGAGTTACCGCTCTGACAGCGGCGTTCATACCCGGAGCGTCACCGCCGCTGGTCAATACGCCAATCTTCTTCATATACATCCATTCTCCATTCTGCAATCGCAAAAATTAAGTTACTATATTATTTTACAACATTTGTGCGGTTCTGTCAAGCCCTTTTTCGCTTTTATTATGGGAAATCATTTTCATGCTCTGTCCTTCTCTTATGTCTTTCATTCAGCAAGTCATCTTTCACCCCATAGAACGCAGTGCAGGAATGCATCCGATCTGTTCATACGGAATAACAGCACAGAGTTTCTCATAAAAACGCTCGGAAATCTCAACAGTCATTCTGCGTTTTGGCTTGACATATTTCTTCTCATTCGTCAGATACAGCACAACTTCGGTATCTCCGTGAAATTGTGAGCATAGTGACTCCACCTGTTCGAGCAAGTGCAAGTCCGCACGTTCCAATTTCAGGCAAAGCTGCATCTGTCTGAGCATCAGGGGAAGATCATCCTGTGAGCGAATGCTTTCCGCAATCACGGTCACTTCATCATCTTTTTTTGAAACACTGCCAATCAAATATAGCACACCATCCGCTTTCAGACGCTGTGACGAAATGCTGTATAATTTGGGAAACACCACGGTATCAATTGCTCCGCCCGCATCTTCCACAGTGGCAAAACACATTTCCTCACCCTTTTTGGTGCGATGCTTTTTGACGCTCTGTACAATACAGAACAGCCTGACATTCTGTTTGTCCGACACACGCCTGCCCTTATCCGCTGTCAGTTCCGAAATCGCATCACAATGCAGCAAGGACTGCAGATAACGGAAATGATCCATTGGGTGTCCTGTAATATACATTCCCGTAGCATCCTTTTCCATTTGCAGACGATGTGTGAGATCATATTCTTCGGCAGGCGGAATGATCAGATCCGACGCTGCAGCGGTATCCATTTCACCAAACAGACTCATCTGTCCTTCCATTGCCTGATCACTCTGACTGACTGCATCCATCACATATTCATACTGCAGCATCATCTGACGGCGATTACAGTCAAGCCCATCAAGTGCTCCCGACTGGATCAATGCTTCCAAAGCACGTTTGTTCATCCCCAACTCGGACATCCGTCGGCAAAAATCCACAAACCCCTTGAATGCCCCGTTTCTGCGGCGTTCCATAGTCATTTTATCAATGAGTCCCTTGCCAAGATTACGGATGGCAAGTAGACCGAATTCCAAATGCCCGTCACGATGGGAAAAACCCCATTCACCTGTATTCACGCTCGGAGGACGAATCTCAAGTCCGGCATTGCGGCATTCCTCCATATACGCCAGCAGCTTCGGAGATTCGGATATTACGCTTGTCATAAGAGCTGCCATATAATCCGCAAAATAATGGACTTTCAGATAGGCTGTCTGATAGGCGATCAGTGCATAGGCAGCCGCATGGGATTTATTGAACGCATAGGAGGCAAAACTCTCCATCTGGTCAAAGATCTGCTCGGCAATTTCCAGAGGAACGCCATTTGCAACGGCACCGACACAGCCATCATCCTTTCCGGAACCATACAGGAAAACCTGACGTTCCTGTTCCATTTCACTTTGGTGTTTCTTTGACATGGCTCGGCGTACAAGATCGGCTCTGCCGTAGGAATAGCCGGCAAGCTTACGGCAGATCTGCATTACCTGCTCTTGATACAAAATACATCCATAGGTCACATCAAGAATGTCCTCCAGCATTGGATGCAGATAACGAACGCTTTCCGGATTGTGACGATTGTGAATATAAGTGGAAATCGAATCCATCGGCCCCGGTCGATACAGAGCAAGGACTGCAATAATGTCCTCGATATTCTCCGGTTTCAGACGCATAATCACCTGCCGCATCCCACTGCTTTCGAGCTGGAACACGCCGGATGTATTCCCCTTTGCAAGCTGGCGGAATACCTCTGCATCATCCATTGGAATATTATCAATGGAAAAATCCGGTGTATGACGACAGACATCTCTGACGCAGTCACGAATGGTGGTAAGATTTCGCAGTCCGAGAAAATCCATTTTCAAGAGTCCCAGACGTTCCAGCACATCCTTATCGTACTGTGTCATAATCATCTCGTCATTTTTGATAAGTGGAACATAATCGCTCACGGGAGATGCTGCGATCACAACTCCGGCAGCGTGTTTTGTAATATGGCGTGGCATACCTTCGATTTTCATTGCCATATCCAGAAGCCGCCGCACCTGTTCATCACTTTCATACATAGACTTCAATTCCCTTGTCTGGGAAATTGCCTGTTCGATCGTCAGTTTGCCGTCGATCAGCTTCGCAGTTTTGTCTGCAACCGCATAGGGAATGTTCATTACACGCCCGACATCTCGCACTGCCGCACGAGCTTTCAGGGTATCGAACGCAATGATCTCAGCAACATGATCACTGCCATAACGCTGCAGGACATAATCCTTGACCGCCTGTCTGCCCTCGATACAGAAGTCGATATCAAAATCGGGCATACTGACACGCTCAGGATTCAAAAATCGCTCGAAGAGGAGCTTTCCTGCAATCGGATCAACACCCGTAATTCCCATACAATAGGCACAAAGACTGCCTGCACCCGAACCTCTGCCCGGTCCGACGGGAATATTCCGTCTTTTTGCGTAGCGGATAAAATCCCAGACAATCAGAAAATAATCCACAAAGCCCATCTTTTCGATGACACTGATTTCATAAGCAAGACGCTGTTTCACATCATCCGAGGGGGAATTTCCATAACGCATATGCATTCCCTTTACACAAAGGGCACGCAGATAGGCGGAATTGTCCGTTACGCCTTCCTTCACATAATGCGGCAGCTTTCGTTCACCAAACGTGAACGTCACTTTGCAGCGATCGGCAATCTTTCGGCTGTTGGTGATCGCTTCCGGAAGATTTGGGAAAAGTGCTGCCATTTCCTGTGTGGATTTCAGGTAAAATTCATTCGTGGTAAATCCCATTCCATTCGGCTCATCAATGGTTTTGCCAGTCTGCACACAAAGCAGAACTTTTTGCATTGCTGCATCACTTTTGGTAAGATAATGAGCGTCATTCGTTGCGACAAGGGGAATTTCCAATTCTCGTGCAAGCCGCAGAAGCTGCGGCATGATCCGGCGTTCTTCTGCAATGCCGTGATCCTGTATTTCAAGAAAATAATTATCGTTTCCGAAAATTTCCCGATATCGCATTGCCGCTTCTTTGGCACTATGATAATTACCTTCCAGCAACAGCCGTGGAACTTCCCCGGCAATACAGGCTGAAAGGCAAATCAAACCCCTATGGTATTTTTTGAGCAGCTCAAAATCAATTCTCGGCTTTTTATAAAATCCCTCCGTATTCGAAAGAGAAACAAGCTTGATGAGATTCTGATAGCCCTCATTATTTTCGCAGAGAAGCACCAGATGATAGCTTTTGCCGTCAAGAACAGGATCCTTGTCAAATCGGGTTCTCTGTGCAACATACACCTCACAGCCGATGATCGGACGAATTCCTGCTTCAAGAGCAGCGTCATAAAATGCAACTGCTGCATAGAGGTTTCCGTGATCTGTGACAGCAACCGCAGTCTGTCCCTGAGACTTTGCTTGTTCGACGAGCTGCGTCAGCCTGCACGCACCGTCAAGGAGACTGTATTCACTATGCACATGAAGATGTACAAAGTCATCAGCAGATACCATTTGACGCCTCCTCCCGATACTTATCCGCAATCGCTGCAAGCTTGCGGAAACGATGATTCACCCCTGAACGTCCTATGGGCTTGGAAAGCATTTCCCCAAGATCCTGCAGGCTCAGATGCGGATTGTCAAGGCGAAGTTCGGCAAGCTCTCGCAGATCTGCCGAAAGCTCTTTCATTCCGTCATGACAAATTATTGTGCGAATGTCATCCTGCTGCTTTTCCGATGCGGAAATTACTTTATCAATATTTGCCATATCACAATTGTTCAGACGATTCACATTATTTTTGACTTCTTTATCTATCTTGATGTCGATCAGTTCCAGTGTGCATCGCTGTGCACCCATAAAAGTCAGCAAATCGCCGATTTCCTCACTTACCTTAAGATAGGCAGAGTGGGCATAACGGCGTTTTGTTGTATTCGGATGGACACCGACACTGAGCAGTACATCGCACAGATCACTGCAAAGCTCTTCTGTCGGTGTTGTAAATTCCAGATGATAGTCCTTATTCGGATCGGTCATGCTGCCGCAGGTCAGAAATACACCCCCAAGAAACATACCGATACTGTTTGTCGGAAGATTTCGCATATCTATGCGTCGTGCCTCGTGTATGTGGAAGGTTCTGCGGATTCCGGTTACCGCTTCCTTGCCGCAGATGCGGTAGATATACAGCATAGTACCATCTTTTCTCGGCTTATGTGTGATTTCGAGCGGAATTGCCGCACCGAATACGGTTTTCATCAGCACTGGAAAAACAGAATCGAATATCTCGCTTTCGCTTTTCAAACAGATCTCATCCTTTGTCAGCGTGCGGCAATACAGAAGCATTCCGTATAGACAGGCAAAACGCTTGTCCTGATCATTTATGGTGCTGCGAATGCTTTCACGCACATTGTCGGAAAAAGACATTCCTTTCACCCCCGCATTTATCTTGCAATATCCCGGTGCAATTTGTGCACATGGTATCCTTTTTCTGTTAATGCGTCGCTCACAAGCTCCGCAAATGTGATGGAACGATGCTTACCGCCCGTGCATCCAAAAGCGATGACAAGCTGACTCTTTCCCTCCGAAATATAGAGGGGCAGCAGAAATTCCAGCATATCCATAAATTTGGAAAGCAGTTCTCTTGACTGCGGAAACTGCATGACATAATCACGCACACAGCTCTCACATCCCGTGTGTTCCTTCAGTTCAGGAATATAGAAGGGATTCGGCAGGCATCTGACATCGAGCACGAGGTCTGATTCCGTGGAAACACCGTACTTATATCCAAAGGACATCACCTTTATCAGCAGGGAATCGGATTTTTCGGCAAGGAACATTCCCTTGATTTCTTCTTTCAGCTGGGAAACACTCAAATGGGAAGTTTCCACATAATAATCCGCAATCACTCGCATCTGCTGCAGTTGCTCACGTTCATAGTTGATTGCTTCCTGCAGAGAACCGCATTTATCGCCAAGCGGATGCTTGCGGCGTGTTTCTTTATAACGCTGGATAAGCACCTCGTCCGAAGCTGCCGTAAATACGACCTTGACATCCACGTTGGAGCCATGCTTCAGATCATACCAGCTGCTGTATATATCGGAAAGCATTCCGCCGGAGCGAATGTCCACGGCAATTGCCACTTTAGTGATGCCATTTTCCGCCTGTTCGCAAATCTCCACGAACTTCGGGATCAACTGCGGCGGAAGATTATCGATACAATAATAACCGATATCCTCCATAACCTGCATTACCACGGATTTTCCGGAACCGGACATACCGGTGATCATAACCAGCTGCATAATTCACACCCCTTAAAAGCTGTATCAAATCTATGTCAAATTAACCAAGCAGAATCGGCTCAAGCTCCAATACATAGCCGGTTTTTTCCTGTACCTCTGCTTTCACTTCCTCACAAAGCCGGAGGACATCCGCACAGCTTGCATTGCCCTTGTTGACAACAAAACCACAATGCTTTTCGCTGACCTGTGCATCACCGACTGCCCTTCCTTTGAGACCGCATTGATCAATCAGCAAGGAGGCATAGCTCCCCTCCGGACGCTTGAATGTACTGCCCGCACTTGGAAATTCCAACGGCTGTTTGGTTTTACGCTGTATAAGCAGTTCATCCATCTTCTGATAGATTTCATCCTGATTGCCCGGTGCAAGGGACAATGTAACACTGACAATCACACCGCCATTTTCGGAAAAAATACTATGACGATAGGAAAGTTCCATCTCAGAAGGCTCCATTGTGCAGAGCTTGCCCTCATCGGAAACGTACATACAGCTGACAACGATATCCTTCATTTCGCTGCCGTAAGCACCGGCGTTCATGTACAAAGCTCCGCCGATGGTTCCGGGAATTCCGCTTAAACACTCCATGCCGCTCAGGGAATGCTCTGCCGCAAGACGTGCCGCAGCACCGAGCGATGCTCCCGCCTGACAGGTCATTACATGATCGGAAAGGGTTATCTGTGCAAAATCATTGCCAAGATGCAGGATAACCCCACGAAAACCTGCGTCCGCCGCAAGAATATTACTGCCCTTACCCATTATAAAATAAGGGATCTTCATTGTTTTACAATATTGCAGCAATGCCTGCAATCCCTGAACGGAAGAAATCTCCACCCAGAAATCCGCAGTTCCGCCAATGCGGAAGGTCGTATGCCGTGACAGATTGACATCCGTTTCCAAACGGCAGCCATACTGTTCACATAAATGCTGCAGCTGTTCTTTCATATAGCTCCTCCAAGTGACTTATACCATTAAAAAACATCGTAGTTCTTAACTGTTTCGGTAGAATCCATCTGCATACCGAGACGGTTCATCAGTTCCATTGCGGCATTATAACCCATCTTCTTCTGACGGTTATTCATTGCGGCAACTTCCAGAATGACTGCAAGATTTCTGCCGGGCTTGACGGGAATCGTCAGGGACGGCACCTTTACACCAAGCAGGGATACATACTGGATGTCCATGCCCATACGGTCATAGATCTTTTCGGGATTCCAAAGCTCCATCTCGACAACGAGGTCGATCTTTTCCGTCATCTTTACCGCACCCATACCGAACAGACGGCGAGCATTGATGATACCGATGCCACGCAGTTCGAGAAAGTGTCGGATATTTTCGGGAGAGCTGCCGACCAGACTGATATTGGAAACTTTGCGAATCTCTACTGCATCATCCGCTACAAGACGATGACCACGCTTGACAAGCTCGATTGCTGTTTCGCTCTTGCCGACGCCGCTTTCACCGGTAATGAATATGCCCTCACCGTAGATTTCGATCAGAACACCGTGACGTGTAATACGGGGAGCAAGATTCAGATTCAAAAATGCAATCAGTCCCGACATAAAGTTCGAAGTACTCTCCTTGCTGCGAAGAAGCGGCATTTCATATTTTTTGGCAAGCTCCAGCATTTCATCAAAATACGGAAGCTCTCTGGTAATGACCAGAGCCGGAAGCTTCTTGGAAATCAGCTTTTCCAGACGTTCATATCTTGTTTTTTCGTCAATCGTGGACAGATACGCAAATTCCATTTTTCCGATGATCTGGATGCGTTCGGGATTGAAGTATTCATAAAACCCCATCAGCTGCAGACCGGGACGGGTAACGTCATTTTCCTCAATGAGTATTTGGGAAGCTTCGCAAGGCATATGGATCACCTCAAGCTTGAACTCATCAATAATCTTATTCAGACCAACCGTAAATTTTTCTGCCATGGTATTCACACCCCTTAATTGTTTTGTATTTTATTTGCTGATAGACACAGCAAATCATTTTCGTATTTCCTTACGGATCAATAATATAACTGCCATCTATTGCTGCGGACTGAACAGACCCATCTCCCGTAAGCTGCAAAACGCAGGAATATCCGTCGAGCATCTCTTGGATTTCTGCTTTTCTACCCACGGTTTCCGCATCCACGGTAACCACCACACCGGTCGGTGCAAAGGGTTTTCCCGAAGTAAACAGCTCCGGATTACCGCCGAGAAGTGATTCGCCGTCAACACTGACATAGAATGCAGTTCCCTCTGCTGCTGACTGCATGGCACTCACAAGATCCGCAAGTGCACCGCCCCTGTCGGACGTACCTGCACGGGGATCAAGCTGCAGCAGATCATCCGCTGTAAAATTCGGAAACGTCAGTCCTTCACAAAGAATGACAGGAAATCCGGCATCTGCAACTTCTCGTGAAAGATTCATCAGGTAATCCTCTGTAAGCTCACTGAATGGTGAAAGCAGGGGTTTGCCGTTTGCATCCAGCCATTTGTCGGATGTTCCGGCAATTCTGTATGCTGCTTCCGCATAGGTCTGCGGATAAACGGAATCCTCCAATGCGTTGAGGGCTGCAACGGGAATATAGCCGCCATCCGTAATGGTGTTGTATATCGTTTCCAAGGGCATTGCGGCGATCACAGCACCACTCATGCTGGCATCCGCAAGGGATGTGCCGTAATATAATCTTCCGCCCTCGGCTTTCAACGGTACGATCACGTGAGACGTTCCTGCAGGCACCTGGGACAGTGCATCTTCAAGTGACTGCTGGGTGGAAAGTGCGGATTTATCAAGATAAAATCCGCAAAGCTTCTCATGTTTTGGTGTTGTAAGCTTTGATGTCTGTTCATCGGTTTCCGAGGTTTCGGAAATAGTGGAAGCCTGCGTTTCGTTGGTTTCCGACACCGATGAGGGCGTGATAATTCCCTGCTTTTCCAGAAAATCCATCACAGGAGCACCGACACTGTATCCCACAAACACGAGAACGCCCACACCCGCAACTGTCAGTGTAACTGCACGGGTGTCACGCAGAAATGCTTTCAGTCGTTCAAACCGTGTTCTGTACCGATAGATCTTGCGTCCTTTCGGTTTGATTTTCATATGATTTTGTTTTCTCCTCTCCGAGATACTGTGCGTTTTTTTCTATCTTACACAGTAATCGCATGGATCGCCATTGACAGCAATCCGATATATACCAATATTGCAGGAAAGCCCCGGAATGCTGCCGGAACCTCAGATGCATACAAACGCTTGCGTACTGCAAGCAAAAACAGGGATGCAAGGACAAAGCCCAAACCAATCTGCAAGCCAAACAACAGCGAACCGATCACAGTTCTGCCGTCGAGCAGATGCAGCGATATCCCCATAAAATCCGTCGGCACAAAACTTCCCGTCAGAAAACGATCCGGTGCAAAGCAAAGGTGCATTGCACCCATGACGGCACAATTAAATGCAGACAAATGAACATACTTCTTGATAGCGGTAAATTTTTTACCGCAAATGACGGATAATACCAGCAGCATTACTATATATATGACAGAAATAACTGCGGTATACAAAATCGGACTAAAAACAGCTTCCGGAATGATCATCGGATGCTGAAGCGGCGGAATGCTCCAGTAAAGCAAGGTGGTCAGTACACAGCCGAGTATGGAAAAACAGGTCATCATCAGTGACAATACCACCAGATTGGAGCGGCTTTTTGACGCCGCCATCAATGTGCTTGTACCGAGTGCTCTGGAGAAAATCAGATTATCCGCCAGCAACGATATAAATGATGAAAACAACCACATATCCGCTCACCTACTTCTTAGGAAAGAATTTCCGGTGCAGAGCACACAGAATGCCGAGCAGGATGAACCCTGCCCACGGTGCGGAAAAGCCCTGCAGCAGAATCGGCATATCCACTACCCTGCCGCAGATGGTTCCATATGCCAGAATTTCACGAATCAGACCAACCACAACAGCAGTCAGGCAGAATCCGGCTATATGGAAAAACAAGGCAGGCAGCATCAGACGCTTACGAAGTTTGTAGAAATACAGCTCCGAATGCAGTACCACAAAAGAATTGACTGCAAGCAGCGGCAGATAAATACCAATGGATGCATATTGCAGATAATCGCACAGCATGGCAACGGGAATGTACACCAAAGCAGCAGTTACCGCATACAGGATGATACGGATCGTATAAGGAATACGTCGTGGGTAGAATGATGCAATGCTCACGGACAAAAACGTAATACAGGAAAATGCAAGTGAGAGAATCAAGGCCTTGGGAAGCGTATTACAGCACACTACAATGGGGGCAATGACCATACCTTCCGCAAGAACGGCATTACGTCGGAAAAGTCCATCAATCACGGAAAACTTATTCTGTTTCATGCTCTGCCTCCGTTTCTCCGATGATTGCTTCAGCGTCCGTATCAGCTGTCCTCTGCTTATCTGCAAGTTCCATTGCATCAAGCTTTCTGCCGATACGTTCCTCAATTTCAGCCAGACCATACCAGATAGGATAAGTCAGTACGACGGAAACAACCGGTGCGTACTCAAGTCCGTACCGAACCACCAGATAAAACGTAAATGCTCCTGTCAGCATACTGCCAAATAATACGGAAAGTCGTCCTTTGGGCATTGCCATAATATCTCCGACAAGGAACACCGTCGAGAAAAGAACCATATTGACAGATGCATACTGCCAGATAGGAGTTCTGTCAAACATCGCCAGAAAACTCATTCCAAACAGAAATCCGACTGTTGACCAATATGATACAGAACGTCGCACCAACAGAATGACGAGCACAACCAAAAGCAACAGGATGCATCCTGTTCCCATAGGACTGTGCACTGCACCGATCAGCAGATCAAGAAGATCCGTTCTGAGCATCCCCTCCGCATTGAACACGCTGCTTAAAGAGCTTTGCAATATTACATCTTCGCTGTCAAACAATGGCAGGTGATTTCCAGCCTGCGGAAAACGCAGAATCTCATCCTTCCAGCAAAGCACCGCAAACAGATAACCGACTGCAGCAGGCGGGAACAGGTGGTTTCCACGGCTGCCAAACACATGAATACCTACTGCAACCGTGAATACTGTACTGATAATAACAACGGCATAGGGTACCGTTGCCGGAAACATCAGCACCATAATGACAGCAGCAGCAATATTTGACAAATCTGCCTTTTTATAGGATTTATTCTGCAAAAACAGACAGAAGAAATCAACAAGTACTGTTGTAACCACTGCAAGCCCGAGCACTGCCGCTGCACGGATTCCGTAATAGAATACGCTGACCAGACAAACTGCAATCAGTGCTATCCAGTATTCCGGACTGCGAAGGCGACGTCCCGTTGCTACTGTATTCAACCTTCCGTAACCTCCTGTGTGCGATAACGCAGACCTTCCACAACCGGTTCAAGGTCTTCATGACGGAATAGATAACTGCCCACCACAAATACATTCGCTCCTGCTTCCCATACAATAGGAGCTGTTTCTGCGTTAATTCCTCCGTCAACTTCAATCAAAAGCGGAATGCTGCGGCTGTCCGCCTCTCGACGAATGGCTGCAATCTTTTCTGTCATCTCGGGAATATAACCCTGTCCGCCGAATCCGGGTTCCACAGTCATGACAAGCACCATATCGACCTTGTCCAAAAATGGGAACACTGCTTCCGCCGGTGTTGCCGGTTTTACAGAAATACCTGCCTTGCAGCCTGCGGCATGAATTGCGTCGATCGTTTTATGAGGATCGCTCACACTTTCATAATGAAATGTGATCATGTCCGCCCCTGCATCCGCAAAAGCATCCACATACTTTATGGGATCGGTGATCATAAGATGTACATCTTTATACATGGATGTTGCACCCGAAATGACTTTCAAAATCGGTATGCCAAACGAAATATTATTGACAAACACACCGTCCATCACATCAAAATGCAGCATATCTGCTTTCGCATTTTCCAATTTATGAATCACATCTTCAAGATGCAGCAAATCCGCATTGAGGATGGATGCAGAAATCATATTTTCCAAATTGCACCTCCGCAAGTATCTCGTGTCCACTGTGCATAACTCTACTATTATATTATACCGAATTATACGTCTGCCGTCAATAGCTCCGAACGCATTTTTCTGAATTTATTTTTTCTGTATCCTCTCGTGAAAATTCTATAGACATCTTGAAAAAGTACTGGACATATCTACAAAATTCGTGTATAATGATAGTATATCGGCTGTTTCTTCCATAATCAGCCAAATACAGAGATGAACAGACTTTTTTCTGGATAAAGGAGACAATCATGAGTAAAAGGGTACTTGCTTTGGATATTGGAGCTGCGGGCGGCCGTATTATGGTCGCCGCATATGACGGTAAAAAACTAAAACTGCAGGAAATACATCGTTTTCCGAACGAACCTGTTCTATGTGCGGGACATCTTTACTGGGATATCCTTCGGCTGATGCATGAGATCAAATCCGGCCTGCGAAAGGCAAATGCCATCGGCGGTTTTGACTGTATTGGTATCAATGCCTGGGAAAAGGATTATGGTCTGATTGACAAACGTGGAGCGATCCTTGCCAATCCGTTTCACTATGCAGACAAGCGTACTGTTGGTATCGAAGAAGATGCAAGAAAGTTCCTATCTGATGAGGCATTGCATCTGTTATCCGTCCACCGCAGCACCAAGGACTGCACAATGTTCCAGCTGCTTGAACAGGCGATCCACACTCCCGATATACTGGAGCTGGCACAGGCGTTTCTCCCTATTTCCGATCTGATCGCCTATCTGCTGACAGGTGACATTTCTACGGAGCGTACCATTGCGGACACAACGCAGCTGTTTGATTCTACGACGGGCGGCTGGTGCTGGAAAAAAATACAGCAGCTCAAACTTCCCGAACACATCTTCCCGACTGTCATGGAAACCGGCAGACAGAAAGGAATGCTTTCCGAAGAAATCTGCAATGAGCTTAGTATTCCTGCGGTTCCTGTCATTGCCGTTTGCGGCAACGGTACACAATGTGCTGCAACGGCTGTTCCTGCTGCAAATGGAATCCCCTTTGCATTCATCAGCTGCGGAGCGTATTCACGTTTCGGTACAGAAATCACCAAACCCTTATCCGGCGATATTCTTGCTTCTGTAAATCTTAGCATGGAGGCAGGATTTGGTGATACAATGATGCTGCACAAAAATCTGATGGGACTGCGGATGCTGCAGGAGATTCGCCGCATTATGATTCGTCGTGGAAAAACCTATTCCTATTCGGAATTTGAAAAGCTGGCAATGCAGGCAGAATCTGCGGTTCGTTTTATTGATACGGACGCTCCTGCATTTTCTACGGTTGGTGATATTCCCACAAGAATCCGTGCGTGGTGTATCGAAAGCGGACAACCGGAACCTTCGGATATTGCTGAAGTCCTGCGGTGTATTTATGAGAGCCTTGCCTGCAAATTCAGGGATACGCTCGACGAAATGCGTTGCTGTACCGGCAAGCAGTTCGGCTGCATTTATATGCTCGGCGGCAGCAAGGATATGCTGCTCTGTCAGCTGACAGCGGATGTATGCGGTATTCCGGTTTATACCGGTCCTGCTGAAGCCGCAGCTTACGGAAATGCAGCAATGCAGCTGATTGCGGGTGGAGAGCTTCCCGATATGCAGTCGGCAAGAAACGTGATTGCAGCATCCATTACCATGAAGCAATATACACCCAATCCACAGAATGCCTTTATTTATGAGAATTACAGAAAGGTGTTCCATTCATAAACCGAACAATCTTCACATAGAATGGCAGTACAGTGTACTGCCATTTTTTGCGGAGGTGTTGCAAATGCAGAGAAATATTGCAAAGGATACGTTTCTTCTCACAGTCATACAAATGCTGCTGGATGGGCTGGCGTTGCTTCTGAATGCATTCATGACCAATACCCTCGGTACGGAGGCAATCGGGGTACTTGCATTGACAGGTTCATTCTTTTCTCTTGCATCTGTTACCGCAAGCGGCAATGTGTTCCTGTGTGCAAGCCGTTTTATTTCGGAGGAGATGGGAAAAAACAACAGCAATCCCTCCCGTGTGCTTGGTTACTGCATTGGTATCAGTCTTGCTCTGAGTATGCTTGTTGCAGCAATTCTCGTCGTCTTTGCTCCATTCTTCAGTGTTCGTTTTCTCAAATCCGCTGCACTGGCATCCCCCATACGTTTGATGGCGTTCTCACTCCCTTTGCTGACAATTACCGCTTGTCTGCGTGGATATTTCAATGCGAGCTGCCACACGGGAATCTGTGCAATTTCCGATACTGTGGGATTTATCATCCGCTGTGTACTCATGGTTGGAATCGTTTGGTGGATCACGCCGAGCACCAATGCCGGAATCTGTATGATGACGGCTTTGTGCACAATTGCAGGTTCACTTGCAACACTTGTTTATCTGCTTTGGAGTTATCGCAGCAGGCGAGCCGCAAACACAGGGAACGTTTCCATTTCCCTGCTGCGTTATGTCCAGCTTGCTTTTCCTGTGATGGCAGGGAGCATACTCACTTCATTTCTAAGTTCCGCAAATGACGCCCTCGTCCCCCTGACGCTGCAGCAGGCTGGGAATACCACATCGGACGCATTGAGTCAGTTCGGCATTTTCGAAGCGATCATCATTCCGACGCTGTTCTTTCCCTCCACGATTTTATGTTCGCTGTCCGGAATCCTTGTGACGGAGACTGCAAGAGAATCAGCAGCGTGCAACAAAATCCGTATTACCATGCTCTCCGAAAAGGTCATACGACAGACCATTGTTTTTGCAGTGTTTGTGACTGCAATGCTGATTTTGTTCGGCAATAAAATCGGTCTTTTGCTCGGCGGCGGAGAAATCGCCGGAAAAATGATCGTGCTGCTGGCTCCTGTCGTTCCCTTCATATATCTTGAAATTGTACTGGAAAGCATTATCAAAGGCATCGGAGCACAGGCGTTTTCATCCCTCAACTATCTTGCGGAATACTTCATCCGCATTTCCGTGGTGCTGATTTTTATACCGCTGTTCGGATTTTATGGTATCGTTCTCTCTTATTATGCAAGCAATGTTTGCGGCAACATCGCAAGACTTTTCATGATCGTCCGAAAAACCGATCTGCGGCCACGGTGGGAGAAATTATTGGGAATTCCACTCTTTTCCGTAGTGTTTGCCATTGAGATCCTCAATCTGCTGTTCGCTGTGATTCACGTATCACCGCATTCATGCATCCCCGTTATGTGCGTATACGCTCTGCTCTGCGGCGGTATTTATCTGATCGTGCAGAGAATTCTGTTTTCACTCGGAAACGTTAACTGCAAAAGTCCGAAATCCATTTGATCTCGGACTTTTTCTTTATTTAGATAAATTTCTAAATACCTATTGACAAATAAATCGTGCTGTGCTATAATGTATTTAGACAAACGTCTAAATACAAAGTTACGGAGGAATTTTTATGGTAAGCACAGCATCCATTATCTGCATCTGCATTGCACTTGCACTGACAACAATTATACCAGCCGCACTGGTGATCTGGTACTGCATCAAAAACAAACACCAGAATCTATGGCTTGCGGCACTGCTGGGTGCAGCGGGATTTTTTGTACCCCAGATACTGATTCGTGTTCCCATCCTGAACCTGCTTTCCTTGAGTAAGGGATTCCTGGCATTTGCCGAAAATTACTACATCATTTATGCGGTGATTCTTGCGGCAACTGCAGCAGGTTTTGAGCTGACAGGACGTTACGGTGCTGCAAAAATTCTAAATAAAAATGGTCTTACATTCCGAAAGGCAGCTGCGGCAGGACTTGCACACGGCTGTATAGAATCGGTGGTCATTGTTGGACTTGCAAATGTGAATAATCTTCTGTATGCAGTCATGATCAACACAGGTTCATTTGACACCATGATAAATGAAGCTGCAGCGACAGCGGGTGTGGATGTCAGTCAGTATGAAGTTCTGAAACAAACATTGATAGACTCCCCTGCACCGATGTTTCTGCTCGGTGCATATGAGCGTGGCATGACGATCATCTCTCATCTGTTTATGAGCATTCTGGTTTTTTATTTCATGGCAAAGCATCGGACTGCACTTGGTCTGCTTTTCTGTTTTCTTTTTCATATGTCAATCGACCTCATTGCCGCCATCGGACAGGGACTTACTACACCGTATCTCGGTGAGGTACTGGACACGAATACCATGTATGTATTCTTGGAAGGAATTGTCACAGTTGCGGCGATTGTAAGCTTGTGCGGTATTCTCAAAATTCGCAAGAAATGGAGTGATATACATGAGTGATGTATGGGGTGCAATGGCGGATGGAACAAGACGTGAGATTCTCACGCTTCTGCAAAAGCAGGATCTGACTGCGGGTGAGATCGGGGAACATTTTGATGTTTCGGGAGCGACGATGTCGCATCATCTGAAAATTTTAAAAGAAGCAGAGCTTGTCCGCACACAGCGGCAAGCACAGAAAATCATCTACAGCCTGAACACCACGGTATTTCAGGAGTTTCTGAAATCCATGATGGGTATGTTCGGGACACAGGAGGAACATCATGAAGAAGAGTAAATTTATGATCATCAGCTTTGTATTATCCATCCTCAATCTCATTGCATCGCTCATTTACATTCCCACACTGCCGGATATTGTACCGACGCATTTCAATGCAAGCTTTGAGGTGGACAGCGTTGGTTCAAAGTGGTTCGGAGTGATTCTGGCGGTTTTGCCGCTGCTCGTATCATTCGGCATCCTGCTGGAACTCAAACTTCGCAAAAAGGACTACCCGAACCGCAAGGTATTACAGATCTTCATGCTGATTATTTCTGTTTTTTTCATCTGCATGAACTGGTTCATGCTGCTCACCATGCAGGGTGAAGCGGTCATCGGTGCAAAATACGAACATATGCCGCATCCGGGATACCTGCTGATCATTGCATTCGGGCTGCTGTTCATTGCCATGGGTAATTATATGCCGACCATCTCACAGAACAAGACACTCGGCATCAAGATCTCGTGGACGCTCAATAACGAACAGTGCTGGAAACTGACACACCGTTTTGGTGGAAAGGTATTCGTCATTGCAGGGTTCGTGCTTCTCCTCTTTGCTATCATTGGTATGTTCACAGGCATTACTACGGAATGGCTGCTGCTGGTGTTCCTTGTCATCATGACCGCAGTCATTGTGATTATTTCGGTATATGCGTATCAGCATAGGAATGACTGATATAACGAAAGCCCCTCGGTTGAGGGGCTTTTTGCTATTCCTGTACATAATAGATGAACAAAATGGATTATTTTGTAACACGCAAACTTCTGATGCAGCAATTATTCCCGAAAGACAGACGAATATCATGACATTCTCCTGTTTGCAGCGGAATCTCATATGCGGAAAAATCCGTATAGCCGTCAGCCGATTGCACGGCAATCTCTGCAAGAGGTGTATTCGCATCATCCAGAAATACCAGAAGCTTAGCGGGATCAACCGGTGCTGAAGCACGGATAATCAGACTTTTGGCGTTTGTCAGATCAACATTCTGATACCGCAGCATACACGTCCATTCCGTACCTCGGATATGAGTTTCACCGCTTACGGGATCGGTATAGATCTCCGTTGCATCTTCCACATCATAAAGCTGAGCATCCGTTTCCTTTGTAAAATCACGGGGCGGTACAGTTTCGCCCGAAACCGCAATAGTTTTTGCAAAGCGGATATCTGCGGAGGATGCACCGATCATGATTTCATAATCACCGCTTTCAAGACAGAATCGTTCACGGGATACATCGTAAAATTCCAGTTCTCGCAGTGGTACGGAAATATCACAGCGAACGGTTTCGCCTGCTTTAATATGAATGCGGCGGAATCCGCAGAGCTGGCGGAGCGGACGGGGAATCCGTTTTGACAAGGCATGGCAGTACACCTGCACAACTTCATCTCCGTCAATTTCCGAAGCATTTGTTACATCGACGGATACCTGAATTTCCATATTTTTCACTTCATATGACGGAGCGTTATATATAAACCGGCTGTAGCTCAAACCATAGCCAAATGGATACTGCGGCACACCGTCAAACCAGCGATAGGTCATCTTGTTTTTCATCACATCGTAATCCTTGATGTCAGGCAGATCATCATCACAGGCATACCATGTCTGGGGGCATCTGCCTGCAGGATTGTTCCTGCCAAACAGGGTTTGCACTACCGCATTGCCAAGCTCGGGCCCTGCATGGCAGGTGTAAAGTACGGCAGCCGGATGACCCGATGTAAACGGAAGCACAAAGGGATAACTGGATATTATAAGTAATATGAAATTGTCACATTCTCCGGACAGACGCTGCACGGCTTCCCGCTGTACGGGCGGAAGCTCTATGGTTCGTCGGTCATAGCATTCCCTCGCCACCTGAAGTGGATCGTTTCCTGCACAGTAGATCACCGTATCCGCATTCCTTGCGATTTCTGCAAGACGTTCCGAACCTCGGCTCACCGTACAAACACGGAACATTACACTTTTATCGGGACGGGATCTGCGGCGGACAATCAGCCGATTCTCAGCATCGAGTGTGAACTGCTTTCCATGCAGATAATCGGAAATCACCTGCTTCCCCGTCAAGCTGTGGGTATCCACATGAAGTGTTTCGGAGGTAAACCATGCATAGACAGTGGTATTACCGTATTCCGGAACGTCATTTCCGGCAACTCTCAGAATCCTGCCATCACTGACACTCTTTAAATTCACCCAACGGTGTTCATGGTCATGCAGGCAGTAATAAAACTGTTCGGCAGTTTCCGCATCGGCATCGGCGTAAAATGCACCGTCCTGCCCAAGTCGCAGGAATTTTCCATTCGGTGCCTCAATCGTGACGATATCCCATCCCTCATCCGTCAATAGCTTGCAGCCTGCTTCCTCCAAACCTTTCTTTACGGAAATATAGTAGGAGGAAGTTCCTGTATACCAGTCAAGCAAGTTGCAATCAGCATAGGCACCGAGCAAAGCCACGGTTCCTGTCTTTTCTGGATCAAGGGGCAGAATTCCGTTATTCTCCAGCAGTATCATGCCTTCCTTCGCGGCACGCAGATTCAATGCCCGATCCGCCTGCGTATTTACATCGGCACGGGTAAGGTGGTCAAAAGGCGTGCTTTTATCAAAATGCCCAAGCTGCACTCTGGCTTTTAAAATATTCCCGATGGCACGATCCAGATCGGATTCTGTAATCAGTCCCTGTGCAAGTGCTTTTCTTGCAGCTGAATGTACATTTTCCTCCACATCCGTCATACAGTCCGTTCCTGCTTTCAGGCACGCCTGCAACGCTTTTGCGTGAGAGTCAAATGACTTGTGAAGGGTGACGTTCTGCGAAAAATCTCCGCCATCTGTTACGACAAATCCAAGTCCCCATTTCTTTTTCAGGACATTTTCAATATCATGGTTCATCACTGCCGGTGCATGACAAATGTCATTGTACGCTGTCATAATACTCTCCGCACCGCCCCTCTCAATGGAAGGTCTGAAAGCTGCATAGTAATGTTCAAATTTCAGACGAGGATTGAGATTTGCAGAATCACTCCCCCTATCTTCCTCATGATTATTGGCACAAAAGTGCTTCAGCGTCGGAATCGTGGCATAGACCTTGCCCTCTCCACGCAATCCCATAGTATAGGCGATGGTCATTTCACCCGTCAGAAACGGATCCTCACCGTAGCATTCCTCGTTTCTTCCCCATCTCGGATCACGTGAAAGATCAACAGTCGGTCCCCATACCATCAGACCGCCTTTTTTACGTTCATTGTAGTAAGCTCTCGCTTCCCTGCCGGCAGTTTTACCGATTTCCAACATCATTTCGGGATCAAAGCTTGCCGCCATACCAATGGGCTGCGGAAACACCGTGGAAGGATTTTCGTCCTCACGATTCACAAGTCCACGGGCTATTTCATGACCAATATACCATTCCTCGACTCCCAGACGCTCTACGGGCAGCTGATGTGTGGAAAGCATACCGATTTTTTCATCCAATGTCAGCCTTGACAGCAGATCCAATGCACGTTCGTCCGCCGTCAGCTCCGGATTTTGATACGGAAACATAGATACACCCCTTTTTATAGCAAAAACCACGCAGGTAAGGGGTATTTCCGCCCCTTTGCGTGGTTTCTGAATCATTTTATATACCATATTATAACATACAATTCCATTGTTGTCAATTACCATTTTCTGCCTGATTGTATTCTGTTTTCTGCTGTCTTGACATTTTCAGAGAAGTAATGTAAAATAGAAGTAACACTAACCCCATAATTCTTATTCAATCGGGGCATGGGGATTCTTACAACACTGTCATCCTGAAAGGAATGGAAATCATGAAGAAAATTGCAAGCTTTACCATTGACCACGACATTCTTGGAAAAGGTATGTACACTTCCAGAATCGACGGCGATGTCGTAACCTATGATATCCGTATGAAGCTGCCGAACAATGCGGAAAATGATTATCTGACACCGCCTGCGGCACACACTTTTGAGCATCTGTTTGCAACCTATGTCCGCAACACAGAATATAGCAAGGATATCGTTTATGTAGGCCCCATGGGCTGTCTGACGGGATTTTATTTTCTTGTGCGTGATACCCTGACTCCGGAAACCGTGATTCGTCTGACACAGGAATGTTTTGCATTCATTGCGGATTTTAACGGCGAGATCCCCGGCAACAAGCGTGTGGAATGCGGCAACTACAGGATGCACGATCTTTTTGGTGCAAAGGAAATTGCAAAAGATATGTGCAAAGTGCTTGACGGTTGGACAGTCGATAGGCTTGTATATCCCTCCAAATAAGCAAAATCACCCCCGCTGTCAGCGGGGGTGATTGCAAATGCTTTAATGCTTGCCCAGTATTCTTGGTTTCAGAGAACGGCAATAGATTTCACGCATTCCGTCCAATCCAAAATCATACATGAGGAAGAATGGGTTAATGGCTCCAAGCATGATGATACTGCCATATTTACCAAAATCCTCAAATGCTTCCAGCAGATCCTGCAGTCCGAACAGATACACATTGACATAAAAATATGCCACCATACAACCGTTAAACACAAGCAGCTTTACTGCCATCTGCAAGAATTTCGGGTGGATTCGGTTAAGGTACTTGAACAGAATCGGATAATGTCCGAAAAACATGATGAAAATTAATGCTGCTTCCTTATCATAGGTCACGAACATGGAAAGCAGACCAACCGCCATATAGGTAAGCAATGCCCAAGGAGTATTGACCTCGGTCACCACGATCAGCATCAGAATACCTGCGATCATCGGAAGCACAAGGTACAGTAAAGGGAATACACCCGTCATGAACATGGCAAGCAGGCAGAAGGAGGATACAATTCCGCCCAATGCGACTCGATAGCTGATGTTTTTCAAGAGCATCCCCCTTTTCGGATATTTTCTATTCATATTGTAGCATTTTCTGTTGATTTTGTCAAGCGTTTTTCAGCATTTTGCTGAAAAATGGTAATTCCACGAGAAAGGAGTCATCCCATGAAATCCAAATATAAGGGCATTTTGCTGATCATTTTATCCGCATTTTTCTTTGCACTTATGAATATGTTTGTTAAGCTTTCGGGAGATCTGCCTTCCATCCAGAAAAGCTTCTTCCGTAATTTTATTGCATTCCTGATTGCAATTGCAATTCTGTGTAAAGAAAAGAACAGTTTTCATTTTCAAAAAGAAACTTTAGGATATCTGCTGCTGCGATCAATTTTCGGCACGGTCGGAATCCTCTGCAATTTCTATGCGATCGACCATCTGGTGCTGTCGGACGCTTCCATGCTCAACAAGATGTCCCCCTTCTTTACCATCCTATTCTCCTGGCTCCTACTGAAGGAAAAACTGCGTCCGATGCAGGGAGCAGCAGTACTGACGGCGTTTATCGGCAGTCTTTTCATCATCAAACCTTCTTTGGATTTTACTGATTTCAAAGGATCGGCAGCCGGTTTCCTCGGCGGTATCTGTGCAGGGGCGGCATACTGCATGGTTCGTATCCTCGGACAAAAGGGAGTACCCAAAACATTTATTGTTGCATTCTTTTCCGGATTTTCCTGCATTGTGACACTACCATTCCTGATTCTGGATTTTCACCCAATGACATGGATGCAGTTGATGACGCTGATTGGTGCAGGGGCGGCAGCCGCAGGCGGACAATTTGCTATTACTTCGGCTTACTGCCATGCACCTGCTAAAGAAATTTCCGTGTATGATTATTCGCAGATCATTTTTGCTACGGCACTGGGATTTCTGTTTTTTCAGGAAATACCCGACGGATGGAGCTTTCTTGGGTATACGATCATTATTTTTGCAGCAATCTGGATGTTCTGGTATAATAATCATCATATTGAAAAAAAAGAAAATGCCACAATATAGAGTTTGTTTCCAAAGAATGGTAAACTCATATTTTGCGGCATATTTCTTTCTTTTGTGTAATCTCCCAGTTCCCTTCTCTAACATTTTGTTAGAGAAATATAATGAAATTCGGATGGTTTACAGATATTGTAAAAGTTCATCACGGACTGTATCCAGACGGACATCTGTAAATCCGAAATCCATTTCCTTGTAACTCCATGCACAGCGTGCAATTCCATGCTTTTCAAACACGCTATGAATGGTTTTGTACCACTTGAGAGTATCCTCAGGAGAAATACGATCAATAATGCCGTATTCTCCACAATAAAGAGTGGTATTATTGCTCTTCGCTGCTTCAATGGCAGGGGCAAACAATTTCTCAAAGTAGTCAGGGGTAATATCGCATTCCTCAAACGCAAAGCGATCTTCGGGATTGATTGTCGGTGCCCATGTTGCACCCTGATGTGTGAACTCAAGCGGTTCATAACAGTGGAAGTTATACAGGGTGTTATTATCATAGGGGGCATCCAGATCCTTAACGGCTGGTGCACTATTATTATTGTAACTGCCAACCAGAATGAGTATATCGGGTGCAATGGTACGAATTCTGCGAATGCAGGTGTTGGAAATTCTGTTCCATGCTTCAATATAGCAGGGATCCGTTACCTCATTAAGAAGTTCAAATACGACGGATTCTGTGAGGTTTCCGTAACGCTTCGCCATCTCCTCCCACAAGCGATAAAAACGCTCCTGAAGCACCTCGCTTGCAAAGAAACCCTCTTCCTTTTCTCCGAAATCAAATGAGAAACCGGCTGTTTTATGAAGATCAAGGACGGTTTTCAGTCCATATTTTTCGCACATTTTCAGTGCCCAGTCAATTCTTTCAAAACCTTCTTCATTGAAACTGCCATTTTCGTTTTCGATGATATTGTAATCAAAAGGAATTCTTACATGATCCAATCCCCATGCTGCAATTTTTTCAAAATCTTCCTCTATAATAAAGTGATGCAATCTCTCTTTACTGTAATCACATTGCGACAGCCAGCCGCCAAGATTGATCCCCCTGTTAAATCCTTTGCTTTTTAACATTTTATTTCCGCCTTTCCGAAGGTTCGAATATTTCAATAGATTCAGTATATCATAAGGAGTTTTTAGATTATATCAAATTCTTGCTGTTTCTATCAAAATTCTATCCAATAAAATTTTGAACTAATCGCAATTCAATGACAAAAATGACAAACTTTTGATATTTATCGCTTAAAAATCATGCTATTATTTTATCATAAGAAAGCATATCTATTTCAGTTTGTCGGATATTTTATCAATTCTTCTTGTTTTTTTCAGTTGTTTGATGTAAAATATAAGTAAGGAGATGATAGTATGGACATAGAAAAGAAGCTTTCTCATGTAGAATTTCTGAATAGGGAGTATAATGTTTCACACCTGTCGTATGACAGGGAGATTGCATTTTTCCAAAGCATCAAACTTGGAAATCTCGATGAAGTAAGAAAGCTATACAAACCGCTGGCAAGTGAGCAGATGGGACGACTCAGTGAAGACTCACTGCGTAATCTGAAATACCATCTGGTCATAACAGTCGCTCTGATTACCCGTTACTGTATTGAGGGCGGCATGGAAATGGAAACAGCCTATAATCTGAGTGATATTTACATTCAGAGTATCGACAAGTGCCATCATGAAAAAGAAATCCATATGCTCCATCGTGAGCTTGTGGAGGACTATGCCCAGCGAATGATGATACTTCATAAAGAAACGTTGTATCCCAAACCAATTATTATTGTGCTGGATTACATTTACGACAATCTACATACAAAAATCACATTGGATACGCTTGCAGAAACAGCCGGGTTGAGCCCGTCCTACCTTTCACGTTTATTCCGCAGGGAAGTTGGTCTGACGATTTCAGAGTATATCATGAAGAAGAGGTTAGAAACAGCGGAGAATATGCTGAAATATTCAGACCATTCCTGCATTGACATTTCGAATTATCTTTGTTTTAGTTCGGAAAGTCATTTTATCCAGACGTTCAGAAAGCATACGGGCTATACCCCAAAAACTTATCGCCAGAAATTCTTCAGAAAAAAAGAGTGATGAAACCATTTTATCCCAAAAGGAGGATTATCATGAAAAGGCAGTTCCGAAATTCATTAGCAGCTGCAATTGCTGCTTGCATCGGCGTGAATGCACTTTGTGTTGTAGCTGCTCTGCAGGGCGATGTTGACAACAATGGTAGGATTGAAGCCAACGATGTAAAAACGGTTCAGAACTTTGTTCTGGGCAAGAGGGTTTCGCTTTCCGGTGCAGGAGATGTCAACAATGATGGAAAAGTTAACGGTTTTGACCTTGCGATTCTGAAAAGAAAAGCAAATGAACCAGCTACACCGGAAAGTTCCATTAAGGATTATGGCACGGCACCGAACACGTCCGCTACTATGTACGATAACTTCAGAACAGGCAAGTCCGAGTATTTCTTCGCATCCGATGGATGGACAAACGGTAATCCGTTTGACTGCGGATGGGTTGAAGAAAATACTAAGTTTGAGGATGGTGCACTGACACTGTCAATCGACAAGGACACAACCGGCAAGTACAATTACACCGGTGCAGAGTACAGAACAACAGATCACTACCACTATGGTTATTATGAGACTTCCATGCAGGCGATCAAGAATGACGGTGTCGTTTCCTCATTCTTCACCTACACTGGTCCTTCCGAAGATAATCCGTGGGATGAGATTGACATTGAGATCCTTGGTAAGGACACCACAAAGGTGCAGCTCAACTACTACACTAACGGCGTAGGTAATCACGAATTCATGTATGATTTGGGCTTTGACGCTTCCGAGGGTTATCATACCTATGGTTTTGACTGGCAGCCCGATCACATCACATGGTATGTTGACGGTAAGGAAGTTTACACGGCTCGTGAAAATATTCCGAAGACGCCCGGCAGAATTATGATGAACACATGGCCCGGTATTGGTGTTAATGAGTGGCTTAAGCCCTTCAATGGCAAAACTCCTCTGACTGCAAGATACCAGTGGGTAACCTACGACAAGTCCCCTGCTGCACAGGATCCTGTTACACCCACAGATCCGCCTGCTTCTACAGACGGCGTTCAGTTCACAGCACCTACCGGCGGCGGTATGGGTGTTACCGAGAACTTTGAGGGCACAGGTACTGACTGGACAGGTCGTGGTACAGTTAAGTACGGCTTCACCTCTGATTTTGTACACGCTGGCAGCAAGTCCATGTATGTAACAAATCGTACAGCATCCTGGCACGGTATTGCAGTTACAGGCAGTGATCTGGAGGCAGGTGCAACCTATGATATCACAGCTTACGTTGCATACAGAAACGACCAGTTCTCCACTGCAAACTTCGGTATGGGTCTGCAGTATGATTTGAATGGCGAAACAAAGTACGACGCTGTTGCAGACGCAACCTGCTCCTCCGGTCAGTGGTCCGCACTGAAGAACAACTCCTTTACAATTCCTGCCGGTGCAACCAATATTTCTCTTTATGTTCAGTCCGAATATAAGGAAAATGCCGGTGCTGGTGATCTGCTCTCCTTCTTCCTCGATGACATAGTTCTCGTAAAGAAGAGCAGCGGAAACAACAATAACGACAATCCGGGCAATACTACAAACAATATCAAGGATTATGGTACTGCTCCCAATACATCAGCTACGATGTATGACAATTTCCGTACCAACAGCACAAAGTTCTTCTTTGCATCCGATGGATGGACGAACGGCAACCCGTTTGACTGCGTATGGACAAAGAACAACACAAAGCTTGATAATGGCTATCTGTCGCTGACAATTGACAAGGATTATTCCGGCAAGTACAATTACACCGGTGCTGAGTACAGAACAACAGATCACTACCACTATGGTTATTATGAGACTTCCATGCAGGCAATCAAGAATGACGGTGTTGTTTCCTCATTCTTCACCTACACAGGTCCTTCAGAAGATAATCCGTGGGATGAGATCGACATTGAGATCCTTGGTAAGGATACCACAAAGGTGCAGCTGAACTACTACACCAACGGTGTCGGCAATCACGAATTCATGTACGATCTCGGCTTTGACGCTTCCGAAGGCTTCCACACCTATGGATTTGACTGGCAGCCCGATCACATCACATGGTATGTTGACGGCAAGGCGATTTACACGGCTCGTGATAATATTCCGAAGACTCCCAGCAGAATTATGATGAATGCATGGCCCGGTATTGGTGTTAACGAGTGGCTCAAGCCGTTCAATGGCAAAACTCCGCTGACTGCAAGATACCAGTGGGTAACTTATAACAAGAAGTAATCAAAATAGTTCTCTTCATGTTCCCTTATATTGAAATTTGATGAGCAAAAACCCCGCTAAAAGCGGGGTTTTTGCTTTATATTGAAATGATAGTGAATCAAATGGATACGCTGATTTAATCTTCCCAGAACATAGCTTCGATTTTTCTGCAATATTCCGCATCAATTTCATACCAATAACTTGAAACCGGGTTTCTTACAGGCATTATGAACACATCATTCTTCCCGATTCCATATACTGACAAGATTTCCTTCATTTCTTCAATGGTTGCACCATTTGCCATCAGACCTTTAATTTCATCATCTGTTTTCAGCCGATTGGTTCCGGAAAGCACACCACAGCGATATGAGTTTCCTGACATCTGCCATACATAGATCTCAAGACCTTTGAATGTGCCTAAATTAAAGTACTCGGGATATTTCTCATAAAGTGGGTGAAGTTTAGGATCATCAGGTTTCTGAATTTCCTTCGGTTCAGTATAGTAATGAATCCCGAATCTGTCAAGATCGGAAATGGAAGCTCTGCCGCTTTGCAGTGCGGATTTGATATCCTCCTGACTGCCATCGGAATAATGCACGATGACATAATGACTGTAAATTGCGGGGAAGTAATATTCATTCTTGTCATCCTCGTGAATTTTCTCAAGTGCGTCATCAACTGGTAATCCTTCTTCTTTCGCACGGTTAACGATCTTCACGATTGTTGTATTTGTGGCGGTTGTTTCTTTTGGCTCCGTCAAATAGCTGATGCGAAATCTGTCAAGATCAGCAATTGTTGCTCTGCCTGCTTTCAGTGCGGACTTGATATCCTCCTGTGTGCCGTCGGTGTAATACACGATGACATAATGACTGTAGATACCGCCGAGGAAATACTTATTCTCATTATCCTCGTGGATCTTTTCCAGTGCAGAAGGAACAGGCAGTCCATCCTCCATTGCATGATCAACGATATCCGCAATCGTTTTGTTTATCGTAGGAACCGGAGGCTTTGTTGTGGTCGATTGCAGCGGATGGCTGCACACGGGGAAGGAGGTTTCTCCGGCGGTGGTTGTTGTGGTGGACTGCAATGGATCACTGCACAGACCTGTCTGTACAAAATCGGTTTCTGTTGTCAAAGGTGCAGTAGTTCCTTCTGTCGAAGTTTCACTCGTTTCCTTCGGCTCAGTCCAGTAATGGATACCGAATCTGTCAAGATCGGCAATCGTTGCTCTGCCGCTTTGCAATGCGGACTTGATATCCTCCTGACTACCGTCGGAATAATGCACAATGACATAATGACTGTAGATACCGCTGAGGAAATATTCGTTCTTCTCATCCTCATGGATCTTCTCAAGTTCCTCTGCAATCACCAAATCTTCATCCTTGGTACGGTCAACGATCTTCAAGATATAGGCATCCTCCTTCGACCACTCCTTTTGAATTTTGTGTTCCGTAGCAGCTGCTGTTGTTTGTACCTGACTTGTCTGCTCTGCAAACTCAGGGTTTGGCGTGGAATTCGCACTGCGTTGCAGCACCACAGCACCTCCCGTCAGTCCAAGTGCAATGACAAGACACGCTGCAACCGTCGCTGCCGTGTGAATCCACGCAGGCTTTCGGGTAACAGTGACGCTGAATGATTCACCTGACATCTCTCCACTTTCGTTTTTCTGTA
This sequence comes from Oscillospiraceae bacterium, assembly GCA_045592405.1. Lineage (GTDB taxonomy): Bacteria > Bacillota > Clostridia > Oscillospirales > Ruminococcaceae > UBA3855. Next base: position 37,988 of record JAZNUR010000097.1, read on the forward strand.
TGATTCGCTGCTGTGTCATCGCATAGATATGTTCTTTAGTTGCATCATCCACGGGGTGGCTTATTTGTGCAATCTGCTCTGCGGTTTTTTCATCTGCACTTCGCAGAATGTTATCAACTCGTTGTTTATCCTTCATGCTGCATCCTCCTTTACCAAATCAATTGTAATTCGGAAAGTTCCTGTTTCAGTCGTTTCACTGCTCGACTGCATCGTTTTCGCACCGCAGTCGGAGATAGTCCCACAATTTTTGCGATGTCTCCGGATTTTCGGTTGTAGTAGTATTTCTGAATCAAAATACTGCTGTCAGGCTCACCAAGATCTTCGATCTTTTGCAGCAGGATTCTGCGAAGCTCCGCATCCTCAGCGGATTCTTCCACCTGCTGTCCCGAAGGCAGATCGCCAATGCAGTCGAACGATACATTCCGCATTTTCTGGGGATATAGTGTACGAAGGGTATTGAGTGCTTTGTGTCTGGCAGTCGTTCCGATATATGCTTTCAGCGAATCCATACGAATATCCTCGAAACGGAATATTACCTCGGCAAAGGTATCGGCAACGCATTCCTCCACATCCTCGTGGCTTCCACAGTTGATCAGGGTGTGGTATACAATTGAATACACATAATTGAAATATTGGTCGTACAGTGCCCTGTGTCCTGCATCCGGTGATGTTTGTATCAATTCCCGGATCTCATGATTTGTCATAACACACCCTCCTTTCCTCATTAATCATGTAAAGCAAAACTTATGCATAACCGCTTTCACTTATACAGACACCGAAAATTTTCAATTTGTGACACAAATTGAAAAAAATTCTGCAGCAATGGTAATTCATCACTGCAGAGGAAACTGTAATCAATCTGTGCTGCCTAAAATGCCGCTGTTGTATAAAAAACGAAGTGTATATTCCAGCGTATGTTTGCCAGCGGTGAGCACAACGGTAATGCGGGGATGTTCACCATCATGGTAAAAATATCCCAGTGCTCCATATTTCTGTTTTTCCTTTTCTGTTTTAATGTTGTAAAAATAATCACTGATACCATCAAACATATTTTCAGGAACAAGTCGTGTATAAACTGTCAGATTCGGGCTCGGTTTCCGATGATTCCATGTGATCGTAAACGGTACATCGTTTTGTCCCCAACCGGAAATTTCAAATGCAGTGGTTTCTATGGCAAGATTCTCTTTGGTTGACGTGAGAATTCTGCTCCAAGCATCAGGGTTCTCTATGGACTTTACCCTGTCCCTGATCTTTCGACAAAGCTGCTTGAGAAGTTCAGCATAAGGTATCCTCTGCATTTCCTCACGATCTTCAAGCGGAACGAGCATATCCTGTGTTTCAATCAGAATATTTGCAAGTTCTTCCGTTTTCGCATCATCCGGATTCTCCGTATCCGAATCAAATTCCTCACCATAAAATACTTGTAAAACTGCCGTCAGTCCATTGACAATGGCAGTATTCTCCTCCGGATTATCCTGCAGAAGTTCTGTAAATTCCCGGTACATCTCCTGTGCCTCGCAATTGACGGCAATATGTGTCATCTGTTCGTGGAGCTCAGGCATTTCAAGCTGCAGCAGAAGCACTGCATAACGCTTCAGGCTTGTTTCAGGAGTTATGATCATATTTTCAGTGGTTGATCTGGCAAGATCTATGCACTTGTATAGCTGCAAAAGATTGAAACTGCGTTTGATGGTACGTGGATTACGCACCTCAAACTTTGTCAGAAGATCGACATACTGCTGCAGGAAATCGGTTTCTTCTTTCAAAAGGGGCGTAATATAGCTTTGAATGTCATACGCCTGCACGGGCAGTGCAAACGGAACCTGAATGATCTTATCAAAAAACTTGCGTGCTTTTTCTTCACTGAAATCTTCGCCATATTTGCTACGCAACCCACGTTCTACCACATCCTGATCCACTGCAAGGATGAATACACAGTTTTCATAATCCGCAAAATTTTTCATTCCCTCAAGCAGTTCCAGAGCAACACGGGGTTCCAGTCGGTCGAGGTCATCCACAAATACATAAATACGCTCAAGCCCTGTAACTTTCAGTATTTCATTGAGAAGTGTATTGATCTTATCACGAAGTTCCGTTACATAGGAAGTGACAGGTATCTGCGACTGTGAAAATTTAGGTGTATTATCCGGATTTTTAAGCTCCCCGACAAATTCGACCATAAATTCCACAATGGGTGAAATTTGCTTGACCGCAGCCTTCCCAAGTCCCAAAGCTGCCCTTGCAACCAGATCGGATGTTGTATCTATTTTGGATATCAGCTTTTCCTTTGTTTGTTCATCCTTAATTCCAGCATTTTCAGCAAGTTTTTTCATATTGTTCAGCATCATATGCATCAGATCAACAATGAGTTTTTCTCCGTCATTAAATACGGAAAATTGCCATGTATTAAACCAAATACTGAAATTTTCTATGTTAATCCCGCCCAGATTCTGTGAGAGCTCCTTGCGGATCAGCTCCATGGCAGAGGTCTTTCCTGTTCCCCAGTCGCCCTGGATCGCAAGCGTCATGGGCGTGCTGCAATACTGAACGAAATTTGCAATTCCCTTATATCTTTTTCCCATGCCAAGACTGTCTGTCTCGGCAGGAACATCATTGATTTGTACTACATTATTGTTCATTTTCAGGCTCCTGTTCAAATAATAACGACATAACACTGTATTGTGCAATATAATGATACCATATTTCGACAAAATATGCAATAGAAACATGGAATTTTGAAATCAGAAAAATTAGATTTGCAAATAAAATTTTCAAAAAGTATTGACAAAATGGGCTCAAAATGCTATACTGAAAATAACAATAGAATATGAAACCGTTGAAGCGGAGATAACGGTAATTATGATTCTACAGAGAGTTCGGGCAGCTGAGAGCCGAATGTACCCCAGATTATCAAATGGACCGCTGAGGGCGTAGTGAAATGTATGATACAGAGTATTCTGCGACGTGTGGGCATACGTTAGTTGCCGGGGATATGTTGGTATCCCGCAAAGTGCACAGCATCATGCTGTGAATCAAGGTGGCACCACGGATAAGTTTTATTCGTCCTTGACAGGTAGAGTATCTTTCTGTCAGGGGCTTTTTGTTTTGTCCATGACGGAGAATGAACAACGTTTCATGGGAGGAATAACATGGTTCTGTTGACAAAACGATGGCGATGCTTTGAGATGTTCGCTGAATGAATGTAATACAATTGAAAAATGGAGGTTTTAATATGAAACACAATGGTTATGAGTTTGATAATTACTTTAAGAATCACCCTGATATGAATGGATTTTTCGGTAAATACGGCGGTGCTTATGTCTCCGAGGAACTGAAGAAGGCAATGGTGGAAATTACAGAGGCATATTTCACAATTGCAAAATCCAGTAAATTCATTGGTGACCTGAGAAGAATCCGCAGGGAGTTCCAGGGCAGACCGACTCCTGTTTCCCATCTTGAGCGTCTTTCCGGAAGTCTCGGTAATGTCCAGCTATACGTTAAGCGTGAGGATCTCAACCATACAGGTGCTCATAAGCTCAATCACTGCATGGGCGAGGCACTCCTTGCCAAGTATATGGGCAAGAAGAAGGTCATTGCTGAAACCGGTGCAGGACAGCATGGTGTGGCACTGGCAACGGCTGCAGCTTATTTCGGTCTGGAATGCGACATCTACATGGGCAGTGTGGATATTAAGAAACAGGCTCCGAACGTTGCAAGAATGAAGATCCTCGGTGCAAATGTAGTGGAGGTTACTCACGGTCTGGCAACCCTCAAGGAAGCGGTTGACGCAGCATTTGAAGCATATACCAAGGAATATAAGGATGCCATTTATTGTATCGGCTCCGTACTCGGACCGCATCCGTTCCCGATGATGGTACGTGACTTCCAGAGTGTTGTCGGTATTGAGGCAAGAGATCAGTTTCTGGAAATGACGGGTGAACTTCCCGACGCCGTTGTTGCTTGTGTAGGCGGCGGTTCCAATGCAATGGGTATGTTCTCCGGATTCCTCAACGATCCTGTTGATATCTATGGTGTAGAGCCTCTTGGCAGGGGTACTACGCTGGGCGATCATGCTGCAAGCCTGAAGTATGGAACGGAAGGTATCATGCACGGCTTTAACAGCATTATGCTCAAGGATGAAAATGGAGAACCTGCTCCGGTTTATTCTGTAGCAAGCGGTCTGGATTACCCTTCTTCCGGTCCTGAGCACGCTTATCTGCGTGATCTTGGCAGAGTTAAATATGATGTAGTGGATGACGAAGAAACCATCGATGCTTTCTTTAAGCTTTCCAGAATGGAGGGCATCATTCCTGCAATCGAAAGTTCCCATGCTGTTGCATTCGGTATGCGTCTTGCAAAGCAGATGGAACGTGGTTCCATCCTCATTTGTTTGTCCGGCAGAGGCGACAAGGATATGGATTATATCATTGAAAACTATGGTATTCGTTAAAGTGATATTAAAAACGGCTAATCGCATGATTAGCCGTTTTATGTTTTATTGGTATTTTTTTAATGCCCTCTCGAACAGTCTGCGTATCTCATGATTCCGAAGGGATTCTTCCTCAGAAAACTTTTCGGTATCCACAAAACCTCCTGCCATTCTTGCGTGGCCTCCCCCGCTTCCAACGGATGATAAAGCGTCACTTGTGACTTTGCCTGCATGAAGGTGTGGTAATTCTGATCTTACCGAAAATTTATAACCATCATCTCTGACATCATAAACGACACTGAATTCAATGATATCCAATGCAAGGATAAAGTCGGAAATCATTGCAACCAGACCATCATCACACGCAAACGGAATACAGGCGTATCCCACATTTCCAAACACCTGAATGTTTTCGATGGCACTGCCGTATGCTTTGAGATCCGCAAATTCCATGGTGTTGAGTTTCATACGATCAAGGATGGAATTGTCAGCATAAGGAAAAAGCTTTGCATACATTTCCACATCAAGCTGTGTGAGTCCACGGGAGAAATCAGCAGTATCCATTTTTATGCCATATACAAGTGCGGATGCCACATTCTGCTCGGGTTCCACGTGATTATCAAAATAATACTCCGCTATGATCGAGGCACACGCCCCTGCAGCACGAACATCCTTATAAAGATAATCGCATTTCTGAACTGCTGGATGGTGGTCGATGCACGCAATTTCATCCCCTATGAGATCTGTCAAATTTGCATTGTATTTCTGAGAATCCACCGTGATGATCTTATCTGTTTCCTTCATATCAGTGAGGTCATGTATGGATACCATTTCGATTCCGAAATTTTTCATCATCGCCTGAGCTGCCAGTTTTTCCGCTGTGCCATCATGACAGATCACAGAATGGATCCCGAAATATTCCAGCAGTTTCTGTAATCCGAATGCGGACGCTATTGCATCGGGATCGGGATAATTGTGTGTCTGTATATAGATTCTTTCTCCGTTTTCACAGGACAGAATTTTGATAAGCTTTCGCAGATCTTTCATTTCGCCAGTTCCTTTCAGGGATTTTTCAGGGTTCCCCCATTAATGCTGTTGCCCCGCTTATGGCGGGGCAACAATAATATGATGACTATTTTTCAAAGAACAGCTTTTTCATTGCTGCAAGATCATATGCGTCAATGTGGTCATCTTCGCACAAATCACCGTTCTCCCATGCTGTTAGGTCACCGGCATTGAGCAGGTAACGCTGCATCATGATAATATCGGTAATTGTGAATTCACCATCATCATTCACATCGCCCTTTACAGTTTCCGGTACTGCTGCTTCTTCCTTTTCGACCAAAGACAGCAGATAAGTCAAAGGAGAGTTCCAATAGATGGTGATCTCATTTGTGGAGTAACTCTCAGAGTGATCCACAAAGCACTTTGCGGGAGGAGTGTTTGCCAGATATGCCTTTGCAGCACTATCTTCCAAACTGGAGTTAACACCGCCTACCAGCATACCGCCCATTGCCTTGCCAACTGCCATGGAAGGTCTGTGATGCGGATTCTCCGGAGATACGGTACCAAAACCTGTTACATAGCACACAGCATTCGGATTCTTACCAAGGAGGTAGTTCAGCTGTGCAGCAGCAGCAGTTTTGTAGTTCTCATCACCGGTCAGATCATAAGCAAGAGCAAGAATGATACCGGAATTTGCTACTGTCATATTACTTCCCCAATTAAACTTGGAAATAGCCACGCCATACGGGCTGCTCTTGGAAGTTTTTACAAACTTGTCAGCCTGAGAAAGCACATTGCTCTTTGCGGTTGCATAGGCACTTGAGGATTTATCAATGCCATCCATTGTCAGAAGTGCAATGTTTCCATAGTCGCCTACCAATGCCCAGTCCAGACCTTCCTTTGTGGACATACCGCCAAGGTTTGTCAAATAGGTCAGGTAGCTTTCTTCACCGGTAGCACGGTACATCTGTGCTGCTGCCCAGTAACGTTCGTCACGGTCAGAGGTATCTTCATAAGAACCGGTGGTAACTTCCTCCGGATTTTTGAAGATAATATTCGGATTTGCTTCAAGGAACTTCCATGCATTTTTTGCTGCTGTCAGGCAGGTGTTTGCAAAATTCGCATCAATTTCCTTGTAGAACTCATATGCCAGTGCCATGGATGCACAGAAATCTGCTGTTGCAGTCGTGGAAATCGGAGTTACGATCAATGCACCTGTTTCCTTTTCGGGCATGATATAACCCGGGAAATTTGCACAGGACACCTTATGATATACACCGCCGGAAGATGCCTGCATCTTCAGCATCCACTCCAGCTCATAACGTGTTTCGTCGAGAATATCAGGAATACCGTTTCCGCTTTCGGGGATTCCAAGATTATCGCCATAAAGCTCCGGATTCTCCTCATATGCATAGAGCAGGTCTGCTACGGATTTTGCAGCAGGTACGATATATCTGCCATAGTCACCTGCGTCATGCCATCCGCCGTTTACATCAATTGTCTGATTTGTTCCGAGAATGGTTGCCTTAGAAGTGTGGCAGGCTGCATGACCGAATTCTGCATCCTTCACCTCGCAGCCGCATCTCTGGAGGTACAGCATCTTGACAGAATCATCAAGGAGCTTTTGGTACACATCATCTGCGATTGTGAAGGTGTAGGAGTTATCTAAACCATCACAGGAAATGTAGTAAGTACCGGGCGTGGTAACAGAAGAAAAGTCACCCAGGAAATTGGTTTCACCGGCACTTGAATTCTGGGTTTCACCATAAAGTTCACCCTTATGTACCACTGCTTTGGTTTCCGCATTGATTACGGAGAATTCCTTTGCGTTTTTAACCTCACGGAATGTTGCGATCTTCTCGTCCTCTGTCTTATAGCCCACCTGATTGGTCATAATATTGGGGGCATAAGGCATGGATGAACTGTAATTTACGTTGCTGTCATCAATCAGCTCCAGAACCACATTATCCAGATAAATCGTATGTGCCGGAAGTTCCTGTTTCTGATTGCCGCAGTTGAACACGAGCTTTGCCATAACATCTGTTTCAGCTTCCATCGTGAATGTGTAATCCACCTTCTGCGGTGATGTTGTCAGGTCAAGACCTTTCCAGGTGTATGCCTGATATGTGCCACCATTCTGCTGAATCATTCCCTCAACAAAACGAGGCGTACTGCAGGAAATTTCATAGCTCAGACGATATACACCGTTCTGGTAGAGCGGTACGATATCGTAGTACATCTGAACTGCATACGTTACAGTTCCAAGGCTGTTGACTTTTAATGCAAGACGGCCGTTTTCTGTAGAAAGCGAGCAATTTCCGCCGCTTTCCTTATAGGTTCCCCATCCTGATGTTCCGCCGTCAAACGTGCTGTTGCTGATCATGTTTTGTGCTGCACTTACCGACACTGTCCCCTCTGACAGCGGAAGCAGCGACATTGTCATAGCACAGACCACGGATAATGCGAGTGCTTTACATTTTGCTTTCATTATATTCCTCCTCTTTAGGCTTGCAGTCTGCTCCGCAGAAAATTCCACTTCATGCCCAATGGATATCTGCGGTGCATTTGAATGTGTGAAAACAACTTCTGACCAAATTGTTTTCATGGATGTCATACAAATGCACGACATCGCTTTGTATGCATTCATATTTACATTATACAGTATTCGTAAATAAAACTCGTTAATTTTTTGTATACTTTATATTACAAAAATATTTTTTCATACATTTTTGCAAAAATATTACCTTCCATCATGTAGACAGCAGGAATCGGGATCCTCATGCCATCGGTAAAGATTAAAAGCTGTTCATATTCATCCACCCTCCTTACACAGCCGCAGACTGTTTCATACAAACCGCCTGCCTTTCGTTCATCGGGAATGAAGTATGTGACGGTAATCATGGGATGTTCTGCAATATGTTCCATTAAAATCTGCATACGCTCGTCGAGTTCCGCACAGGCATCCTCCGTCAGCACACGTTGATGATCGGTCAGTCTTGCGGTTTCCGAGACGGCAGAATCATATCCCGTGAGTGCGGCAAACGGTGCAAACTGTGCTGCACGTCCCATACGGGACATATGCGGTCGTTTCATGGAAACATGATGTGGTTTGGTGATAATATCATTGTATTGTGCTGCAAGCATGGTGTTCCCTCCTACTCTCCAATTTTATCGTTTACGCTCTGTGCCCTCCGACCTGTCCGTTTCTCTCGATCGTTGTTGCACCATCCATAAAGTTCATCCCCTTGAGAATGGCATTCTTCCCATATTTCTTCTTGATCTGCAGTAAGGCTTTCTGCATTTCCTTCTCTTTGGCAAGCCGATCCGTTTCTGCCTCCTGCTGCTGTACGAGTGTTTCATAATCCGTAAAAAAATCCAGCTGTACATCCGTTTCCGTCACAGTGCTTTCCAAAGCAATGTGATTTGCCACCACATACATCCGCCGCACGGTAAGACTTCTGTCTACAATACGGTCATACAGTTCCAGTACCTTATCGGTAATCAGCTTCGTAGAGGATGTCTGTTTTCCGAGATTGATGGAACCATGTGCAGATTTTGGAACTTTTCTGCCATAATGGTCAGTGGTGATTGTTCCCCGATACAGCCGCAGTTTTTCGGGATCTGCCAGATTATCAATGTCGTAACCCACTGTCAGCACCATCTGATCGGTAACAAGTCCCTTATCCACCAGATCCAGCACCAGCAGATCCGTCATTTCCTGCACGATCAGTCTTGCCTTTGTGAAATCATAGGGGCACTGCAGCACCTGTCCCGAACTAAGGCTTTGATTCTCAGGTCTGTATGCCTTGATATCCGCTATGGTACAGTTCTCCCATCCCCATGCGTGATCAATCAGCAGCTCTGCATTGACACCGAACATCCGATACAGCAAATCCTCATGGTACAGCGAACAGCGGGCAATATCTCCCATCGTATAGATTCCCTTTGCCTGCAGCTTTCGTGCATACCCGTTTCCGATTCTCCAGAAATCCGTCAACGGACGATGCTCCCAAAGCTTGCGACGATAGGACATTTCATCCAGCTGTGCAATACGGACGCCGTTTTCATCCGCAGGCATCTTCTTTGCCACGATATCCATAGCAATCTTACAAAGATACAGATTTGTGCCAATACCGGCAGTCGCCGTAATTCCTGTTTCATGCAGAACGTCGAGGATCATTTTCCTCGCAAGCTCCTGTGCCGTCATTCCATAGGTTTTCAGGTAAGCACTTGCATCTATGAACACTTCATCAACGGAATACACATGAATATCCTCCGGAGCAATGTACCGAAGATATATTTGGTAGATCTGCGTGCTCACTTCCATATAACGTGCCATCTGCGGCGGTGCTACGATATAATCAAGGGCAAGCGACGGATTACTCTGCAAAGTTGGAGCATCGGTGGAGCTTCCGGCAAAAGTGTGCTGCGGTGCATTCCATCTTCGCTGTGCATTGACTACTTCCACCCGTTCCATCACTTCAAACAATCTCGCCCGACCGCCGATGCCGTAGGATTTCAGCGAGGGAGAAACCGCAAGACATATGGTCTTTTCAGTGCGTCCGGAATCTGCAACAACAAGATTGGTCGTCAATGGATCAAGACCACGTTCTACGCATTCCACAGAGGCATAAAAGGATTTTAAATCAATGGCAATGTATGCATATTCTTCCCTTTTCATGACGTTCCCTCCAAAACCGAAAATTTGTTCTGTTTTTATTATAACACAGAAAATCAAAAAAATCAAGGGGGAATTTCAGGAAAATCAGAAACGAACAGATTTGTCAATTTACCACAGTCTGTACAAAAGAACCCCCGTGCAGAATCGTTACAATTCCGCATGGGGGCTGTGTATCCATAGAAATATCATCCTTGCGATAGGGAGTGTCGCTTACATCAGCTGCAAATGCCATCTTCGATGATTTCTTCCGTTATCTCCTTTTCAAACTTATGTGTCACGGTTCCGTCACGCAATATGAGAACGGTTGGCAGTACCGTTACGCCGAAACGTTCAGCGAGTTCTCCGTCCGTATCCACATTGATAGAATAGGCGGAAATATACGCCTCATACCGATCGGAAAGCACATCAAGCTTGGGTTCAAGTGCACGGCATGGTGCACACCACGGGGCGTAAAAATCAAGAAGAACGATCTTTCGGAAGCTCTCATCCAGTAGTTCCTCCATATGTGAAGCAGTTGTGTGGAACAACACATGATTCCCTCTTTTCTTACTGTATTTGTAATTAGTATAACACAAACTATTGTATGCGTCAAGGGATGTAAAAACATTTGACAAGCTGCAGCTTTTGTGGTATAATAAATAGGCAGAAAGACAGTTCACGGCTTATACCTGTCTTAAAAGAAAACCGTGCACTGTGTTCTGCCTGTCAGTACACAGTTTTTTTATGCGATTTTGGCTTTGGAGGAATATAAGATGTATACATTAACCACAACTGCAGCCTTTGACAGTGCACATTTTTTGCACGGCTATGACGGCAAATGTGCCAATATCCACGGTCACCGCTGGACGCTGCAGGTTACCATCGCCAGCGATTCCCTGCAAAATGGCGGTCAGCAGGATGGCATGGTGATAGATTTCAGCGATCTGAAGAAACAGGTTCGCAGTCTTGCGGATGCGTGGGATCATGCACTGATCTATCAGGAGAATTCCCTGAAAACTGCGACAGTTGCCGCACTGCAGGAGGAAAATTTCCATATGATTGCTGTGCCATTCCGCCCGACAGCGGAGCATATGGCAAAGTTCTTTTTTGAGGAACTGAAAAGTAAGGGCGTACCTGTAAAGAATGTTTTGGTGTATGAAACACCCGAAAACTGTGCGGGTTATGAGGAGTGAGGAAATGGCGAAATTTAAGATTGCGGAACACTTTGTCAGCATCAACGGAGAAGCGGCACACGCCGGCGAACTTGCTGTATTCATACGATTTGTCGGATGCAATCTCAATTGCAGTTATTGTGACACCGCATGGGCGAACAAAGCGGGAACACCCTTTACTACATATACCACCGAGGAACTCTGTGATTATGTGAAAGAAAGCGGTGTGCACAATGTCACTCTGACGGGCGGAGAACCGCTTTTGCAGTCCGAATTATCACAACTGCTTGCCGCATTGCATCGCTTGGGTGTAAGAACTGAAATCGAAACCAACGGCAGTCTTCCGATTGCGGAGTATGCAAAAGCAGCATACCGACCATCCTTCACGCTGGATTATAAATGTCCTTCCAGTGGAATGGAATCTGAGATGGATGTAAGCAATTACCTCTATCTCACAGATAGGGATTGTGTGAAATTTGTGGTGGGCTGCAGCAATGATCTGGAGTGTGCAAGGAAAATAATTGATACCTACCATCTTGCGGAACGCTGCCGTGTTTATTTCAGTCCCGTATTTGGAAAAATTGATCCGAAAGACATTGTGGAATTCATGCAGAAATACACCATGAACGGTGTGCGGCTGCAGCTGCAGCTGCATAAATTTATCTGGGATCCACAAGAAAGAGGTGTGTAATATGGCGATTGATCAGGAGAAGCTTGCCTTTCATATCAGAGGCATTCTTGAAGCGATCGGAGAAGATCCAAAGCGGGAAGGTTTACTGGAAACTCCTGAACGGACTGCAAGAATGTATGCAGAAATGCTGGAAGGCTGCAATTATACAAATGCAGAAATTGCCGAAATGTTCGGAAAAACCTTTACGCAGACAGCCGGCACACAACAGGATATCGTTGTTATGCGGGACATTGAAATATTCAGTTTCTGCGAACATCACATGGCTTTAATGTATGACATGAAGGTGACTGTCGCCTATATCCCCAACGGCAAGGTCATTGGATTGAGTAAAATGGCACGCATTGCAGAAATGGCTGCAAAACGTCTGCAGCTGCAGGAACGCATCGGTTCCGACATTGCCGAAATCATGCAGATGGCAACGGGAAGCGAAGATGTAGCGGTATTCATTCGCGGCAAACATAGCTGCATGACGGCAAGGGGCATCAAGAATACACCTGCTGTCACGGATACGCAGACGCTTCGGGGAAAATTTGCAGCGGATGCATCCCTTCTGCAGAGAGTGGGGATTTTGCATTGAGGGAAATAGAACTGCTATTGACAAAGCCCCGTGAATCCTATTTTGTAACGGGAATGATGATGTGTACGGCGGGATTTCTGGAAGCCTATACCTATATTTTAAAAGGCGGTGTATTTGCCAATGCCCAGACAGGTAATATGGCACTTCTTGCGTTGGCGGCAGCGGATGGTGACTTGCTGCGTGCAATTTTCTGCATTATTCCTATTGTTTCCTACATTATAGGTATCTGGCTGACATTGTGTATGCCCAAACGGCTGCAAAAAGGAATCCGTCGGGAAACGATATTTGTTCTGGCGGAGATACTGATTTTTACAGCAATCGGATTTCTTCCGTCAAGTGTCCCCTTTGCGGTTTCTACCATTGCGGTATCATTCATCTGTGCCATGCAGTACAATACTTTTACCAATGCACACGGAATCCCCATGGCAACAACATTCTGTACCAATAATCTGCGGCAGGCAGTTATTAATTTCTATCATGCGATCCATCAATCAGATGCGGACGCCAATCGTAAGGCGTGGTTCTTTGTGAGGCATTTGACCTGTTTTCTCATAGGCGGTATCGCTGGTGGTTTCCTGTGCAAATGGCTTACCGAACGTGCTATTTGGGTGAATGCGGCTGCATTGATTCCGGTAGCCGGTGTGATGATCTGGGCGGACCTGAAAAATAAGTGAGCAGAATTATTTGAAAATCAAAGGAGAATTACATGAAAAAAGCTTTAGTGTTAGCAAGCGGCGGTGTGGACAGTACCACTTGTCTTGCTCTTGCAATAAAAGAATATGGGAAGGAAAACGTTGTTGCTTTGTCGATGTACTATGGACAGAAGCATAGCAAAGAACTGGAAGCTGCAAGAGCGATTGCTGCGTATTATGATGTAGCATATAAAGAGCTGGATTTATCCCTGATATTTTCAGATTCCAAATGCTCATTGCTGTCGCATTCCGATGAAGAAATTCCCACGGATAGTTATGCTGAACAGCTCTCAAAATCGGATGGTAAACCCGTTTCTACCTATGTTCCATTCCGAAATGGACTCTTTCTTGCCTCTGCGGCAAGTATCGCATTGTCAAACGACTGCACTGAAATTTACTACGGTGCACACAGTGACGATGCGGCAGGCAGTGCCTATCCGGACTGCAGTGAAACATTCAATATGGCGATGTCCGCTGCAATTTTCGAAGGAAGCGGACAGTGTCTGCGGGTGCACGCTCCCTTTGTGAGCATGACAAAGTCAGAAGTTGTGAAAACAGGATTGGAACTCCATGCTCCATATCATCTGACATGGAGCTGCTATGAGGGCAAGGACAAGCCGTGCGGAAAGTGCGGAACCTGCATTGACCGTGCAAGAGCCTTTGCAGAAAACGGTGTGTTCGACCCAATTATCAATGAATAAAGGAGAATCATTATGAGCCGCAACAAAGAAGAAATGCAGAATATTACTCTGCTCGGAAACCAGAATGTAAAGTACGCACAGAATTATGCACCTGAAGTTTTGGAAACTTTTGATAACAAGCATCCCGACAGAGATTATTTTGTAAAATTCAATTGCCCCGAATTCACAAGTCTGTGCCCGATCACGGGACAGCCGGATTTTGCAACCATCTATATTTCCTATGTTCCGGATATCAAGATGGTGGAGAGCAAATCGCTCAAGCTCTATCTGTTCAGCTTCCGCAATCACGGCGATTTTCATGAGGACTGCGTGAACATTATCATGAACGATCTGATCCGACTGATGGATCCGAAATACATTGAAGTCTGGGGAAAATTTCTCCCCCGTGGCGGTATTTCCATTGATCCGTACTGCAATTACGGCAGAAAAGGTACAGTCTGGGAACAAGTGGCATTCGATCGCCTTGCCAAGCACGATATGTATCCCGAAATGATCAACAACCGATAAAACGAACGGCTCACCATAAAAATTGGTGAGCCGTTTTATTTATCTTTACATAGTTCCGTCAAATACTGTTTCTATGTATTTGCCGGAATCCTCCGGTGTATAGATCCAGCGGTCAATATGGGAACCCTTGTAAAAATAGCGGATGGGTTCAGGTTTGCTTTCTTCTTCACAGATATCCACCATGATCAGCTTTACTTTTAGCTTTTCGGGAATCAGAGCCTTGATGTAGACACTGATACGCTGTCCTACCTGCACGGGATGACGAAGTTCGGCAAGTCCCGCAAGGTTTGGCATCAGTTCAATAAATACACCATATTTCTCGACGGAGCGGACAATGCCGCAGGTGGTTTCTCCCACATGGAATAATTGGGCATTTTCCTCCCAAGTTCCCAGAAGCTCCTTATGCGACAGACAGATCCGCTTGCCTTGCACTGCCTTAATAATGACTCTTACACTCTGTCCGACGGTGAAGCGATCGGAAGGATGTGAGATTCTTGAAACAGAAATAGCGTCAATCGGTACCATGGACACAATACCGCATCCAATATCCACAAATGCTCCGAATGGTTCAAGATGCGTTACTCTTGCATCAATAATATCTCCTGGAGATAATTTTGTCAAAAACTGCTCGCTGCACTGTTCCTGCACAACCCTTCTGGAAAGAATCGCAACGGGGGTGCCGGATTCGTCGTTTTCAATGCGAAGCACACGGAAACAAACCGGTTTTCCGACACGGGCGATCAGGGCAATATCTCTGAGTTCACCCTCTGCAATGCCGACTGCACCTTCTTCACGTGGAATCATGCCTTTGATACAAGGCAAACTTACCCACAAATTATGGTTGCTGTCACACATCGTAACTTTTGCTTCCAGAATGCGTCCGCTTGCCTGTGCCTGCAGCAAACCCTGTACACTTGAAATCGCAGCTGTATTCTCTGGAGAATCCAGCAGTGCCCCTTCCGGATAGAATAATGTCATCATATTTTGACCTCCGATATATTATTTGAGGAACATTATGCCCCCATCACAGCGTATGCGGCTGTAACTTGGAATATGCTGCAGCAGGTGAACATAATGTTCCGATACTTCCCTTCATCACTCTTCTATTTTATGCTACCATATTTTTACAGGCTTGTCAAGTGAATTATCTGTCGTATTTTCACGATTTCCGTACTTTCACAGCACCGGCTGCATGAATGATTGCTTCCGCTGCACCAGCAGTATCTGCGTCACACAGTACAAGCAGCTCCGCAGATTTGCGGTACATGGGTTCCGGCAGTACATCGTCACTCATATCCGATACCATGACTGCTGTTGCGTAATTTGCCATCCGTAAATTCGCAGGCAGTATTGTATACTTTTGTTTTCCGGTAAAAGATTCTGCTGCTCTTCCGATCGGCTGCACGAATGTCCGGTGCACACCGCGGACACTGCGGCGTATTCTTCCGGCAGCAAGTTCCGCCAGTTCCACAGCCTCAAATTCTCCCCGAATTCTGCATAGTTCCATACTTTTTTCCTCACCTAACACCTTTTTTTCATCACCCTGCATAGGATAATGGGTTCTTTTTTATCATTATTGAACAAATTCTAAAAAATATGATAACTAAATATTGCCTTTTTTTCAGAAATGCGTTATAATATAGAATGGCGACAAATGCATTTGCACATAATGCAGGAAAGGACTGTTTTGACATGGATATCAGACTGCAGGACAGATTGCTGATGAAAAAACAGCACCCTTGCGGCTCCAGAGAAATGGAAGTATTAAGAGCCGGCATGGACTTTCGTCTTCGCTGCACAGGCTGCGGCAGAGAATTTATGGTGCCAAGGCATAAAATCGAAAAATATATCAAACAGGTCATTCATAAGGATGAAATTGATTAAATCTTTCCCGAAAATGAAAACAGAAAGGTGATTCCCGTTATGTTCGAAAAGCTTTTGCAGATGGAACAGAAATATGAAGATATCAACACCCAGCTCTCCGATCCCGATGTTATCAATGATCGTGATAAGTACACGGCGTTTATGAAGGAATACAAAAACCTTACACCAATCGTTGAGGCATTTCGGGGCTATAAGGCAACACAGGCGGAGTTGGATGAAGCAAAAGAACTGCTCGCTGACGGCTCACTGGACGCAGAACTCAAGGAAATGGCACAGCTTCAGCTGGAAGAGGCAAAGGAGCAGCTCGAAGAACAGATGCAGGAACTCAAGATCCTGCTCCTTCCTAAAGATCCGAATGATGACAAAAACGTTATTATTGAAATTCGTGGCGGTGCCGGCGGTGAAGAGGCTTCCCTTTTTGCAAATTCCCTTTATCGTATGTATAGTATGTATGCGGAATCCCATCGCTGGAAGCAGGAGATCCTCAATGCCAATCCTACTGAACTTGGCGGCTACAAGGAAATCAGCTTTTCCATTGAGGGTGGAGGTGCCTATTCCCGTATGAAATATGAAAGCGGTGTACACCGTGTACAGCGTGTTCCCGAAACCGAATCACAGGGACGTATTCACACGTCCACAGTTACAGTGGCAGTTCTTCCGGAAGCTGACGAGGTTGAACTGGAAATTAACCCTGCCGATCTCAAGATCGACGTATTCCGTGCCAGTGGTGCGGGCGGTCAGCATATTAATAAAACCGAATCTGCGGTGCGTATCACTCACCTTCCCACGGGCGTGATCGTGGAATGTCAGGATGAACGCAGCCAGCATAAAAATAAAGACAAGGCGATGAAAGTCCTGCGTGCAAGATTATTTGAAACCTTGCAGCAGGAACAGACGGACAAGATCGCATCTGAAAGAAAGATGCAGGTTGGTACGGGTGATCGTTCTGAACGTATCCGCACATACAATTATCCACAGGGACGTATGACGGATCATCGCATCGGACTGACGCTGTATCGTTTGGAAAGCATTCTTAACGGCGATCTCGATGAAATTTTTGACGCTCTTGCCACTGCCGATCAGGCGGCAAAGCTTGCAGGACAGGATCATGATGACTAAATTTTTACAGAGCACAACCGAAGAAATACAGATAGCCGCAGAACTTATCCGCAATGGAGAGCTTGTTGCATTCCCTACGGAAACGGTTTACGGACTTGGTGCAGATGCCAGAAATGAAAATTCCGTCAGGAACATTTTCGCTGCTAAAGGCAGACCTGCTGATAATCCATTGATCGTACACATCAGTGATCTTACAATGATGCAGGATATTGCTGCGAATGTTCCTCCAATTGCCAAGAAGCTTGCAGCGGCATTCTGGCCGGGGCCGCTGACAATGGTTCTCCCAAAACGTGATTGCATTCCGTCAGTAACTTCCGGAGGCTTGGATACTGTCGGCATTCGTATGCCGTCACATCCTGTTGCTTTGGAATTGATCAAACAGTCGGGATGCCCGATTGCCGCACCGTCCGCTAATTTGTCCGGTTCTCCGAGTCCCACTACTGCAGAACACGTAATGGATGACATGAATGGCAGAATTTCCGCTGTGATTGACGGCGGACTATGTGAAGTTGGTGTCGAATCGACGGTCATTTGCTTTGATGATGCGGAAACGATTCATATTCTGCGTCCTGGAATGATCTCTCCTGAGGATCTGTCACCGTATGCTGAACGTGTTTATGTGGACGAAGCCATTTTTAAACAGATTGATCCGAGTGCAGTCGTTGCATCCCCCGGTATGAAATATCGTCACTATGCTCCGGATACTGTAATTATTCCTGTAGATGCACCGGATTTTCAAGCTTTTACAGAATTTGTACTTTCCCACTATGAAGAAGGTACGTATTGTCTGCTTTTTGATTCTGATCCGGATATTCCGGGTGTTCCATTTCTGCGTTACGGCGACGTTGCTAAGGAACAGGCACGTTATCTGTTCCTGCGTTTCCGTCAGCTGGATGAGCAGAAAGCGAAAATAGTATATGTTCGTATGCCAAAGAAAAGCGGTGCGGATCTTTCCGTTTACAACCGTCTGATGCGTGCGGCAGGATTTGAGGTGATAACGCTATGAGCCATGACAAACAAACATGGGTTGTCGGTCTGACCGGTCAGACCGGTGCCGGTAAAAGTACGGTTTCCGGAATTTTTGTGGAAAATGGATTTACACTGATTGATGCTGATCACATTTCCAGAAAAATTGTAGAGCCGGGTATGCCCTGTCTTGAAGAGTTGTTTGATTATTTCGGCGATCCGATCCGAAATACGGACAACACACTTAACCGCAAGGCTCTGGCGAAACTCGCTTTTACCAATAAGCGTAATCTGGAAAGTCTCAATAGTATTTGTCATCCTTTTATTACCGAGGAAATTCTGGCAAAAATCAGCTATTTTTCCGCAGCAGGCCATAAATTCATACTTCTTGATGCACCTACACTTTTTGAAAGTCAGGCAGCGGATTTCTGCGATCTGATCATTTCCGTGGTTGCCAAGCCGGAACTGCGATGCGAGCGTATTATGAAGCGTGATGCATTGACCAGAGAAGAAGCTCACGATCGCATGAATGCTCAGCTTGATGAGGATTTCTTTATTGGTCATTCGGATTATGTGATCCATAACAACGAGGACTGCAAACAGCTTTTTGAATTAACTGCGGAAGTTGTGGATAAAATCAAGGTTTACTATCATACTAAATATCATACATCGAATTAATCGTTTGTCTGAATAACGTAAATACCCCACCTTTGGTGGGGTATCCTATTCAAATCATTTCAGACAACACACATTTTTGAAAGGCGGTTATATTATGGAAAAGGAAAAATCAATTGCTCAGCAGAAAAAAGAAGCTCTGCTTTCAAAATCCAAACACGCTGTGATGCGTATGGAAGATACGGAACTGGCTGCTTGTGATGCATTCTGCGAGGATTATAAGGTATTTCTGGACAGGGCAAAGACGGAGCGTGAGGCTGTCAATTTTGTAGAATCTGCTCTGATGGAAAATGGGTTCCGAAAGTTCACTCCCGGTATGGAGCTGAAAGCAGGCGATAAAATTTATGTGAACAATCGTGGTAAGGCTATTATTATGGCTACCATCGGTACGGAGCCGATTACAAACGGTGTGCGTCTGAATGCGGCACACATTGATTCTCCAAGACTTGACATGAAACAGCATCCGCTGTATGAGGATACGGAAATTGCATTTTTCAAAACGCACTATTATGGCGGAATCAAGAAGTACCAGTGGACTGCAATGCCGCTTTCTCTGCATGGTGTTGTTGTCCGCAGTGATGGCAGCACAGTGGAAGTATGCATAGGCGAGGACGAAAATGATCCAGTATTCTGTATCACCGATCTCCTCCCCCATCTTGCGGCAAATCAGATGAAACGTACACTGAACGAGGGCATCAAAGGAGAAGAACTGAACATTGTTGTAGGTTCACGCCCTTTCAAGGATGACAGTGAGAGCAATCTTGTCAAGCTTGCGATCATGGATATTCTGAATGAAAAATACGGTATCATTGAAGATGATTTCATTTCCGCAGAACTTGAGGCGGTTCCTGCGTTCAAAGCGAAGGATGTTGGATTTGACCGCAGCATGATCGGTGCCTATGGTCATGATGATCGTGTATGTGCTTACACTGCATTTGCAGCGGCTCTCAAATGCACCGCTCCCCGCTTTACAGGTGTTACGATTCTGACGGACAAGGAAGAAACAGGCAGTGATGGCAACACGGGACTGTGTTCCGCCTACCTCAAATATTTTATGTATGACCTCGCAGAATGCTTTGGTGCAAACGGCAGAACCGTAATGTCAGCATCAAAATGCCTGTCCGCTGATGTAAATGCAGCTTATGATCCGACCTTCTCCGATGTTCTGGAACGAAACAACTGTGCATACTTCAATCATGGTGTATGCGTAACAAAATTCACTGGTGCAAGGGGCAAGTCCGGTACTTCTGACGCATCCGCTGAGTTTGTTGGTGAAATTCGTCGTCTCTTTGATGCAAACTATGTAATTTGGCAGACGGGTGAACTCGGCAAGGTAGATATGGGCGGCGGCGGTACAGTTGCTGCGTATCTTGCAAATCTTAATATTGACACGATAGATGTGGGAGTACCTGTACTTTCGATGCACGCTCCCTATGAAATGGTTGCGAAAACGGACGTTTATGCTGCTTACAAGGCGTTTGTGGCATTTTTGGAGAGTTAAGGCGATATGCGGTATTTAGAACGATTTGATATGAAAATCATTTCTGCAAATGCAGAGGATCTGTATGTGATGATCAAGCATTTCAGCGAGGATCATGATATTTCCTTCAGTGATGCTAAGGATATTATCCTGACTTCCGTAATCGGAAGTCTTGGTGTTGAACAGAATATCGCAGAAATTGCAAAAAAGATGGACAGATTATCGTAAAGGAGATCGAAGATGCAATGAAACTGATTTCATGGAATGTCAACGGATTTCGTGCGTGTCTGACAAAAGGTTTTGAGGAAAGTTTCAAGCAATTGGATGCAGATATTTTCTGCATCCAGGAAACGAAAATGCAGCCCGAACAGGTTACGACTTCCTTTGAGGGCTATCTTCAGTATTTCAACAGTGCGGTGAAAAAAGGGTATTCCGGTACAGCAGTTTTCACTAAAAACGAACCCATTTCCGTAACGTTCAACTTTGAGAGGCACATGGATGAAGGTCGTGCCATTGTGTGTGAGTATGACAAGTTCTTTCTGGTGAATCTCTATGTTCCGAATGCTCAAAGGGAGCTTGCACGCATTGATTACCGTATGCAGTGGGAAGATGATCTGCGGGCATTCCTTTCGGAGCTTGACAAGAAGAAACCGATCATCCTGTGCGGTGATCTGAACGTTGCACATAAGGAGATCGACCTGAAAAACCCGAAAACCAATGTGGGGAATGCCGGTTTCTCGGACGAAGAACGCGGCAAGTTCGGAGAGCTTCTGGAAAGCGGTTTTACAGACTCTTTCCGTTATCTGTATCCGGACCTGAAGGATGCTTATACATGGTGGTCGTATATGTTCAAATCCAGAGAACGTAATGTGGGATGGAGAATTGACTACTTCCTCGTTTCAACCCGCATTGCGGACAAAATCGTTGATGCGAAAATCTATCCCGATATTCTGGGAAGTGACCATTGTCCGGTGGGGCTGGAAATTGCAATGGATTAACAAAAACCCGTTTCTGAGCACAGAAACGGGTTTTTGATTACTTTGCTCTTTCCATGAGAATATCTAGCATCTCACCAACATTTTTCATACCGCTTACCTCACGCATTGTAAAACGCATACGGAATGCCTTTTCCACCGCTGCAATCAAATTGATATGCTCAAGGCTGTCCCAATCCTCAATATCCTTTGCGGATGTTGCATCTGTCAGAACGATCTCGTCATCATCGAACACGTCCCGAAATACCTCTGTGAGCTTTGCTTTTACCTGTTCTCTGTTCATAGTTATTGTCCTCCTGTTATTTTGATGCGGTCATTGCGGATACGGCAATGACTTCATTTTTTTGTGTATATCCTTCGGTATCCAGCTTCCAGATGCTGTTTCCATCCTCATCCTTTGAAATCTGTGTAAAGCCGAATGTTCCAAACAGCTCGGCTACCATTGCATTTTTCTTGGTGGGAAAGTAATAGCCGTAAATTTCTTTAATACCCTGCTTACGGCATTCCATGACGAGGGAATCCAGCATTGCAAACTCCATATCCCGCTTGAGCACACGGCAGCTCATCAGCCACAGTTCCACACGAAGTGCTGCCTCTTCCTTTCTGCCTATTACAACGGATACGATACCATTGTCGCCAAATTTATCCTCAAGCCTTCCATAAAGGCGGATATGCTGCTTGCTCTCTGCTACAGATTCCATTTCTGCCTGCGTATAACGCTTTGTTGTTACATTGAACTGATTGCTCTTATTGGTCAATTGGGTAATTCTGGGAAGATGCACAGGATCAAAATCACGGATTTCGGCTTTCATATCAAGGCTCAACAAGAAATCCTTATAATTTGCAAATTTCTGCTGTGCTGCCTGACGCTGTGCGTTTGCCTGATACATTGCGTTACGCTTTGCATCATCCCCCGAAAGTGTCGTCACTTCAAAATAACCGCTTCTATCCAGAGCCAGCATACATTCCTCAACGGAATCAAAGGAAATTACGGCGGTATCCGGCAGCTGTGCCTGTACAATGGCACGTTCGGCAGGGTTATCATCCACAAAAACAAAGCTTTCCGGCAGAAGCGTAAGTTCCTGTGCCATATCGGCGATGTTCATGGATTTCGGCTCCCAATTGGCTTTGATGCAGACAAAGTCCTCGGGTTTCAGTACACCATCGGGGTGTTCCAGACCGGAGATGGCGTTTTCGTAATCATTCTTGGAACAAACTGTCAGAAGCACTCCCAGATCCTTATGTGCCTTCAGATAACCCTGCAGCTGTGCATATGCTTGACCGACGGAGGTTTCCTGTCCGATTTCAATTCCTGCCTGTCCGTCATCGCCGATAACACCGCCCCAAAGGGTATTGTCCAGATCCAAAGCAAGTACTTTTTTATTTTTTCCCATGAGAGAACAAACAATGTTGGAAAGATTATAAGCAAACTCCGGGATAGCGGGAACGCAGAGGGCATATTTATAGAGATGCCAGTAGGACGGTTCCAGCCATTTTTCCAGTCCGTAGGAAGCGGAAAGGTAATTAATGTCGTGAATATAAAAATTACTATGCTTTTTGGCATATTCATAGAAACGGCAATTAAGCTGCGTCAGGAAATCAATTCTTCCATGTATGCACCCAACCTCACGGTTGCCAAGCAGTCGTGTCAGCGGCATTTCAAAATTATTCTGGATGATGGGACACTGATATACCTGCATTAAACGATCCCACATCTGAGAAAAATGTGAGTACGCCTGTTCCAGCTTATGTTCCACTACTTCTGCACTGTCACCGATCTGCGGATATTCCTGTACATTTCGTGAAGATGTGTGGATGAAGATCAGTTCCGGCTTAAACTCCTCCAGAGAGGGATTCTCAAACATGGCGTCGTTCCAGTACTGGGCATATTCCGATTGCCAGAACTCGGGGACAATGCCACGGTTTCGAAGAAAAAGTTCCAGCATCAAGATAATATCACTTGTTGTGGAACCACCCAGAACAGCGATACGAAGCTTTACCGCACCGCTTTCCTGTTCTTTAAGAGTACGCAGCAGCTTTCGGCGTTTCTGCAAAAGCAGTGCACTGTCAAACGGATAACATAGTTCCTGCAGCATAAAATCCTCCATAAAAATTGCCCCTTCCCCTGCCAGGCAAGGAAAGGGGCAGTCATCAATGCATAATTTTCTGTAACTTTTTGGAATTACCGCCTGTTGCACTGTACGTGTTCATTGCAAAGAGCACATCGGTAACGCCATGTTCCTTTACAAAGTCAATCACACCGGGCTTGAAATACCGCATATCTACAACCCAGATCTCTGAGAAGGACTGGGTAAGACAAGGTACAAGGGCATTTCCGTAGCTGTCCTTGATGATCATCAGCTTTCTGCCGTTGGTACAGTCGGTTGTAACATGGGTGATGCGTTCATCACCGCCCATGAATACGAGATACCAGCTGGAATTTGCGACATTATCAAGATTGATCAGCAGATTGCCCTGACGTTCGTTTGTCATGTCTGTGTTATAATATGTCGTTGTATACTGATTTTTCGGTTTATAGTAAATAAACGGTTCGGGATTGTCCTTGAATACCGCATGATTAGTATAACCATAAAGCGTTCCGACATATCCATCCTTTTGTACAGTTTCATATTCGGAAAGTTCTGCAAACGGAACACCCGCAGTTTCCGCAAACGCCTGTGCTGCGTAGTATGCACCAAGCGGCTGCCAGTGGTGATCAGTTCTGGAATAAATTGCCTCTTTTTTATGCTCTCCCAGAATGGAGTAAGCATCCACAGGCTGCACACCATTGAAGAAGCTGTTAATATGGTTGATATTTTCCAGCTCACTTGCAGTGGATGATGCATATTTCTTCGGGAGATAATAGGAAACCGCTGTCGGTGCAACAAGAGAATAGACATTCACACCTTCACCAAGTTCCGCTTTATACTGATTCAGTGTTTCTGCATATTTCTGACCGTTTGCAAAACCACCGCCGTATAGCATGATACCACGATCCTTAACAATGAGGATATTATTGGCGATCTCGCCTTCATAATCCTCCTCTTCTTCAAGTTCGGTGGTGGCTTCCGTGGTTTCGGTCATCTCAGTCGTTTCAGTTGGACTTGTTTCCTGTGTGGAATCCTCCGTTGCAAGTGTTGTTTCCTCAGTCGGCTCAGTTTCGGAAGGTTCCGTTGTTTCTTCGGGTTTATTCTCGATGGTCGGAATGTTTCCGATGATGATAACGCCATCATCATAGGGAATGCCGAGATTCGCACGAAAATCGGATATCATAGCCTTGAAGGTGCTTCGCATCGGTACAGTGTCATTATAGAACTGTGCGAACTGAGAAGTGAAGGTACCGTCAAGGTAGGAGGAAATTGAAAATTTCGGACATTTTGTCAAGTCACGGTTTTCTTCCTCAGATTTTGTCGGCCTTTCTGCAAGCACCATGAACACAGCAATTACAGCCATGCAAATAAGCAGTGCCATAACGTTAAAACTATGTGTCCAGTGGTCAACCATACGTTTTTTATTGATTTTACGTTTTCTGGGTGCAGCAGCACGATTCTGTTTCTGATTCATCATCCCACCCCCTTAAAACCTGTAATACAGGAATGCCTTGGTTGTGGCATCCACCAGAAGGATACTGCTCAAAAGAAGAAGCACGACACTGACGATTGTTCCTGTAAAAGAAACTGCCATCTTTGCACGCAGTGAGCGATCGGATAATTTCTTGGGTATCTCCAAAATCGGAAATGTGCAGATAATCGCTACAATAATCAAGAAGAGATTATTGCAGAACGAAGCCTGCTCGTAGATGCCAAAGAAACCATTGGAATTGAATAGTGTCAGATTCTTCAGGAAAAGTCCCAATTCGCCCAGATCTTCAAAGTAGAAAATACCGAATCCTATGATAATGACAAGCTTATTATAGATATGTCTGATCCACAAAGGAATGGCACGCATTTTCTTCTTGCCGATTTTTGTTTCGATCATGATAAACATACCATAATACAAGCCCCAGATCACGTAATTCCAGCTTGCACCGTGCCAGATTCCGGTACAGAGCCATACCATGAACAGACTCAGGTATTTATTGCGGACGCCAAAGAACGAAAGCGGCAACAGATAATCTCTGAAGAATGACCCAAGAGAAATGTGCCATCTCTGCCAGAATTCCGTAATATCTTTGCAAAGGAACGGATGATTAAAGTTTTCATCAAAGTGGAAACCGAAGATTCTGCCCAGTCCGATTGCCATATCGGAGTAGCCGGAAAAGTCAAAATAGATATACAGCGAATAAATAATCACACCATACCATGTTCCGACAACGGTCAGCGTTTCCATTCCCGAACCGAGAGAATCGTCAACAATACGGAACAGCTGATCTGCCAGTATCACTTTTTTTGCCAGACCGATCACAAATCTTGTCAGACCACAGCTGAGATCTTCGAGGGTAGTATGCCTGTCATTGATTTCCTCGGCAATGGTGCTGTAACGGACGATCGGACCTGCAATCAGCTGTGGGAACAACGAAACGTAGAGCAGGAAATTCAACATATTGCGTTGCGGTTCCACCTTTTCCCAGTAACAGTCAATGACATAGGACATGACTTGGAATGTGTAAAAGCTGATTCCGACAAGCTGTGCAATCTGCGGTACGGGAAATTCAGCACCAAAGATGGCATTGATATTTTCCATCAGAAAGCCGCTGTACTTGAATACACCGATCATGCCAATATTATAAACAAGACTTAAGCCAAGTATCGCTTTGCCGGCTTTGTTTTTATAGCGTGCAACACCAAGTCCGAAAAAGTAGTTGAGAAATGCACTCAGCAGTAAAAATACAATGCGTGTCGGTTCGCCCCACGCATAGAAAATCAACGAAAAAATAACCAGTATCAAATTTCGATACCGGATCTGCTTTACCGCTGCATAACTGATCAGGCACAGCGGCAGAAATAAGTAAATGAAAATTAAGCTGGAAAAAATCATTTTGTACTGCCTCTTGTTCTTTTCTCTATTTTTAGATTTTGTGGAAAACTTGTTTGAAAATGTGCGTTTTTCTACCAAAAAAACCATGGGTTTTGCAACATTTTGCCTTCAGTTTCATCCCACTATCATTATTATACGTCATTCTTTTTGGATTTTCAATAGTAAAATTGAAACTTTAAAATTTTTCAGAAATTTCGTCGATTTATACAAAAAGTTGCAAAATCTGACAGTATTTTTCAATACTTTAAAACGCCGCACCTCAATGTCACAGGTGCGGCGAAATCTCTGTTAAAAACCGGAATATAGTCTTCGGAACAGATATGGAAAGGCTGCTTCATAATGTACACCATACCATCTTGCGTCGTCTGCAACTGCGGTTGCACGGATACTTTCCAAGGTGAAGTCTTCTGCAAGTCTTGCAGACTGTTCGAGTGACATTCCGCAAAGCAGACCACCGACACAGGTGCTTGCAAATACATCCCCCGTGCCATGAAACTGCTGGGGGAATTTTTTATGAAAATAAGAGAAATACTGCTTGCGGACAGCATCGTATCCCATGAATCCGACTTCGCTTTCCGCAAAGCTGACACCGGTAAGGATTACCATTTTTGTTCCAAAATCGGAAAGCTTCAGCAGAATATCACGAACATAGCTTTCGTCATAGCCGTCGTTGGGGTACGGTACTCCCAATAGACACGCTGCTTCTGTCATGTTCGGCACAATGATATCCGCTACTTTGCACAATTGTTGCATATGTCGTGGAAACTCGTCGGAAAAGCCACTGTACAGTCTACCGAAGTCCCCAAGTACCGGATCCACAAAAACAGATGTTTCGGCATTTCGGAACTGTGAGATGATGTTCTGCACGATCGCTACCTGTTCCACCGATCCGAGATAGCCGGTATAGATCGCATCAAATTCGATCCTCTGCTGTTTCCATTGGTCGGCAATGGACTGCATCTGTGCTGTCAGATCAAGAAATGTATAATCATTGAATGCAGTATGTGTGGACAGTACTGCTGTGGGAAGAATTACAGTTTCAATCCCCATTGCTGACAGAATCGGCAATGCAGCTGTAACGGAGCATTTCCCTGCACAGGAGATATCCTGAATTGTCAGAATTCGTTTCATGGTATGCCTCCTTTTTCGACTCTATTATTATAGATGATTTCTGTACGAAAGTCAATGGTTTTCTGACAGAAACGCAAAAATATTTGACATTCTTCGTAATTCCTGTTATAATTAAATTTAGTGTAAATAAGGGGTGAGAACGATGCTTTTAAAAGCAGTTAACATTCATAAAATATATAATGGCATTCCGTTGATTTCCAATGTCAATTTGCAGATTGACGATCAGGACAGAATCGGTTTGATTGGTGCGAACGGCTGTGGTAAATCCACGCTGCTGAAGATTCTGCTTGGTGAGGTTCTTCCCGATCGTGAGACGGAGAACGAAGGTATCATTATCCGTGGTTCAAGAACTTCCGTGGGATATCTGGCACAGTCCGCTGCACTGGACTCAGAAAAGACAGTCTGGGAGGAGATGCGTGGTGTTTTCGCAGCACTTCTGGAAACTCAGGAGAAAATGCGGGAAGCGGAACAGCAAATGCAAAGCGGCAATATGGAAATTGCTGCGGAATATGACCGCATGATGGCGTGGTTTGAGGCAAATGACGGCTATCAGATCGACGTGAAAATCAAGACGGTACTGCACGGCATGGGATTCACCGAACCGGAATTTCATCGGGAAGTGTCAAGCTTCAGCGGCGGTGAGAAAACCAGACTTGCCATCACCAAGCTTTTGCTGGAAGCTCCGAATCTTCTGGTTCTTGATGAACCTACAAACCATCTGGATTTTGAAACGATACAATGGCTGGAGGAATACTTGCAGAGTTACAAGGGGGCATTGCTGATCGTTTCCCATGATCGTTACTTTCTTGATAAACTTGCAACCTCTATCTGTGAAATTGAACGTGGTAAACTGACAAGATTCAAAGGAAATTATTCCTCCTATACCGTGCAGAAAGCAGCTGCTGTGGAACGACAGGAAAAGGAATATGCTCTGCAGCAAAAGGAAATTGCCAAGCTTGAGGATTACGTTGCAAGAAACTTAGTACGTGCATCCACTTCCAAAAGTGCACAGAGCCGTCAGAAACAGCTTGACCGCATGGAACGAATTGAAAAGCCCGTTACGCATGAAAAACGAGCAAATCTGAAATTCTCCTATGAAGTGGAACCCCCTCTGGATGTGTTGGAGGTAAGGGATGCGGATATTTCCGTAGGTGAAGGGCTTGACAGAAAAACACTGCTTCGGAATATCAGCTTTGCGATCCGCAGGGGTGAAAAGCTGGGCATTGTCGGAGTAAATGGCATCGGCAAATCGACGCTGCTCAAGGAAATTATGAATCTGCTTCCCCATCAGGGACTCATCCGATTCAACAAGAATGTAAAGCTTGCGTATTTTGATCAGGAGAGTACAAATCTGAATCCGGATAACACTGTAATCGACGAGCTGCATGACAGATTCCCCGCAATGCTGGATGGCGAAATACGAGGCATTCTCGGGCAAGTTCGCATTACAGGTGAAAATGTATTCAAGCGGATTTCTGCATTGAGCGGCGGCGAACGTGCGAGAGTGTGCTTTGCACTCCTCATGCTTGAACACGCAAATGTGATGCTCCTTGACGAACCGACGAACCATATTGATCTTCCAATGAAGGAAGTGCTGGAGGAGGCTTTGGATGCCTATACCGGAACACTGCTGTTTGTTTCCCATGACCGTTACTTCCTCAAACGGCTTGCAACACAGATTCTGGAGCTGACAGAAAATGCTGCGATTCTGCATCCCTACGGTTTTGAGCAATATCTGGAAGAAAAGGCAAAACTCAAATCCGCTGCTCTTGCAGCGGCACAGCAAGCTGTTGTACAAACAAAACCGAAGGCAGCAGCACCACATCGTTCAAAGGCTCAGCGTAGTGCGGATGCAGCAAGACGCAATCGCATCAGAGAACTCGAACAGACAATTGAACAACTGGATCAGAAGATTTCTGAACTCGAAACAAATCTTACACTTCCGGAGATCTGTACGGATTATCAGAAAATGCATGATGTTTGTGCGGAGTTGGAACAGGCAAAAATTCAGTCAGAAGAATGCTTTTTGGAATTGTGCGAGCTGGAAGATGTTTAAATAATACACTTTTTGTGTTATTTTGTACACCTATTTTGTGCAATAGTGACAGCGGATCATACTTCTTTGTTTTTAAATTTGTGCGTTTTGCATATTGCACTTTTTAAAAAAATCGTGTATGATTATAGTAACACAGGAATTTGGATGAAATTCCAAAATATACCTGTTAACGAATGGAAATGCAGAAAAGAGGAGTATTTATGAAAATGAAGAAGTATTTTGCTGCACTGATAGCAGTTACACTGATGTGCGGTGCTTTTACGGCGTGCAATGGCGGGACAGAATCTCAGCCGGAATCCGTTGCTGAAACCCAAGCTACAACAGAAGCAACCACTGAGGCAACGACAGAAGCAGAGCCTGAAGAAGTAACACAAGCAACTGAGCCCCAGCTTGAGCAGAAGGTAGTTCCGCAGCCCGGTCAGGCTTATCTTGCGATTGCTGATTCCCAGTGGTGGATTCAGTACATGGGCAAGGAAGAAAATATGCTGGCTTACAATGCAGGTGTTGCAGATATTACCGGAAATGGTTCCTATACTGTCAGCGTAACTGCTGATACCAACGGCTTCCGTTACGACACAACAGGCGATGTAAACGGTGAAGTTACTCCCAGCGGTGTGGTATTTACAGCTGTTATCATCAAGGATGGCGAAACAGTTTGTCCCGACGCCATCATTACCATTGACAGCATCGTGATTGACGGTGAAGAAATCGAAATGGTGAAGAAGAATGTTACCAATACCGAAGAAGGCTGCATTCGTTCCAACATTTACAATTCCTATGTAAATACATTGCCGGGTGATGCAAGAACTGCAGATGGTCCGCTGTTCAAGGATTCCGATGCCAGCCAGCCTCTTGTGGACAATACCGATGATTACTCCGCACAGATCATTGATCCGTCTTCTTACAATGCTTGGACAACTGTTGAAGTCAACTTCACAGTTTCGGGTATGGATGACGCAGGTGCAGGTCAGCCCGCTGCTGAGGGCGAAGGTCCCATCGTAGAATAATTTGTTTTCTGTAAACGCCGGCAGGATTTTGCCGGCGTTTTTGATAAGGAGGTTCTCATGGCTGTAAAATTGAATGAAAATCAAGAAATCGTCAATCAGGTTAAGGAAGGTTTGAAGCAAACCGGCGGATACTGTCCGTGCAGACTTGAACGAACTGACGAGAACAAATGCATTTGTAAAGAATTTCGTGAACAGATCGCTGATCCGAATTTTGAGGGTTACTGTCATTGTATGCTGTATTACAAGGATAACAAATGATAAATCATACGTTTTTGTAATTCGAATTCGACATGAAATAGATGAAATTTCTGTTTTCAATATGTTTCCCACACTATTTTCAAAAATGGGTGGGGACATTCAAACAGGAATATTGTATATTTATTTATAGTACTTAATGTATTTATTCTACATATTTTCGTAATGCGTTAATGCGTCAAGGGTGGTCAACTCTTTCGAGCAATCCATTTTTGACAAAGAGACACCGCATTCAGCAGAAAGGATGAGTTATGAAAAAACATCGTATCAAGGCACTTGTAATCAGTGCATTCCTTGCAGTACAGCTAGGTGGAATCCCTGCATCCGCTTTGTATGTGGATCATCAACCCCTGCATTCAACCAGAAGCAAAATGGCGATGCTTGCAGAGGGGGCACAACGTAATTATGTCAACTTTTATGGAGGAATCTCTGAAAAGGCAAAAAATGCCGTCCTGCCCGAACGGTATGATTTACGTGAACAGGGACTTGTGACAGCGGTAAAGGATCAGTGGGATTATGGCACTTGCTGGTCATTTTCTGCTCTTGCCTCTCTCGAAAGCTCTATGATCGCAGAAGATCCCACGGTTGATCTTTCTGAATGGATTCTTGCCTATGCTACCTATTGTGATGAATTCGGATTTCCTTGGGAACCTGATGATGAGAATAAGCATAACCTGTTTTACGAAGGAGGCTTATACCACTACACTTCTGCTATGCTGATGAGCGGTGTGGGAAGTGTGAACGAAGCATATCAGGACTATTGGTATGGCAACTCTGAGATCGAGGGATGCGGTTATACAGCAGATGACTGGCGTAATGCACGTTATTGTCAGGCAACGAATTGTATTAAGATGCCGTACTGGCAGAATGCTTCTGATTTTAAAGATCAAATTAAGGCTGTCAAGAATGCAATTTATGAGGGACATGTTCTTTCGATCAACTATGAGCACGATGAATTCTATTTTGATCCTGATAAAAACAGTTATTGTTATACTTACGGTGGCAGTGGTGAAGCGGTTGGCAGTAACAAAACCGGAGATGAATTTGCTCATTCTGTTGCAATTGTAGGATGGGACGATAATTTCCCTGCGGAAAACTTTATCCATCAGCCTTCTTCAGACGGTGCATGGCTCTGTAAGAACAGCTGGGGAACTGAATGGGGAGATTATGGATATTTTTGGATTTCCTACGAGGATGAGAGTATATGGGACGTTTTCTATTTAGAAGCTGGTCCTGTCAGCAAATACGAAGATATCGCACAGTATGATTTGTATGGTTTTTCCAGTTCTGTAATGCTGGGTGACGATGATGATGGAAATGAATCCATTTATGGAGCGAATGTATTCACTGCAGAAGAGGATTGTTATGTAACTGCTGTCATGCTCTGCACAGCCATGGTGGACGAGGATTACGAAATCATTGTATACAGTGGATTAACCGATGAAAACAATCCAAGTTCCGGTACCCCCTCCCCTGTGACTTCCGGCCATTTATCAGAAGTAGGTTATCATACCATTGATTTGGAAGAACCCGTTTTTGTTGCGGCCGGTGATTCCTATGCAGTAACAGTTAAATACAGTGGTGAAGTTGGGTATCATCTGGCATGTACAGGTACGAATTGTGGCACCATTTGCTACAACGATGGATCCGAGGAAATCACAAAGGATGTGTTGTTCGATCTGCTTTCTGACACACGAAAGTCGGGACAAAGCTTTTGCAGCTTAGACGGAAACACTTGGGATGATCTTTATGATGTGGGGTATAGTTTCGAAGAGAGCGAATATGAACTCGGACAGGATGACATCGACTGGTATCTTAATGATATGGGAAAGTATCCGACAAAATTCAGATATGAGGGTATTAATGCCAATATCTGTCTGAAATCCTTCACACAACCTGCAAACAAGGTGATTTTCTCTGAAGAAGATGATGAAATTCCGATTGGTACAGAAATTTCTTTGTCCAGCCGTATTGATGGAGATATATACTACTGTGTGAATGGTGGAGAAGCACTTTTGTATACTGAGCCGATTACATTCACCGGCGAAGATATGTTCCTGAGTGCATATATAGACGGCAGCGATTCTGACGAACCTTGCAGTATGCATTACAAGGCAGAAAAACCCATGCTTTCAAGTTTGCTCTTTATTGAACCGAGTGATGAAAGTGATTACCTTTCATATATTGCATTACAAAATGGTATATATGAATTCCCATCCTATGAACAAACGGAAACAGTAACATTGCTTCCGATTGGCAAGGGAAAGATTTATATTGATGGGAAACAGATCAATTCCGGTGATTCTCTGATTGTTAATATTGGTGAAAATAGCGTCACGGATTTTGCACTTCGCATTGAGGAAAACGGTGTGGATGCCGAATACACAATACGTTTCAAAGATATTGTGGATTATTTGCACGGCGATGTCAACAATGATGGGGAGCGTAATGCCATTGACGCTGCTGAGGTTCTGGTTTATGCTGCTGCAATAGGTTCCGGTGCTGCTCCTGAAGTTCCGGATGAATATTGGCTTGATCGTGCAGATGTTACTTTCGATGATGACGTGAATTCTCTGGATGCCGCAGAAATTCTCTATCTTGCAGCTTTAGATGGAGCCGGCGGTGCTGTCGGATGAGCA
Organism: Oscillospiraceae bacterium; assembly: GCA_045592405.1. GTDB lineage: Bacteria > Bacillota > Clostridia > Oscillospirales > Ruminococcaceae > UBA3855. The sequence continues at coordinate 71,606 of JAZNUR010000097.1, forward strand.
TTGTAATTCATTGACTGGATTCTGTCTTATGAAGTGTATGAGTATAAAAAATGCTGTGACCACTTGTCACAGCATTTTTTGATATGAAAAGACCCCTTGAGAAACAAAACGTTTTTCAAGGAGTCTTATTATATTTTGCGAAATAATGATCTTACTTCATAGCCTCTTCGATTGCAACTGCACAAGCAACAGTCATACCAACCATGGGGTTGTTGCCTGCACCGATCAGACCCATCATCTCAACGTGAGCCGGAACGGAAGAAGAACCTGCAAACTGTGCATCGGAATGCATTCTGCCGAGAGTATCAGTCATACCGTAGGAAGCAGGACCTGCAGCCATGTTGTCAGGATGCAGTGTACGTCCGGTACCGCCGCCGGAAGCTACAGAGAAGTACTTCTTGCCTGCATCTGTACGCTCCTTCTTGTATGTACCTGCAACAGGATGCTGGAATCTTGTGGGGTTAGTGGAGTTACCAGTGATGGAAACACCAACGTTTTCAAGTCTCATGATAAGTCGGATCGTAGCCATGTCGTTCTGTGAGCCAA
>JAZNUR010000098.1:0-8548 GCA_045592405.1 Oscillospiraceae bacterium
GGGATATTCTGCGGTATACGGAGGATAAGGACTAAAAAAGCACCGGAATAACCGGTGCATTGAGGCTGTCAAAAAGCTCATAAATATGTTCTTTCAGCCCGCCTTTGGCGGGCTGAAAGAACGCCAAAAAACACTTTTTCTACAAGCTGAATGCACCGGAATAACCGGTGCATTTTCTTTTAATCAAATCCGTTCTGCTTCTTCATTGCAGTCAGAGTATTCTTCATGAGCATTGCAATGGTCATCGGGCCTGCACCGCCGGGAACGGGCGTAATCCATGATGCCTTCGGCTCAACGGCTTCAAAATCCACGTCGCCGCAGAGTTTTCCGTTATCCAGACGGTTGATGCCGACGTCAATGACAACCGCACCCTCCTTGACCATATCGGCAGTTACAAAATTCGCTCTGCCAACGGCAGCAACGAGAATGTCAGCCTCACGAGTCACGGACGGAAGATCCTGTGTTCTGCTGTGGCAGATGGTGACAGTACCGCTTCTGTGCAGCAGGAGCATTGCCATGGGCTTGCCTACGATATTGCTTCTGCCGATCACCACGCATTTCTTGCCGCTGATCTCAACACCTGTGGAATCAATCAGCTCCATCACACCTGCAGGTGTGCAGGGCAGGAATGCATAGTCACCGATCATGATCTGACCTACGTTCTCGGGATGGAATGCATCCACATCCTTTGCCGGAGAAATGGCATTGATAATTGCTGTATCATCAATATGCTTCGGTACAGGGAGCTGTACGAGAATGCCGTTCACCTTCGGATCGTTGTTCAGGGTTTCCACCAGTTCCAGCAGCTGCTCCTGTGTGGTTTCCTCGGGAAGTGCATACTCAAAGGACTGGAATCCCACTGCTTCACAAGCCTTTTTCTTGTTGTTCACATACACACGGGATGCGGGATCATTGCCAACAATTACCACTGCAAGTCCTGCCTTTACACCATGCTTTTCATACAATGCCTGTGCTTCCTCACGCACCTGTTCCTTTACCTGTGCGGAAATCATCTTGCCGTCAATCAGTTTTGCCATTGTTTTCGTCCTCCTGTTTGTCTTCTGCGGTTTCCGCAGTATTTTCTTCGGCTGTTTCTTCTGTTTCAGCCGTTTCGGTTACTTCTTCCGGAATGATCGTGGATTCTTCCTGTGTTTCGTGCTTCTTCGCCTTACGCTCCTGTTTCTTACGAGCATCTTCTTCCGCTCTTGCATCAGCCTGTGCCAGCAGCTCCTTTGATTCCTCTGTATTGCAGTACAAGACATAATCCCTGCCCATGCGTTTTACCTTGGTACCAAACACAATGAGCATGACAACGGATGCCACAACACAAATTGCTGCCAACGCCTGCGAAACACGCAGTGTTCCGATCATCAGGCTGTCGGTACGCAGTCCCTCGATGAAAAAGCGTCCCAGTCCATACCAGCCAATGTACATCAGGAAAATCTGTCCATCGAACTTACGCCACTTTTTCAGTGTAATCGCAAGCAGCACAAATCCCAGCAGACACCATACCGATTCATACAAAAAGCACGGGTGCACGGGATACATGGCACTGAGAGAATCATCGCCGATGGCAGTATAATTCTGATCGATCCAATACTGAATCCGTCCGCCCGTCATGCAGAACAGGCTGTCGGTATTCGTGCCGAAGGCTTCCTGATTGATGAAATTGCCCCATCTTCCGACACCTTGTCCGATCAAAAAGCAGGTACCGACGATATCGAGCAGCGGGAAGATCCTCACCTTGCGAAGCTTTGCCACAACACCGCCCACGAGCAGTGCACCAATGATACCGCCGTAAATGGCAAGTCCGCCGCTTCGGGTATTGAAAATCGAAAGCAGATCTCCGGAAAACTCATGCCAGTTGAAAATCACATAATAAGCTCTTGCTCCCACAAGACCGCCGATGATACCACCAAGAACAGCGTCAATGGCTCTGTCAGGATCAATACCGAGGCTACGCATCTGTCGGAATCCGAACACCATTGCCAGCAGCAGACCAATCGTGATGATGATGCCATACCACTGAATCTCCAACCCGAACAGTGTAAAGGCGGTGGGATTGATCGTCACATCAATCCCAAGATTCGGAAATACGATCTGGTTGTAGTCAAGATTGCTGCAGCCCAGTTCTTCTACTGTTGTCATGTCTATTCCTCCTGTCCTTTGCTTTGCACAACGGAAAGCGTCACATTTTCCGTATCAATTTCGTCACGAAGGAACTGCAGTGCATCCTCATAGGTGATCTCTGCCAGCACCTGCATCGACGAAAACGGCTTCAGACCGCTCATAAACGCACCCAGCATCTTGGTGGCATTTGCCTCCACGCTTTCACCGCTGCGAATCTTCGCACCATAGGCGGTTCGACGAATCAGCTCAAAGGTTTCTCTATCAAACCCGTTCTCCTTTGCATCACGGATGACCTCTAAAATTCGGTCACGGACAGCTTCCGGATCACGGGATTCACCGCCGCAGATCATGGCAAAATAACCATCGCCCGAGAAAGGTGCATCCACGGAAAATTCGGAATTGATCAGTCCCTTTTCGGTCATTTCCTGATAGAATGCAGATGTCGTATCCAGCAGCGTCTGCATCGTCATGAGTGCAAGGTATTCCGCCTTCACCAGTTCCAGACCGGAACGGGGCTTGAGCTTGAAACCGAGGTTGAAAATCGGTGCACCCGTCGGAAGAGTATCATACACGGTGGGATTCACAACCTCATAGGGTTCATCGGGAAATACCTGTTCGAGTCCCTGATTATCACAGGGCTTGAGCAGTCTGTCGCAGATTTCCAGAACTTCATCCGCATTCACATTTCCGGCAATGGAAAGCACCATATTATGCAGGTTGTAGAACGTATTGTAGCAGCGGTAGAGCAGATCCGCATCAATCTGTGCGATGCTCTCAACCGTACCTGCAATGTCGATCCTGACAGGGTGGTGGTGGTACATATTACGCAGCATATTGAAGAACACACGCCACGACGGATCATCATCGTACATCTGGATCTCCTGACCGATGATGCCCTGTTCCTTCGCTACACTCTCCGCCGTGAAATATGGTGCCTGTACAAAGGAGAGCAGAATTTCTAAGGACTGTGCGAAATTTTCGGAACAGTGGAACAAATAGCAGGTGCGGTCAAAGGATGTGTAGGCATTGGCATCCGCACCGGTTCTTGCATACTGTGCAAAAGCGTCGCAGTCCTCGTTTTCAAAGAGCTTATGCTCCAGAAAATGTGCAATTCCCTCCGGAACTTCAGCGTAATCCTCCTCACCGCCCAGACGGAACCGGGTGTTGATGGAACCGTACTTTGTTCCGAACAGAGCGTGTGCAGTATGATAGCCGGGCATTTCCATGATATAGATCTCCAGACCGCTCTCATGCTTCACACGCAGACAGCTCTCACCTGTTTTATCGCATCTGATGGTTTCGATCTCTCTATTCATGTGCCACCTCCTGCTGCATCAGATAAATGGTATCTTCCTGCAGAGCATTGGCAGCGTCCATCATGTCTTGGCGTGTCATGCCCTGATAAATTGCTTCGATCTCTGCAATGCTCTTCGTTTCATTGTCGCAATATCCCGCATGGCTCCAGCTGATGCAGGAAAACGGCGTATCGCCTATGCCGTGAAGGGAATTCACTGCACTGCGTTTTGCATTTTCAAGCATTTCGTCGTCAAATTCTCCACGACGGACAGCCTCAAGCTGTGCAAGGATTGCTTGATGTGCCTTTTCGGCATTTTCCAGCTCCACGCCGCTGCTGACGAACACTGCCTGCTTGCTTGCTACAAATCGGCTGGAACAGTAGTAACAAAGACTCATCTTTTCCCGCACATTGTTGAACAGCATCGAAAACGGTGAGCCGCCGTACATCATATTCATCAGATTCAGGGCATACTTTTTCGGTGCTTCCCCCTTGAACACAACCACAAGCTTAGACTGCGTCACTGCCATTGGCTCTGTCACTCTCACAGGCTCGCTCTTACAGGGGCTGGGCGTTTTATAGGTAAGCTCCACAGGGCAGCGTTCCACGCTGCAAAATGCCTTCTGCAGGCTTTCGCAGATTTCCGGTGCATACTGCGGTCCGACATGATACACACGCACCACCGCTTCCCGAAGCATTTTTTTATAGGCTTCATAAACAGACGCAGGGGTGAGCAGTTCCACGTCCTCCGCTGTTCCGTCAAGCGGATAGGCAAAGGGTTCTCCCTCAAACGCCGCAGCAATGGCCCGATCCGTAGCATAGGTACGCTTGTCATTGATTTCCGCTTCAATGGCATCGAGCAGATCCTGCTTTTCAATACGGAAATCCGTTTCGGAAAATGCTCCGTTTTCCGCATTCGGTGCAAACAAGCATCCCAACAGCAGTTCTGTCAGTTCGGAGAGCAGATCCTCCCCGTCGGGGGCATAGCAATTGGCGATCACGCTGCCCGTCAGCGAAAGCTGCAGGACATCGCCACGCTTGAGGGTACTTCCCTTGAGGCTTGCTCCATACATTCTGCTGAGTTTTTTAGACATTGCCGCAATCGTCGGGTGAGCCTTGGATGTGGATGTGAGCAATGCCTCCAGCAGAGCATATGCAGAATTATTCTGCTTTCCCGCAGGAAGCATGAAGATCATTTCAATGGTATTGGTTTTGAATTTCGGTTCTGCAATGGAAACAAAGTCAATCGCTTTGCCGATATTCTGTATCTGTTCCTTCACAGGCATTCACTCCTTTCATTCCTCGCTGCGAACGCAGCAGGCAGCACTGCTTCCAAAAAGCACTGCTCTTTTTATTATACCATGAATCCGCCAATAATGCAAGATATATTTTCAAATTCACAGGACAGTCACAGACAACCTTCGACGGGAGTATATGGCATGAAACATCGTTTTGGCAGCTTATCAAAGAAAAGTGACCAAAAGCACTGATATGATAACATAACGCAAAAAAAACAAGCGGTTTTCAGCACTTTACCGAAAAAAAGAAATCGCCCTTGACAAAATATTAAAAACATGGTATAGTATAAAGTACGAATACAAGTGTACTTTCTACACGGACGTTTTGCAAGTCGGGAGGGTTTGTATGGAACATCAGACACAGCTGATTGTGGTGGATGCATCCGTGCTGCCGGATGTCATCGGCAAGGTTCTGGAAGTAAAAAAGCTGCTCGCCAATAAGGAGGAAAAGAGTTCCGCTGCGGCGTGCAAGCGTGTCGGCATTTCCAGAAGTGCATATTATAAATATAAAAACTGTGTGTATTCCTACGAGGATAAAATCACACAGCGTATCATTAACCTGCACGCAGTACTTCGGGATGAAGCCGGTGTGCTGTCCAGTGTACTTTCTGCCCTATATGGTGCGGATGCTAACATTTTGACAGTCAATCAGAATATTCCCATTGACGGCGTTGCAGGCGTGACATTTTCTGTGCGTCTGAACGGAGAAGTGCAGTCGCCCCATCAGCTGCAGCAGGTAGTCAGTGCTGTGCATGGTGTGGTTGAGGTAAAAATACTTTCAGGAGAATAAACCCTTAGGAGGATATGAAAATGGAAAAATTTGCGGTTCTGGGCTGCGGCGTTGTCGGCTCCGGCGTTGTGGAGCTGTTCGAAAAGAACAAGGCTCTGATTGAGAAAAGATGCGGAAAATCTCTGGAAATGGGATATATTCTCGACCTGCGTGATTTTCCCGACAAGCCCTACGGCAACAAGGTTGTCAAGAGTATCGACACGATTCTTGCGGATAACGACGTTACTGTGGTTGCAGAATGCATGGGCGGTGTTGAGCCCGCATTTACATTTGTAAAGGCTTGTCTGGAGCACGGCAAGAGCGTTTCCACCTCCAACAAGGAACTGGTGGCAAAGAAGGGCGATATTCTGCTGCAGACAGCAAAGGAACATAACTGCAATTTCTTCTTTGAAGCAAGCGTGGGCGGTGCAATTCCGATTATCCGTCCCCTGCACAAGTGCCTTGCTGCGAATGATTTTTCCGCAATTGCAGGTATTCTCAATGGCACTACCAATTTCATTCTGAACAAGATGATCTGTGATAATATGGATTTCGGCACGGCACTCAAGCTCGCACAGGAACTCGGTTATGCTGAAAAGGATCCGACTGCTGACGTAGAGGGACATGACGCCTGCCGCAAGATCTGCATTCTGTCCTCTCTTGCATTCGGCAAGCACGTATACCCTGAATCCGTATTTACCAAGGGCATCCGTGAGGTGGAGCTGAAGGATACCAAGTTTGCCGAACAGCTCGGTTATGCGATCAAGCTGATCGCACAGGTAAAGATTCTCGAAAACGGAAAGATCCTGCCCACTGTTATGCCCATGGCGGTAAAGAACAGCAATCTTCTGTCGCAGGTGAACGATGTATTCAACGCTGTGATGGTGGACGGCGACGGCATTGATCGTGCCATGTTCTACGGTCGTGGTGCGGGCAAGTTCCCGACAGCAAGTGCAGTGCTCGGCGATATGATTGAGCAGGTACAGCTTGACGGTACCATTTCCGCACAGACATGGGATAGTGCGGAGAATGCAGATTTCATCGAAGATTTTGCAGCATTCACTGCAAAGCGTTATTTCCGTACCACGGCTGCGGATATGGCACTGCTGACGGAAGTATTCGGCGATGTTGAGGAAAGAACCATTTCCGATGACGAAGAAACCGTATGCATCGTGAATGCAGAAATGAATGCAGTAAAGGTGGATACCGCTGTCAAGGCTCTCGCACAGAAGGGTGTGCAGGTGCTGGCACAGTATCCGGTGCTGGAATAATTTAAATTTTGTTCATGCCCCCACAGGTCGTTTGAGATTTGTGGGGGTGTTTTACGGTATGGTATCATTTCGCTTATGGCAGAAAATGCGAATTATCCCTTGACATATATGAGAAACTATGCTATACTATAATTGTTCCGGTCGACAGGAATTATAAAACTAAATATTGTACAAGGGGAGCTTTGACAGGCTGAGAGGAAGTTTTGACTTCGACCCATAACCTGATGCGGATAATGCCGCCGTAGGGAATGAACGGGAATGTTTTCAGCCATCGGTATGCCGATGGCTGTTTTTATTTTCTTAGGATCGGAGTATGCCGTCATGCTCCGAGGAGGTATTTTTATGCAAATCAAACATACATTACGACTTGTTGAAACAGGCATTCTGCTGGCACTTGCAACCGTACTTTCGGTACTCCAGCCGTTCCAGCTGCCTTTCGGCGGCGGTATTACCATCGTCAGTATGCTGCCGATCGTAGTGCTCTCCTATCGCCACGGCGTAAAATGGGGGTTGTTTTCCGCACTTGTATATAGTTTTCTGCAAATGGCAACGGGATTCGGCACGGTCAAGGGATTTTTCGTTCCGGAGGATTATGCACTTATCACGGGAATCAGTATTGTTGTTCTTGATTATGTGGCTGCTTACACCATGCTCGGATTTGGCGGTGTGTTCCGCAACCGCCTGAAGCCTGCTCCTGCACTCTGTCTGGGAGCAGTTCTCGCTCTGCTGCTGCGGTATGCGGTGCATATCGTGTCGGGAGCCGTATTCTTCGGGTCATGGGCGGAATGGTTCTTCACGCAGGAGGGATTCTACAGCATCGGTTCCGTAATCGTTGAGCGTTTCTCAGGAACAGCTCTTGCAGTCATTTATTCCGTGTTCTACAACGGACTATATATGATTCCTGAAGTCATACTGACTGCCGCTGCTGCCCTTATCATTGGAAAAATCCCATACGTCGGAAAAAAAGTTGAATAGATAGCGAGAGCATTCCCCCGCCAAAGGCGGGGGAATGCTCTTAAAGCCCACTTCCCTGCCCCCGCATCTGCAGGGACATAGCAATTACAGAAACTTGCGGATTGCTACAGCAAGCTGTTCTTCTTCACGAATCAGCCTCTTTGAAATGTCCTTCGATTTCTCGTCCGCTGCTTTGTACTGATTGAGATAGCGTGCAAGTGACTTCACGCCCATGTTGCAGCCATCCGTGATGAAATCAGCCACGGCGTCATCGGACGATTCCATTGCCAGTGTCACAGAGGTCTTGAACCACTCCATACCCTTCGCCATCGCTGCCGGCTCCTTACCGTCATCGTGATAATCATCCAATAGTTCCTGCATATGCTCCTTGATTTGTTCGTGTTCTTCCAGACTGCGTTCAAGAATTTCTTTCAGCTGAGCATCCTTTACATACTTCACAGAATCATGAATGGAGGATATCCCCATTTTGATTCCTGCGTCGCATTCCCGCAAAAGTCTGATCGTATCCTGTTCAATCATAGCAACCTTCCTTTCTGATAGAAACACCGCTTCGGGCACAGCCAAAACGGCATTGCCTCTGTATTATTCTGTCCCGTTTGCAGAAAACAATTCGTAAAGTCAGCAAGCTGATATGGATTTGCGGAATTTTCAAAAATTCCGCACTTCATAAAACTTAGTGTAAAATAAAAGTAGGCAAAGAAAAAGAGCAGCTGTAAAAAACAGTTGCTCTTAAGGTCACAAAATGCTAAAATGTAATTGGCACAAAACATAGAAAGCGAGTGACCTTAAAATGAGTATAACATATAAAATC
>JAZNUR010000099.1:0-41526 GCA_045592405.1 Oscillospiraceae bacterium
GTGCAGATGCTGCTTACTGTTTTCTTCGGAACATTCGGGAAGAAATACTTGAATATGCCAAGCATTATCAGGTAGATCACGAATGCCACTACAAAGAGCGCAAGTTCCTGCGGGGAGTCGATTTTATTACGATGCCGACGACGCATCATTTCCATTATCTCTATCATCTCTATCATGGCAGTTAACCCTTACTTGAGGTTCTCTCTTGTATAATCAAGCAGGCCGCCAGCCAGCATAATATCCTTGGTTCTGCCGGTCAGTTCGCACAGAACCGGAATTTCTTTGCCGGTTGTCTTGTTGAGGACGGTAAACTGTGTTTCGCCAGCCTCCACCTTTGCACGGATATCAGCCAGTTCCAGTACGTCACCCTGAGAAATGGCATCGTAATCTGCTTCGTTGACAAATGTCAGCGGCAGGATACCGGCATTCACGAGGTTTGCGCGGTGGATTCTTGCGAAGGACTTCACGAGAACAGCCTTGATGCCCAGGTACAGCGGAGCAAGTGCCGCATGTTCTCTGGAAGAACCCTGACCATAGTTGGAACCGCCCACGATGATGCTCTTGCCCAGTTCCTTTGCTCTTGTCGGGAATGCCTCATCGCATACGGTGAAGCAGTGCTGGGAAATTGCAGGGATGTTGGAACGCAGGGGGAGGATCTTTGCACCAGCCGGCATGATGTGGTCGGTGGTGATATTGTCCTCGACCTTGAGAGAAACCGGTGCTTCGATGGAAGCTTCCAGCGGAGCTGTTTCCGGATAGGGCTTGATGTTCGGACCACGCAGGATCTCCACATCTGCTGCTTCTTCCTCGGATGCGGGAAGAGCAATCATGTTGTCATTCACTGTGAACTTTTCGGGCAGTACAAATTCGGGCATTTCGCCAATTTCTCTGGGATCGGTAAGATAACCCGTCACTGCAGAAATCGCAGCCAACTCGGGGGATACCAGATAGATCTGACCATCCTTGGTTCCACTTCTGCCGAGGAAGTTTCTGTTGAATGTACGCAGGGAGATACCGCCGGAATTCGGGGACTGGCCCATACCGATGCACGGACCGCAGGCGGATTCAAGGATTCTCGCACCTGCTGCGATCATCACGGACAGCAGACCCATGTCAGCCATCATGTTGAGCACCTGCTTGGAGCCGGGAGCGATGGACAGGGAAACATCGGGATGTACAGTTTTGCCTTTGAGGATATGTGCCACCTTCATCATGTCGAGCAGGGAAGAATTGGTGCAGGAGCCGATGCATACCTGATCAATCTTCAGCTTGCCGATCTCCTCGCAGCTCTTGACATTGTCAGGGGAGTGCGGGCAGGCAGCCAGCGGAACCAGCTCGGAAAGGTTGATTTCTACGACCTCATCATATACAGCGTCAGCGTCAGCGGACTGTTCCGTCCATACTTCGCCTCTGCCCTGTGCTTCGAGGAACTGCTTTGTGATTTCGTCGGACGGGAAAATAGAAGTTGTCGCACCAAGCTCTGCACCCATATTGGTGATGGTTGCACGCTCCGGAACGGACAGCGTTTTCACGCCTTCGCCGCAGTATTCGATCACCTTGCCAACGCCGCCCTTAACGGACAGACGACGGAGAACCTCAAGGATAACATCCTTGGCAGCAACCCACGGGGAGAGCTTGCCTGTGAGGTTTACCTTGACAACCTGCGGATATGTGATATAGTAAGCACCGCCGCCCATTGCCACAGCAACGTCCAGACCGCCTGCACCGATGGCGATCATACCGATACCGCCGCCAGTGGGAGTGTGGCTGTCAGAGCCGATGAGCGTCTTGCCGGGAATGCCATAACGCTCCAGATGCACCTGATGGCAGATGCCATTGCCGGGGCGGGAGAAATGAATGCCGTGCTTCTTGGCAACGGAGCCGATGAAACGATGGTCGTCGGCATTCTCAAAGCCGTTCTGCAGCGTGTTGTGGTCGATATAAGCCACACTGCGTTCTGTGCGGACACGGGGTACACCCATAGCCTCAAATTCCAGATACGCCATAGTACCCGTTGCGTCCTGTGTCAGTGTCTGGTCAATGCGGATACCGATTTCCTGACCCTTGACCGGCTCACCGTCAACGAGGTGTGCACGCAGGATCTTTTCTGTTAACGTCAAACCCATTGTAATCAATCCTTTCAAAATGATATAGCTTTCCACTATACTTATTATTTTACTACAAAATCGCCTCTTTGTCAAGAATTTCACAAAGAAATTGTGAAAAACTGTTTATCATTATGTGGGGCAACCATATGCCAGTGAATCCTTGCAAACCTATTGACATTATTATCACAGTTTGTTATAATGAAGGTGTAAATTTCAATTACATCACATGGAGGGATTATATATGAAACAGGAAACAAAGCAACGCATTGTACAGACATGGCGGGAACGTCCGCTGTATGTGAAAATTGCATTGATCGTCGGGTTCATTTCAAGCATCGCCGTTGTGGTGCTTGCCATATTAGGGCTGACGGGCGTGATGAAAAATGCGGCCAACATTTATATGCCCCTTTTGGGTGTTACCATGATCGCACAGGGCATCCGTGAGTGGAAAACCAGTAAAGTTGTGGCAATCCCTTCATTTGCAGTGGCAGTATTTATTGCAGTTGTGGCGTGTGTGAAGTGGTTTTAGAAAGGGGATCAGTATGAAGCGAGGAGTTTGTATCATTGCTGCGGCTTTATCCGCAGTACTCCTGACCGGCTGCAACCGCTATGGGACGGATTTGCCGAAGGAATACAAGGAATTTCTGGATTATACGTTTGATGGGGAATATCATGTGGAGCTGACAGAACGGGGAACACAGGGAAGTGACAAGCAGGGATACAGTTGTTGGGAGATCACCTATACTGATAAGAATGGTACAGACCATGTTGCGGAACTAAGTAGTCTTCAGGTGACAGAGGCTGAGAAAAAACCACATGGTGCTACACAGAGGAACGATATTGCAAACCTGCACGCATTTATTGTTATGGAAATGTGGCAGATCGGCAGAGATGAATTTGCAGGTGAGATACTCAGCAGGTATCTGACTGTCGATTTTTCAAAAGGTGATTCCCTTTATTTTTACGGGGACGGCTATATAGTAACGCTCTATATTTCGACACCAATGCACGGTAATTATGAGCAAATGCAAAAAGATCTCTGCCCCGGGACGGGGATGCAACTGTCAGAATGTGATCTGACGTATCTTGCACAGAATGAGGACTTCTATACTTCGTTGTCCATTAGGATTGAGCATGATACCGATCCTGCTCCGTATCTGGAAATGCTGGAGCAGATCCATGATGATTTTGCTGCATATACGGAATCCCCGCTGAATTATGAGTTCAAGCTTGTGCAGTATGCGGAGGATGAGAAGGAAAGTGGCGTTACTTTATATCGGAAATCCGTTCTCATGGGACAGGAGGTTGATCTTGCCAATGCAGAGCAGGATTTTTCCGTGAGCTCGGCACTGAGTGAAATCGTGAATGAAAAATATGATTAGGGGATGAAATGAATTGAATTACAGAAAAATACACTGCCTTGCCGCTGCTTTGACTTTTGCCGTGCTTTTGACCGGCTGTAACCGCTATGGGACGGATTTGCCGAAGAAATACAAGAGCTTTCTGGATTATACGTTTGATGGAGATTATGAAGTGGTGCTGAACGAGCAGAGCGTAATCAACGTAGGAACGGAACATGAGGAAGCTTTTCGTGATTGGAGCATCATTTATTCTGATATAAACGGTAGAGAACATATTGGAAAAATTAGAGGCATAAAGTTATCAGACGATTATAAAGATTCGTATTATAATCAAACACGCTACAATGACTTTGAAATGGCACATTTTGTTGAAGGAGAAATAATGAAGATCACTCGTCATGAATTTGTGGAAGAAGTTTTGAGCAAGCATCTTAATGGGGAGTTTGATGATCATGAATCGTACTACATTGGTGAGGGGTGTAAAGTCCTGTTCGTCCCATTTTCACCGCTTTATGATTTAGGAGATATGTGTTACGAAATTGCTAAGCGTGGAATCAGTGATGAGGAAGGTTATGAACTCTGGAAATGCGACTTATCCACGTTTGCAAATAATGATGAGTATCTGTTTATGGTAATTTTCACACTGCAGCCCGATGCAGATGCAGCATATTTTGAGAAAATGGTGCGTGAAATTGAAAGTGATTTTCTGGAATATACAGGAGGCGTATGTAATTATCAATTCCTGTTGCAGCAGAATGAAGATGATAATGATTTTCAAACAATTTATAAGCACGCCGTATTTCAAGGCGAGGAATTTGTTCCTGATGCATCCATCGAGGGCGATAACTTACCCAAAGCTGTTTACAGATATTTAGAGCAAAAATACAAATAATTCAGTATAAATTAACCCCCGATACTTTCAAAGCATCGGGGGTTTGTCATCATATCAGTCACCAAACGAAATTCCCAGATCTCTTGCCGCCAGAACCTCCTGACACTTAGGATCTACGAGCTTCTTTTTGCCTGCAATATCGCTGAGCTTGTTGGAGGTGATCTTGCCGTCCACGAGAGCGACGGTTCTGCCGAATTTTTCCTCGGCAATCAGCTTTGCGGCGTGTACGCCGAACTGCGTCGCCAGCATTCTGTCATAGGCAGAGGGAGAACCACCTCGGAGCATATGACCGGGTACGCATACACGAGCTTCAATGCCGGTGCGTTCTTCGATCTCCTTGGCGATGCGGTTTGTTGCATTGCCGTTTGCGGCACGGAGCTTTTCACGTTCCTTCTTCTTCAGAGCAGCCTCCTGCACGTCATACACGCCCTCAGCAACCGCCAGAATGGAGAAGGTTTTGCCCTTGACGCTGCGTTTCACTACGGCGTCGCAGACCTTTTCAATGTCATACGGAATTTCCGGCAGCAGGATAATATCCGCACCGCCTGCAATACCTGCATACAGCGTCAGCCAGCCGGCTCTGTTGCCCATGATTTCACATACCATGATGCGGGAATGGCTTGCAGCAGTCGTGTGCAGTCTGTCAATGGCATCGGTTGCAATGTCCACAGCGGTATGGAAACCGAAGGTCACGTCCGTACCATAGATATCGTTGTCGATGGTCTTGGGCAGACCGATCACATTCAGCCCCTCGTCCGCCAAGAGTTTTGAAGTCTTGTGCGTGCCATTGCCGCCAAGCGTCAGCAGGCAGTCCAGTTTTTCCTTGCGGTAGGTCTCCTTCATGTTTTTAACCTTGTCCACGTTGTCGTCGCCGATCACCGTCATCATCTTGAACGGCTGACGCTTTGTGCCGAGGATCGTGCCGCCCTGTGTCAGAATGCCTGAAAAATCAGAGGGCTGCATGACTTTTGTCAGCCCGTGGATCAGTCCGTAGTAACCATTGGAAATGCCTACAATTTCCACGTTTTCCTCACCCATGGTTTCGAAACACGCCTTTGCCACGCCACGGATGGTAGCGTTCAAACCGGGACAATCGCCGCCGCTGGTCAGGATACCGATACGTTTTTTCATAAGTTTCTCCTCCTTATTGTAATTGGATATTAAGAAATGCGGAATTACAGGGAACAGCGTCCCCTGTGAAAGTGCAGTTCTCAAAAACCGATGGCATATAATACGGAAAACCAATGCAGTACACTGCCGCCCACCACAAAGATATGCCAGATGGAGTGCATATAATGGATTTTTTTCTTCACATAGAAGATCACGCCGAGAGAATACAGCACACCGCCTATAATCAGTGTAACCAGACTGAACGTGGGTATGCCCTGATAGAGGGGCTTAACGGCAAGGATAATGCCCCAGCCCATGAGAATATAGCAGAATGTGGATATTTTGCGGAACTTTTCCAGATTGATCGAGGACATGACGATACCAAATGCTGCTGCACCCCAGATGCAGCCGAAAATTGTCCAGCCGAGCCAGACAGGCTCAATGCAGCAGAGGGTGAAGGGGGTGTAGGTGCCTGCGATCAGCAGGAAAATGGTGTTGTGGTCGAGTATCTGGAAAACCTTTTTTGCAAGCGGCGGTACCAGAGCGTGGTACAGGGTGGACATGGTATAGAGGATGATCAGAGATGCCCCGAAAATCGAAGCGGAAACCACTTCCATTGCACCGGCGTTAATGGCACAGAATACGATCAGAATGACGCATCCTGCAACGGACAGCAGTGCACCGACGCCATGCGTTACGGAATTGAAGATTTCCTCGCCCAGCGTGTAGGAACGTTTTGCTTTTTGGGGAGTGTTGTTTTTGCTCATTGTACGCCTCCTGTATGTGGAAAACTCAGTGATAGGATTCTGCTTCCAGACGTTTCTGGAATTCCAGTGCCGTCATGGGCTTGCCGTACAGATAACCCTGCACATAATCACAGCCAAGACTGCGAAGAATTTCAACCTGTGCCTCAGCCTCAACGCCCTCGGCGATGGTTTCGATGCCCATGGATTTTGCAATTTTGATAATAGCAGAAACGATTTCTTTTGCAACGGTGTCAGTTTCGATTTTGGTAATGAATGAACGGTCAAGCTTGAGAAGCGTCAGGGGCAGCAGCTGAATATAGCTCAGCGAGGAGTAGCCCGTACCGAAGTCATCCATTGCCAGCAGAACGCCGAGTTCACGCAGGGCATTCATCTGCTGGATGGTGTAGTTCACATCGCCCAGAGCAAGGCGTTCGGTAAGCTCAAGCTCCAGCCATTTGGGCTGAAGTCCTGTACGGATCAGCACATCCTGGATGTTGTCGCAGACATTTTTCTGATAAAAGTCCTCGGACGTGAAATTGATGGAAATGACGATGGGATTGAACTGAATTTTCTGCCAGAGAGCATTCTGTGCACAAGCCTCATGCAGTACAAAGTGGCTGATTTCGGAAATCAGGCCTGTCTGCTCTGCAATCGGGATGAATACATTCGGCGAAACCATTGTGCCATCGGGCTTCACCCAACGGATGAGAGCTTCCGCACCCATGGTTTTACCGGTTCGCAGATCCACCTTCGGCTGGTAATACAGCTGCAGCTGCTTACCTGCGATAGCGGCAGCCAGCTCCTTTTCCATCTCACTCTTGTTGACGACTTCACGATGCAAAGCGGCATTGTAGCCCATCAGATAGGAGAGCTGGCCACGTCCCATAGCAAGTGTGAATTCGGCGTGCTCCATAACCTCCTTAAAGCTGCTGCCGTCATAGGGGATGCGTGCAAACGCCGCAGAGCAGCCCAATGCCGTTGTGGAGGAATCTCCCGTGGACAGGTCTGCCATGTCAATGCGGATTCGTTCGATCGTACGCAGCGGCAGGTCTTCATCACCGTAGTCCTGCACCAGCATAGCGAAATTATCCGCACTGAGTCTTGCGACCATACCGCCCGGAGCTGCATATTTACAGAGAATATGAGCAAAATCCCGCAGGTACTTGTCACCCTTTTCGTAGCCAAGACTATCGTTGATAATGTGGAAACGGTCGATATCCAGTACGATGAGCCAGGAGCAGGTGTTGGAAGTTTTGCAGAGGCGATAGGTTTCCTCACCGTCCTGAAGAAGCTTGTTGCGGTTGGCAAGTTCTGTGATATCGTCCATGAACGCAAGGCGTTCAATGGTTGCGTCCTTCAGCTTTTCACTGGTAATGTCAATCAACGCACCGCCGATAATGGGACCGCCGGTAGCGTTTGTAAGATTTTCCTGATAATGGTAGGAGTACCAGACATACGGTTTTCCTGCGGAAGCACGGATACGAAATTCCATTGTCTGGGGCTTGCTGAGTGTATTGTCCTTTTTGGAGGAACGCATGATGTTCAGATAATCGTCGAATAGGAAACGATCCTCCGGATGGAGCTTCTGACGGAATTCGTTGAACGTGATTTCATTATTGTCAATGCCCAGAAATGCCTTGGCTTCGTCGGAAACGTAGTATACGTCGTGAACGCTTTCGCACAGGAGAATACCAATGCCGGAAAGCCGCATGGAAAGTGCATAGCGGCTTTCGGAAGCCGCAAGGCTCTTTGCGTAAGCAGTAAGGGAATGCTTTGCCTTTATAAGCTCTGTGGTTTCGAAACCGATGGTAAAGTAAAGCGAAGCCTTGTTATTCTGCTTGAGCAGGGAGGTGCTCCAGCTGATATAGCGTTTGTTTCTGTCAAAATCCAGCAGGGTGGAACGGTAAATTCTTCCATTCAGTTCATCCGCAGCGGAACGTGGGCTGATGCCCATACTGTGGAACAGCGTGCTCAGCAGCATGGCACTGTCGCCCGGCTCCTCGCTTTCGCCGATACCCAGAATTTCGTCCATTGCCTGATTGGTGTAGATGGTATTGAGGTCGTTTGTCCAGATCAGGGCGGGGGCGTCGAGGTTGCGGACGGTTTCGCAGATACGTGCAATATCGACGGAGCTGTGCCGGCTCTGATAGTGACGGAACAGGAGCACAAGGGCACCGGTCACGCCGATCATTACCAGAACATAAACACGCAGTGCAACACCTGCTGTTTCAGGCCGCTGATTCACGGAGGTGAGCACCCAGATGGACAGCAGTGCAAACATCAGTTCGATCCATAAAATCACATTTTTCCTCATAACTTTACACTACGGCAGAGTGTCATCCCTCCTCATGATTGCTGCACCCAGCCTTTCTGCCGTCGAAAAGCTGCGGCGGATTCCTGAAACGGGGGATATACCCCGTGTTTTTCGTCATTCACTCCCAAGAATCTGTGCTGTACGGCGTATCACCGCAGAATTTTCGGACTGATCGGCGAAAAAATTTATCTGTGCAGTACACGCCCGATCTTTGAGCAGTATTGCATGAATCTCTACTTTATTATTATACCTTTTTTTATCAAAATTGTCAATGGGGAACAAAGCTTTTTGCACCGAATTACAGAAAAATCTCCCTGAACGTCGTTTCAGGGAGATCGGTTTGTGTTTAGAGCGTAACGCCGTTGAGGCGAAGCAGTTCCTTGGCGGTGATTACGGAATCGACGCCATCGGCATTTTTGATCGGAGCAAATTCACGCTGTCTGTCCACTTCAAAGGAAAGGCAGCTGTCCTGCATATGCACCATGTCCAGAACAAGCTCTTCAAACTTGTAGCCGTTGGGTTCATCGGGAGAATGGGCAGTGCCATTTTCGTCAATGAACGGAATCTTCTTTTTCACCACATGAATCGGCAGGCGGTGACCTGAAATCTGTTCCAGACAGTCCGTGCGGAACAGGTAGTTGAGGATTACGCCATAATTATAGGAAAGGCGGCCGTCGGGTTCACGGCTGGTGATCATTTCATCCGTCATTTCGTAGTATTCCACGATGGAGGGAGTGCCGTCCTCAAGGCAGAGCACACCGATGCGTTCATTGGGATCCGCTTTGCTTACGACCTTGCCGCCGGAGGCTGCACCTGACAGGATGGTTGCCCCGATAAAGGCGGGATCGGCAATTCGCTGCAGAACATTGTCCACAGCAAAAACGTTCAGCCACTCAATGCCTTCACGCTTGAGCATGGGCAGGAATCCGGCTGCAGCCATGGAGGAGAACCAGCCGCCGTTGCCGTTGGGAGAGGTAGCGATTCTGCCCTTTTCCTCCAGCAGGATATTGCCATTCATATCCACAGCAGGTGCCATGTCCTGAATAAAGAAATGCACATATTCCTCATTATAGCCGAAATACTTCATTTCCTTTAAGAATGCACGTGTCTGCTCGTCGTTCTTTTCGCTGGTCATTACAAACAGCGGAACGAATGTACCTGCACGGTCAACGACCTCCATGAGGTTATTGATGAGACATTCGAAAATATAGAGTTCACGGGTTTCGCCGATGTTGAGCATACCCTTCGGATTGTTGCTGCCAAGGCGAGTTCCCATACCGCCTGCAAGAAGGACTGCACCCACCTTGCCCTGACGAATGGCATCCAGACCTGCGTTTTCAAATTTTTCGAGGTTAGTGCGGATCTCATCAAGCGTCAAGGCACCGAGGGGTTCGAGTTTGCCACGCTTTGCTTCACCGTTTTTTTGAAAATCCGAAAACACGTCGAGCAGTGTGGTATCTAATTCTTCGATCTGATCAAGAAGGGCTTCCTGTTCATATTCAGCAAGGTCATCGTACCACCGCAGCAGATGGGTTTGTCCGTATGCGGCTAATTTTTCTTTTGCCTGCGTGAAATTCATCATCGTATTCTCCTAACATAAATAGTATGCAGAAAATATGCATACTCTATTATAGCACATATCGACTGAAAAATCAAGTGGCAGAGCTGAAAATAACCCCCCGCCTTCGGCGGGGGTGCACATTGCTATGATTTGTCCGCAACAGCATACAGATTGGTTTCCCATGCAGGGATGTAGAGTCTGTGGCGGATATAAAGCTGATAATCGGGATTCAGGCGTTTTACCAGAAGCGGAAGTTCGAACATATCCTCGTTGCGATGATACATAGCCACCACAAGCTTGGGAGCGTGTTTCATGAGAGTTTCGGAAGCACCCCAGAGTGCCTCACGCTCGAATCCTTCCACATCCATTTTCAGCAGGGTTGCAGGCTGCTTTTGCAGAATGCTGTCCACGCTGCGTGCGGGCAGCATCTGACCATCGGGGGAAAGCACGGACTGCCTGCCGTTTTTGGAGTGGAACGGAAGCTCCGTATCCACGGACCATGCGGCACATTCGTAAGCACTGATATGCTTCATGCCGGATTCCTCAATGAAGGCGTGCAGCTTTTTGAAATTCTTCTTGTCGGGTTCGACCGCATGAATCGCAAAAAACTTGCCGTTGGTATATTCAAGCAGCTCACGGATGGTATCGCCGTTGTAAGCACCGAGATCCACAAAAGTTTCGTTACGGGTGGGTTTGAGGATCTGGCGGTAAATATTCTCCGGTTCCTCCGTCACTGCGTCAAGGTAGCGGATGTTGCCGCTGATCTTGAACTGAATGACATTCAGATACACACGGCGGGATTCATCATCCGCAAGACTTCTGTAAACCTCGTTAAGCTCATTGAGATGTTCCAGACAGTATTCATACGTGAACAATCCCGAACCGATGACGGGGACGTCGGGAACATAGAGTGTATGCTTTCTTGAAAGGGTGCGGATGTAATCCACAAGCTCCGGATAACCGGCGGCAAATGCCAGAACAATGACGAAATCATCCACCATTTCCTCTACTTCGGAGAGCTTGTGTACACGGTAACCCGCAAAGGAATGTCCTCTGACAAATTCATCACTTGCGAAAATACCTGCCACAGGAATCCCGTATTTACGAAATACGGACATGATTTTTAAAGCCCCGTCACCCATGCCGTAGATGAAGATGGGACGTTTTTCGGCTTTGAGCCGTTCCCAGCAGGATTTTTTTTCGGTAATCAGGCTTTCCAGACCTGCTCCCTTCGGGGGGAATGCAGTGACATTCATGAGCATGGCTCCTTTCGCAGAAATAATGAATGATTACGCATCGCAGTCGCAGTCACAGTCGTCGTACATCATATCACGACCACGGATGCCGTATCGGTCACGCTGTTCGTTGATGTACTTATCAAGAATCTCAGAAAATTCACGGGGATTCTTGATGCTGATGACATCCTGCATGGGTTCATCCGTGTCACGGCTATAAATTGTAACCGTACCGCAGCCGAAGATCCTCTGGAAAAACGGCAGAGAAAGCTTCTTGTCCGTGATCTTGTACAGATCAACCTCGTCCTCTTTCAGGTTGAGCAGACCGGTACGGCGGATGAATTTTGTGGGCGTCAGGAAGTAACGGGTGAAGGAAATCGGCAATCCGAAGATCGTTCTTTTCTTATCCGTCCAGACGCAGTCCTTGATATCATTATTTGCCATAATTGTAACTCCTTTCCGTTACTATGGAATATTATAAGCGGAAACGATCCGCTGTATTACAGTACAGCCTCCGTCACACCATTGCCCATGCTTACGCACTTGTCCATGCCAGCCACGGAAACGGTGAATGTCTTGTCAGTTGCAGACGCCGTAACCGTAACAGCGTCGCCGCATCTTTCGGCTCTGATGGCAACCACAGGGTTTGCCTCGCTGTCGTATATTACTGTTTCTGCACACTTGCCGTCCTCCAGACCGTAGATCACAGCATTTGCTCCCTGTACATAGTCGTAGACAACATTCTTTTCAAACTGACCGTATGTCACGATGGAATTCGGCTTTGCAAGGATCGGCATCTGCAGGAAATTACAAGTTCTGCGGACATATCTGCCGCCCTCAAACACTTCGCCGGTGATGATGTCCGTCCATTTGCCCTCGGGCAGGTAGACATCGGCAGTGCCTTCGGCGTTCATGATCGGAGCACACAGCAGATTGTCGCCGAGCATATACTGCTTGTCGAGATACAGGCAGGCGGGATCGTCTGCATAATCAATGACCATTGCACGCATCATCGGCACACCTGTTTCGGAAGTTTTGACAGCCTGCGAGAACAGGTAGGGCATCAGTCTGCCCTTGAGTTTTGCAAAGAAACGCAGTACTGCACAAGCATTTTCGGGATTATCGGGTGTATCCTCCTCATAGGCCCATGGCACTCTATAGGAGGTTGAACCGTGCAGACGGCTGTGGCTGGACATCAGACCGAATGCACACCAACGCTTGTAAACGTCGGGGGATGCCGTCTGCTCGAAGCCGCCGATGTCATGGCTGAAGAATCCGAAGCCGGATGCACAAAGTGACAGACCGCCTCTGAGGGTTTCAGCGATGGATGTGAATTCCGCAGTGCAGTCGCCGCCCCAGTGTACGGGGAATTTCTGACCGCCGACTGTAGCGGATCTTGCGAACAGGCAAGCCTTGCCCTTGCCGTACATTTCCTCCAGTACGCCGAATACGCACTTGTTGTAGAGGTAGGTGTAGTAGTTATGCATAGCGATCGGATCGCTGCCGTCGAAGTATTTCACCTTTGTCGGGATTCTCTCGCCGAAGTCCGTCTTGATGGCATCCACGCCCATGCGGCAGATTCTGCGGAGATTTTCGGCGAACCACTCGCAGGCTGCGGGATTGGTAAAATCAACGATTGCCATACCGGGCTGCCAGAGGTCGCACTGGAACACACTGTCATCGAGATTTTTAATAAAGTAGCCGTTCTGCATACCTTCCTCGAACAGTCCGGAACGCTGTGAGATATAGGGATTGATCCAAACGCAGACGCCCAGTCCCTTATCATGCAGGCGTTTGAGCATTGCCTCGGGATCGGGGAACTGTGCGGTATCCCACTCGAAGTTTGTCCACTCGAAGCCCTTCATCCAGAAGCAGTCAAAGTGGAACATCTGCAGCGGAATATCACGCTCAAACATACCGTCAATGAAGGAATTGACAGTTTCCTCGTTATAATCGGTCGTAAAGGAAGTGGACAGCCACAGACCGAAGGTGTTTGCAGGGGGAAGTGCGGGCTTACCCGTCAGATCAGTGTAATTTCTCAGCACTGTCTGCAGGTTTTCGCCGCCGAAAAAGTAGTATTCCAGCTCCTCTCCGGGAATCGTCATGGACACCTTGGAAACGGTATCGGACGCCACCTCGTAGGAAACCTTATCGGCACTGTTGACCAGAACGCCGTAGCCTCTGGAAGAAATATAGAACGGAATACTCTTGTAGCTCTGCTCGGAGCAGGTGCCGCCGTCGGAATTCCATGTTTCGACGTTCTGTCCATTTTTAACAAATGTGGTAAATTTCTCGCCGAAGCCGTAGATACACTCGCCCACATCCAGTGTAAGCTGCTCACGGATGAACGTGGAACGGGGATCGGCGGGATAATTGAAGAACTGATCATCCGCCATACCGTCAAGGCGGTTTTGGGTGAGGAATTTATTTTCCTCAATATAGGAAGTGCAACGCCATGCACCGCCCGTCAGACGCTTGCCGTTATAGGAAAATTCCACATTCCAGTCATACGCCTTTTTGATGCGGACGCAGGTTTTGCCCGCTGTCATTTCCACAAAATCATCGCCCTCTGTGATCACAGCGGTATAATCCGCCGGTTCATTCAGCTCGAATTTCGGCTGATTGTGCAGTGCACCCTTGTGATGCACGATATTCACTTTAATTACATCATCTGCAACCGCAGTGTAGGTGATTTCAAATGTCACGCCGCCCAGCGTCATACCACGGTTGAAAATTGCCTGCGAAGTCGCAAATACAGTGACAGAATTCTTCGTATGTGTGATCTCGAAAGCCTGTGCTGCATAATGTACGTTGTAGCCTTTTTTGTTCAGCCACAATCCGTCGGAAAATTTCATGGTTACCTCCTGTGCGGACTCCATCTCCGATGGCATCCGCAAATTGTCATTTGTAGTTTCATTTTACCATATCCCAATAAAAAAGTCAATCGGATTTTGGGAAGTTTCCGCAAAAATCTATGCAGAACAAATCTGAGTCGGAATCAGAGATTTTCAAGGAGCTGTTCAAAGGTAATGCCGTACTGCAGAGCAATATCATGGGCATAGCTTTTTCCGTTCGGTTTTTCATAACGGATACGATAAGCGTCCTCACCCTCTCTTTGCCCCATCACAACACTGGCGGCACCGCAGACGGATTTTTCACACCGCAGCTGCTCCGTTTGTTCCGCAAGCTCATGCATATGGGTGTTGAAGCAGGTTCTTGCACCCAGACAGCACAGGTATTTCAGCACGTCCTGAGCAATGTACAGGGATTCCGAGTGACTTGTGGTAGCGAATGATTCATTGAACAGCAGCAGACTCTCCGAGGTAGCGGTTTCGCAAATCATGCGGAAGCGTTCGGATTCCTCTCCGAGTCTGCCAAGGGCAACGGTCTGATTTTCATCAGCCGGAAAATGTGTGTAGATTCCGTCGCAGAGGCGAATTTTGCCGCTGCTGCACGGTACGAACATCCCATGCTGGAACAGAAGAAAGGCAAGTCCCGCCCCCTGTGTCAGAATTGTTTTTCCGCCTCGGTTGGGGCCTGTCAGGATGAGAATGTTTCGGGACTTTGTAAACTGCAGGTCATTGCAGACAATACTGTTCTCCACCGTGCCATTCAGATGGCAGATCGCAAGCTTTACATTATAAAAATCCGAAAGGATGGTTTCGTTCTCAGAAAATTCCGGAATGCAGCAGGGCAGCTTTGCAGCGGCAAGCTTTGTTTCCAGTTCAATGCATCGCAGATAGAACATCAGCTCGTCGCCAAGCCTTGCAAGTGCCATGCCGCTGACATCGGTGTATTTTTTCAGAATTTTATGCAGCTTTCTTGTTGCAGTCGGCAGCATTCGTTCGACGATCTGCGTCAGGTTGTTCATCAGGGGGCTTTCTGCGGCGGACGGCTTCTTCTCATGCGTGAGCATTGTGAAGGGCGTCAGATCTGCGTCAGAAGTGTTTTTCTGCCTGTGGAAGTGCAGAAAACGCTCCAGTACGCCCTTTTCCCCGAATGCATAGGGGTTCAGCGAAATAATGCCCACCTCATCCGGATAGAATTCACTGTCGAAATTGACGCCGAGCGTCATACTGCGGATTCCGTCCACGTCGTCGCCGAGCATTTCAAGATCCTTTGCAAGCTCCGAGAATCCGCTTTCTGTGCTGATTCGTTCGATATGGTGCACAAGCATCCGCATTCCATCGGAGCGGAATGCCCTGCCCTTCAGAAGCTCCTGCAGCTGCGATATGGAGCTGACGTAGTTCTGCAGTGAACGCAGGCGTGTGACAAGCTCCCAGATGCTGGATTTTTCATAGATGCTGCGGTTAATGTCCATGGTGTAGAATTGCATCATATCAAAAATTTCCTGCATTCTTTCGCATACATCCGGAACATTCTTCAGATCTTTGTAAATTGCCTGACGGTAGGCGATGACAGCAGGGTCCACGGGCATTTGCATGAGCAGATGGCGTAGCTTTGGCTGTTCTTCCTTTTCGTGGGACAGATGGGCGGCAAGAAAATCAATGGACAGATCATTTGCCGTGCTGTCGCTGAGCTGAAAATACGCAGTGCTGTCAATGGGGGAAAGCAGACTGAACTGACGGATCGTAGGTTCCATGTGTTTCTCCTTAGGTTGAATTTGTTATTGCTTTTATTATAGCACGAAATTCGGACAAATGCAATAAATAAATGAGGATGCATTTCGAAGGGATGCATCCTCCGAGAGTGTCCAGAAACTATAATTTCTCTTGAGCTTTTCCCCGCCGAAGGCGGGCTGGAAGAACACCGAAAATCATTTTTTCTTAGAGATAGGCATCTTGTAATTACCCCCACCCCAACCCCCCTGTGAGGCTTTCGCCCCACTCCAAATTTTGAGATTTTTTGACAGAAAGTGAGGATGTGCCCCGAAGGGCAACATCCTCTCATAGCCATTATGATGAAATTGCAGGAAACACTATTCCACACTCTGTACCGTTCCCATGAACAGGGGAATATTGTTGCTATCCACGATCATGTACACGAACGGTCTGTCAAGTGTGATATACTTTTTGATGGGTTCTTCCTCATTAGGAGGAGCACCTGCAGGCAGCATAACCGCAGTCACAGCTGCCGCACGGGTACCCTTTTCATTGAGGTCAATGCAGGTCTTGTGTATCACATTGCCGATGTACAGCGGATAATCCATGCCGTTTTCGGTGTACTGTGCCATGTTGGAGAAATCTGCATCTGCAATGCTGAATGCGGACGGCATTCCCATATCGGCGAGCATATCCTTGAGCTTGAGGTCGGTTTCGTATTTGAATTTCGGTGTCTGCGTGATGACGATATAGTCCCT
Source organism: Oscillospiraceae bacterium (assembly GCA_045592405.1). Lineage (GTDB taxonomy): Bacteria > Bacillota > Clostridia > Oscillospirales > Ruminococcaceae > UBA3855. Next base: position 16,648 of record JAZNUR010000099.1, read on the forward strand.
TTCAGGCTCTGAAAGCTCGGTGAGTACCGCTTCGCTGTCCATCTGTGCGATCCATTCGGAAACGGTCACATCCTCATCGGGAAGAATCGCCACAAAGCGGTAATCATAACCCTCATATGCCTTCGAGAATCCCACAGCATTGTCAAATTCATAGTAGTCATCTCCGCCGCCGTGCATCATTTTTGCATCCTGCTTTGTGCCGTCAGCAGCAGTGAAAATGCCATCCTTGACCTGATAATCCTCATATTGAATCATCCACTTTGCATCGAATGCAATGGCATTGATCAGTACCATCATATCCGCCGGACTGAGTTCCTCCAGAAGCTTCGGAATCATACCGTCGGTTTCGCCTTTCACCCAGCTGTTGATGTCATCGACCGTTCCGGCATCAAAGGGCGATGCGTAGATCTCCGCACCATAGTAGCGGCTGTTGACATCGAGGAAATCCTCCTTTACAGTCAGATTTTCGTCATCACGGAACCACACGGAATTGGCGATATTGATACGGACATCGTCAGTGTTGCCGATGTTTGTGAGGTAGTACGCCATGTATTCATTGATGTCCTCCACGCTCAAGCCGAGTACGGTTTCCATTTCTGTGCGTGTCTGTTCATTTGCACCGTTCGCCGTCATGGAAAGTGCAATGGATACGGAAAGGGGCGAGATCAGGGTGTTTTCCTCATTCTGTGCGGTTTGCTTGAACAGATCTGCCGCAAATGCCATCTGCGAACTCGTGAATGCAGCGTTCGTGGTTTTTCCTCTCTCGGAATGCTCCTCTCCCGAAGCAAGCGGCTTGCTGGAGATCAGCGGTGTATCGGAGAAGCTGTCGATTTTGCCGAGCAGGTAATTCTGCATCAGGGTGATATCATAGGGGGTGAAGGCATCGTTTTCGTTCAGATCCGCTTCTATGGGGAATATCTCATAATCAAAATAATCCTTTTCCTCATAGAATTTACGCTTCATGATGGCAAGGTCGAATGCATCTATGTAGTCATCGGTATTCATGTCCCCCAGACCATACCATGCGGAAGCAGTCAGCGGAAAACAAAGTGCGGCAGCAAGTACGGCTGTGATAATTCTTTTTTTCATAAAAAAGCTCCTTTCGTGATGAATTTTAAATTGTGCCCCGTTGTGAAGGCTTACACTCCTATAACAACGCAGCAAGGAAAATATTGGAAATAAAAACGAGGTTCTACGTTTTGCCCAAATGCGAAATCTGTTTTTCGTCTAAAATCAACAAATCCGCTTTCGAGGGCAGCGGCATTGCCGTAACAGCATCCCTGCCTGCCTCAAAAATGCCATAGAATCGGTAAAAAATCATCGAAACGGCTCTGGATCTGAAAAAAGGAAAAGACAGCACAAACATTAGCATTCTCTTGCACCGTGCAATGCATAAGAAAAAGTTCGTACTGTCTATGGTAGAATGGAGGACGGAGGAGTCAGCGTTCCGTCCTGTTTTAGGGGATATCAGAAAAGAAGTAATACCGGAAAATTGCCGGCAAACCCGTCTAAATTGTCGCTTTCTGCCATCTCAGGTCTCCGGCAGCACTGCAGCTTGTGGCTTTCCGGAAACCTTTGATAACAGTGGCTTCAAATGACAAATTTATTGTACCAAAAATTTTCAAATGATACAAGTGCCAATATTGAAAAAAATTAGCACAATATTGACTTTTTTGAAAATATGGTGTATAATATACTAAAATTCTGCATGATATGTGAGGTTGCATATGGAAGCATTACGAGGATATACCGGTCTTGAACAAGACAAACGTATTTTGTACACCCCCACGCCCTTTGCGAAGAAGAATCTGATTTATCTTCAGGAAACCGGTGAGCTTTGTGCGAACCGTGAGCACATCAGCCAGAGAGATTATCTGCGTTCGTATCTGTTCATGCTTGTCATGGATGGGACGGGCAGAGTGCTGTATAAGGGGAAACAGTACACGGTGCGTGCAGGGGACTGCGTATTCATCGACTGCACCAATGAGTATAGTCATACGCCGCTGGATGAACGATGGCTGCTCAAATGGGTGCATTTCAGCGGCGGCAACGTACGTGAGATTTATGAGAATTATGTCCACAATGGGGGGAAACCTTGTTTTCAGACAAAGCGGTATCTGGTATTTGCGGACCTGCTGACGGAGATTTACGGTCTTGCACAGGAGGAAAGCGGTTTCGGGGATATGATGCTGTACCAGAAGCTTGTTTCCCTGCTGGTGATGCTCACACAGGAGGGACGCACGCCGGAGGAGGGCATGGACTTTGAGCGGAGTATCCGTGACATGACGCCGATCAAGCAGTTCCTTGATGAAAATTATCGAGATAAGATCTCACTGGATCAGATTGCGGAAACATTCTATGTGAACAAATTCTACATGACACGCATTTTTAAGAAGCAGTACGGTATCTCCATCGTCAGTTATCTGACGCAGGTACGTATTACTCACGCCAAGCAGCTGCTGCGTTTCACGGATATGCCAATTGAGAACGTCAGTCAGGAATGCGGTCTGAGCGACGCCAATTATTTCTCCAGAGTGTTCCGCAAGGTTGAGGGAACTTCCCCCGGAGAATTCCGTAAAATGTGGCAGGGAACGTAATGCCGTTGACTTTCTGTACAGTTTTTTGCGGCAGTGCATCACAAAAGTATTGACATTTTACAAAAAACAGGGTATAATATAGGTAGCCATTGCGGCATCTATATTTAGAAAGGATGAATACATATGGGAAAGTTTGTAGTTAAAGAGACAAAAACAGGATTTACATTTGACTTAAAGGCCGGTAACGGTGAAACAATTGCCAATTCCAGTGAGGTTTATTCCACGCTTGCAAGCTGCAAGAACGGCTGTGAGAGTGTAAGAAAGAACGCACCCGAGGCAAATCTTGAAGATCAGACTGTTGAGGGCTACACTGTTGAAAAGCACCCGAAGTTTGAGGTATATGTGGACAAGGCTGGCGAGTTCCGTTTCCGTCTGAAGGCAAGAAACGGCGAAGTAATTGCCAAGAGCGAAGGCTACAAGGCAAAGGCAAGCTGCATGAACGGCATTGAGAGTGTTCGCAAGAATGCTGTGGATGCACCGATCATTGAGCCTGAAGCATAATCATTACATAATAAATAAATCGGCTCACCGTCCATGCGGTGAGCCGATTTGCTGTATGATAACTTGTGATGCGGCTTGCACAGTTATGCTGCCGGAAGCTTGTCAGTCAGCTTAACGAGGAACTTCAGAATGTTCAGAGAATCATCTGCATCCGGTTTATTGTTGCGGTTGACATCGGCGTTGACTCTGCCCTGTGCAGTTAACTCGCCGCTGCCCAGCAGATTTCTGTTCAGAACGATGATGTCCAGAATGTCAACCTTGCCGTCACAGTCAACGTCGCCAAAGGTAGCAGAAACAGGTGTATCCGGTATACCGGAGGCATTGAAATGGATTGTTGCATTGAGCAGGGCAGTGTTGGTTTTAGCGATTTCAATGGCATTCCACTCCGCTTCCGTACCGGCAAAGTATACATCGGTCAGACTTGTGCACTCATCAAATGCCCACGCTTTAATCTCAGTTACGGTTGCCGGAATGCTGATGGAGGTCAGTTCGCTGCAACCATTGAACATATTTGAACCGATTACTGTGATGTTTTCAGGCAGTTTGATCGTTGTCAGGCTAGGGCAGGAGATGAACAGAGCACCGGGATCGATCCTTTCTACATCGGACGGCAGTTTGATGTCTGTCAAAGCAGGGCAGGCAGCAAATGCATTCGAATCAATGAAATCCATGGAATCCGGCAGGGTGACGGACTGCAGATTCATGCAACGAGAAAGTGCAGCATGGCCGATCTCACGCAGGGTGTCGGGGGCGGTTACGGAGAGGAGGTTTGCATTGACAGCGAATGCCTTCGAGTACAGCGTTGTTGTTCCGGCAGGTATAGCAAAAGAATCGCCTGCCTTGTTAGACGGATAGTAGAACAGAGTCGAGCTGTCTTTGGAATACAGTATACCATCCACGCTCTTGAAACTTTGATTGTCCTCTGCAACAGTGATGGACTGCAGGGAATCACAAAAGTAGAAATCGCTGTCAAAAACATTGAAGCTGGCAGGTAAAATGATTTCTTTCAGATTATTGCAGTCATCAAATGCACCAGACGCAAATTCTACAACACCATCCGGAACACTATAGATAGTGTCCTCCTTCGCACAGGGATAGCGTACGAGTGTTGTACCATCATAGCTCATCAGTATGCCGTCCACGCTCTTGAAACTTTGATTGTCCTCTGCAACAGTGATGGACTGCAGGGAATCCCAAAAGCTGAAATCTTTGTGATAAACACTGAAGCTGGCAGGTAAAATGATTTCTTTCAGATTATTGCATTCATTAAATGCACTGGGTGCAAATTTTACAACACCATCCGGAACACTATAGATAGTGCCCTCCTTTGCATCGGGATAGCGTATGATTGTTGTACCATCATAGCTCATCAGTATGCCGTCCATGCTCTTGAATGCAGTGCTGCCGTCAGCAACGGTGATGCTTTCCAGTGCATAGCATGCAGAAAATACGTGTAATCCAATCGAACTGGTTTTTGCGGGGATCTGAATGGTTGTCAGGGAATTGCATTCCTCAAATGCACAACTCTCAATGCTGATGATTGTTTCCGGCAGTGTGATCGATGTAAGATCAAAACAATCAGCAAATGCAAAATCGCCGATCACCGTAACCTCCACACCGTCAATTTCCGCAGGCACTTCCACGGTCGTCAGCGATGTATCACATTCGATAATCTTAATATGATCTCCGTAGTTTGCATAGGTGAGCGATTCGTAAGTGCCTTCGGTGTATTCCTCGTATTCCTCATATGCACTTACTCTGATTTCAAAATCCACTGCGGATTCCGGCATGAATGTCATACCTCCGGTGAGCAGCATTGTGTATGCTGTCAGACCTGTTATTATTTTATTCCACTGTTTCATAGGCTGACTCCTTTTCCGTTTATTGTGATAGCGGAATGCTATGGTATTATTATACAATGTATTTTTAAAAAAATCAATAGTTTCAGGTAAATGTATTTGACATTTTGTTCTTATGCACAATTCAAGCATAATTTGGTATATTCAATCTGGTGAAACCGATGCTTTGCTGCTTAAAGTAAATGCTTCTTACTCAAAAATGCAGCAAATCCCCTATGCTCATGCACAGGGGATTTTTCGCATATAAAACTTATCTTGCCTTGGTTGCAATCTCCGTCAGCAGCTTTGCAAGCAGCTCGTCCATGGACATTGCACCCAGATTATCGCCCTTTCTGGAGCGAACGGAAACGGTTTTGTTCTCAACTTCCTGATCGCCCACGGTGAGCATATAGGGTGTCTTTGCAAGCGTAGCCTCACGGATCTTCTTGCCCATTTTTTCAGCTCTGTCGTCGATGGAGCAGCGGATGCCGGCAGCTTCAAGCTTTGCCTGTACTTCGCCTGCCCAGTCAAGGTGACGGTCGGCAATCGGAATGAGCTTCACCTGCTCCGGAGCCAGCCACAGCGGAAGTGCACCTGCATACTTTTCAATCAGGTAGGCAAGCGTTCTTTCATAGCAGCCCAGAGAGGTTCTGTGAATGATGTACGGTCTACGCTTTGAGCCGTCCACATCCACATATTCCATACCAAACTTTTCAGCCAGCAGCATATCAATCTGAATGGTTACAATGGTATCTTCCTTGCCGAAGACATTCTTGTACTGGATATCCAGCTTCGGACCGTAGAATGCAGCCTCGTCAATACCGATTTCATAGTCAACGCCCAGATTGTCGAGGATTTTGCCCATGATGGACTGTGCTTCTTCCCACTGTTCTGCGGTACCCTCATACTTGTTCTTCGGGTTTTTAGGATCCCACTGTGAGAAACGGAATGTGCAGTCCTCCAGCATACCCACGGTATCCAGACAATGCTTTGCCAGCTCCAGACATCCCTTGAATTCCTCTTCGAGCTGTTCGGGACGCAGAATCAGGTGCCCCTCGGAAATCGTGAACTGACGCACACGGATCAGACCATGCATCTCGCCGCTGTCCTCATTACGGAACAGTGTGGAGGTTTCGCCCAGACGCATCGGCAGATCACGATAGGAACGCTGACGGTTCAGGAAAACCTGATACTGGAACGGACAGGTCATCGGACGCAGTGCAAAGCATTGCTTGGTTGGGTCATGCGGATCGCCCAGCACGAACATACCATCCAGGTAGTGATCCCAGTGACCGGAAATCTTGTAAAGATCGGATTTTGCCATGAGGGGTGTCTTGGTCAGCAGATAGCCACGCTTCTGCTCCTCATCTTCGATCCATCTCTGGAGAAGCTGAATGACTCTTGCACCCTTCGGGAGCAGGATCGGCAGACCCTGACCGATGCAGTCAACCGTTGTGAACAGCTCAAGTTCTCTGCCGAGCTTGTTGTGATCACGCATTTTTGCTTCCTCACGACGCTGGAGCTCCTCGTCAAGCTGTGCAGCCTTCGGGAATGCAGTGCCGTATACACGGGAAAGCATCTTGTTCTTTTCCGAGCCCCTCCAGTATGCACCTGTGCAGGAGATCAGCTTGAATGCCTTGACAGCACCCGTGCTCATCAGATGCGGGCCTGCACACAGATCAACGAATTCACCCTGCTGATAGAAGGAAATCGGTTCACCCTTGCCAGCGTGTTCCTCGCACAGCTCCACCTTGTACGGTTCATCCATTTCCTTGAGCTTGGCAATCGCCTCATCGGGGGAAAGTGTGAACTGCTCCAGAGCCTGATTTTCCTTGACGATCTTCTTCATCTCGGCTTCAATCTTCTGCAGTTCATCCGGTGTAAACGGATGTGCCGCATCGAAATCGTAGTAGAAGCCATTGTCAATGGCAGGGCCGATGGCAAGCTTTGTTTCGGGATACAGACGCTTGACTGCCTGTGCCAGAATATGGGAAGCGGTGTGCCAGAAGGTCTTTTTGCCGTCGATGTCGTCGAACGTGAGAACTTCAAATGTGCAGTCCTTTGTCAGAACCGTGCGAAGGTCACAGACTACACCATCGAGTTTTACGCAGCAGGCAGACTTGTACAGTCCCATGCCAATGCCCTTGACAACCTCCGCAGCAGAAATGTTTTCTTCTGCTTCACGAATGCTGCCGTCCTTGAGTGTGAGTTTTAACATACATTTCCTCTCCATTCTATGAATTTTGGATTTGTTGGAAAATTGCTGTATGGTGACTGCTCTCCATACTCCTGTCACGGAGTCCCCCATAAAGCATTTTCCTCTGCAAAACAAAAACGCCCCCAAAGCTGCAGCAATACCGCAGCTCTCGGGACGATAAGTTACCGTGGTTCCACCCGAATTTGTGCAAAAGCACCTTATTCTGCACCTGATAACGGTGGTGAACCGCCGTGGATTAACACGGACTCCGAGGTGGTATACGCAGCAAACACATCCTGCCGTCATTTTCAGCCCATGGTGACGGCTCTCTGAAGGATGGGGGAACGAATCCTGTTCGCATTGTCTTCCTCATCAGCGTTTTGTTGATTTGTACATTAATCATAGCACATTTTTCGGACTTTGTCAATATTTCCGACGTCATTTTTTCTGGAAATCGGAATTTCCAGCGTACCCTGCCAAGCAAAAGTTAATAATTTCATAACAAATTCTGCCACCGGCTGCTATATAATAAAGAAAACGGACAAATCACTCTGCAATTTTGGAGGAGGTAACGGATATGAAACATAGGATCGCTGCAATACTGACTGCACTTTCGCTGTGCACAAGCGGTCTGCCTGTGTTTGCACAGGGACAATCGGTCAACACTATCGGTACCTATTTCGGTATAAAATGGGACATTACCGATGGCGTGCTGACGCTCAGCGGAGAAGGGGATGTGGTCAACGATCAGGGCTTTCCGGATGATGACAGTGCAAGCCACCCGAACTGGGGATACAGGGACAGAATTACCAAAATCGTAATCGGAGATGGAATCACCTATGCCGATGCGGAGGCATTTCGGGATTATCCCGTGCTGGAAACTGTCGTTCTGCCGGAGAATTTCCCTACATTCAGTGCGGGACTGTTTCAGAATTGCCCGAAACTGCGGGAGATCGAGGGCATTGAACAAGTGGAATACTTCAACAAGGACTGCCTTTCGGGTACGGCAATGACAGCGGAATCGCCATTTGTTATTTCGGACGGAAAATTGCAGTACTGTGACATTTCGGAACCCACGGACATTATCGTTCCCGACGGGGTCACATCCATTGGCAGAGATGCATTCGGCAATCTTGCGGATCTTATGGGCAGTGCGGAACAGAGTGTGGAGGAGCTGTGCTTCACCATCACGCTGCCTGACACGGTGAAGACGATTGATGATTATGCATTCGCAAACCTTACCACGCTCACATCCGTGAATCTTCCGGAGCGTGTGAAGGAAATCGGGGATTTTGCCTTTTTCAACTGTGTGCGGCTGGATTCTCTGACGCTGGGTGAAAATTTACAGCAGGTGGGAGATTTTGCCTTTTTCAACTGCAAGAATATGGAATCGCTGACGGTGCTTTCCGAGGATACGGAGCTTGGAAAACAAGCATTCGGCACAGTGTTGGACAGCGTTGGCTACCTGCAGAACAGTACGCCGGAATACACGGAGGAACAGATTCAGGCAGATCTGGAGCTGGATCCCTGTTATTATGATGTAATATTGCACACTCGTCTGGACTGGTATGGCACGATGAACTATCTGTATGCCTATGAAAATGTAGTGAATTCGGACTGGATACAGGTTCACACGGAAGTTCCGGAATCGTCGCTGCTGAGCGGTTACATCAATTCACCTGCTCATTATTCGGCAGTTGATACAGGACTGCGTTTTTCGGCATTGGACGAATGGACGATTGCACTGGGCGATGCCAATGCGGATACAGAGGTGAATGCACTGGATGCTTCTATTATTCTTGCGGCAGCGGCAAATACGGCTTCGGGCGGCAAGAATGATCACATGACTGCGGAGCAAAGATCCCGTTCGGATGTTAATGCGGACGGAGCGTACAATGCGATGGACGCTGCACTGATTCTGCAGTATGCTGCATATGCGGCTGCGGGCGGAACGGATACGTTTGAGGAATTCCTGAAATAACAAAAATCCCCCTTTGCGGGGGATTTTTTGACGGTATAGTTTTGGGGCTTTGTTTATAATTTACAATTTTGTAACAAAATACCATAGTGGCTATTGTATAATAAGGAAAATAGATCCTGTAAAGGATGGAACGGAGGTAATAACAATGAAACACAGAATCACAGCGATTTTGGCAGCACTTTCCATCTGTGCCTGCAGTATGCCCATGGCGGTGTATGCGGAAAAATCATCCAACACAAGCGGTACCTATGGCGACATTAAATGGAATATCACGGACGATGTCCTGACACTGGAAGGTTCGGGCGAAGTGATTTATGAGCATGGATTCCCCGATGAGGATACTGATATGTTCCCCAACTGGGGACATGAGGACACGATCACCAAAATTGTGTTCGGAGAGGGCGTGACCGGTGCAGATTCCTATGCATTCAGCGATTATACCGCACTGGAAACGGTCGTACTGTCCGAGGGCTTTGATACCTTCAGTGCATATCTCTTTAAGGATTGCCCGAACCTGCGTGAAATTCAGGGCATCGAGTATGTGGAATACTTTAATACGCACTGCCTTTCGGGCACTGCGATGATGGAGGAGGATCCCTTCCTTATCGTTGACGGGGAGCTGCGGTACTGCGATATTTCCGAGGCCATGGACATTGTCGTGCCGGAGGGTGTGACAAGAATTGGCAGGGATGCCTTCGGCAATCTCATGAATCTGCCGTACTATGAAGACGAAGGAGAAGGGATGATGTACGACATTGAGGAAGTGAAGTTCACCATTACACTTCCCGAAACCGTAGAAAGCCTTGAGGAGTATGCATTTTCAAATCTTACGTCACTCACCGGCGTCAATATTCCCGACAGTGTGACAGAGGTCGGTGACATGGCATTTCTCAACTGCTTGTGTCTGCAATCGCTTAGCCTTAGCGAAAACGTGAAGAAAATCGGGGACTATGCGTTCTTCAACTGCAAGGCTATGGAGGAACTCACCGTCAGCGGCATGGATACACAGCTTGGCAAGGATGCCTTTGGTGTGGCAATTGATATAGAGCAATATCTCAAGGATAATTACTCAGAGGAGCAGTATGAGCGGTTAAAAGACGATCTTTTCAGAATGGACATTCTTCTTTGTACCCGTCTGCCCTGGCTTTTCGAGGAGGATTATATAGAGGTGGATAGGACTGTGTTGACGGAAAACGTGAAGACTTACGGCTATGTGCCGGAAACGCAGGCGATCCGTGGTTATGCTGATTCCACGGCAAATAGCTATGCCGATGAAAAGAAAATCCGTTTTGTACCGATCGAAAAGGAAGCACTTCCTCTCGGCGATGTCGATGGAGATACGCTGATCAACGCTGTGGATGCGTCGATCATCCTGACAGAGGCTGCAAATATCAGTACCGGCGGCGACAGTAAATTGACTGCGGAGCAAAGATCCCGTTCGGATGTTAATGCGGACGGAGCGTACAATGCGATGGACGCTGCACTGATTCTGCAGTATGCTGCATATGCGGCTGCGGGCGGAACGGACACGTTTGAGGAATTCCTGAAATAACAAAAATCCCCCTTTACGGGGGATTTTTTTATGGTCTGTTCACAGGCACATATTCATCCGAGACCAGACCGCCGATATACTTGAACTTGACAAGCTGGCCTCTTTTGTGCGTCAGGGAGCCTTGCTGATTGAACGGAACCTCCTTGAATGCCGCACGGGAGGCGGTCAAATGGAGGGTTTCACCCTTGCGGGTTTCAAACACAAGCTCGAAGTATTCGTCATACAGCGTGGAATGTCCGGAGGAATCCACAACTCTGCGGCGTTCGTCAATTTTCTGCAAGAGGATCGCCATTTCGGTGTAGGGCTGGTTGGGATTCTTGCGGCCGCTGCCGCCGGACTGCCGTGAAGCGGATTTCTGCCGTTCCGGACGGGGGCGGGAACGAGGTGCAAGGCTTTCGCCGTTCTCGTCCGTTTCTTCAATGAAGAAATAGAGAATCTTGCGGAAGGTGTGCTTCTTTCCGCCAAAAATAACGATCAGCAGAAGTACACCGACGATAACGCCAAGAATGATAAAAAACTGTTCCATAACTCGTCCTTTCTATTACAGTCCATTGGGATTTTGCTGCATGAAACGCCAGCTGTCTTCGCACATGGTTTCCAGAGTTTCCTCTGCCTGCCAGTTCAGCAGTTCCTTTGCACGGCTTGCATTTGCATAAGATGATGCGATGTCGCCCGGACGGCGATCGGTAATACGGAAATTGATCGGCTTGCCGCACGCCTTTTCATAGGCGTGGACAATTTCCAGAACGCTGACGCCATGACCGGTTCCGAGGTTGATCGGTATAAAACCGGCGTGTTCCTGAGCGTAGTGCAATGCGGAAACATGGCCCTTTGCCAGATCCACAACGTGGATATAATCACGTACGCCCGTGCCGTCGGGAGTATCATAATCGTCGCCGAATACGGAAAGCTGCGGCAGCTTTCCGACAGCCACCTGACCGATGTACGGCATGAGATTGTTCGGGATGCCATTCGGATCTTCACCGATCAGACCGCTTTTATGTGCACCGATGGGGTTAAAGTACCGCAGTGCCACCGCACGGAACTGCGGATCGGAAATACAAATATCGTGCAGGATCTGTTCGATCATGACCTTAGTATAGCCGTAGGGGTTTGTTGCCGATGTGGGCATATCTTCCACGTAGGGAATGGGATTGTGCATCCCGTAAACTGTCGCCGAGGAGGAGAAAACAATGGTCTTGCAGCCGAATTCCTGCATCACCTGCAGCAGAACAAAGGTGCCGCCGATGTTGTTTTCGTAGTATTCCAGCGGCTTTGCCACGGATTCGCCCACGGCCTTTAGCCCTGCAAAATGCACCACAGCGTCAATTTGCTGCTCGGCAAACAAGCGGCTTACCGCTGCTTTGTCCCGCACATCCGCCCGATAGAAATCCACGGTTTTCCCCGTGATCTTTTCGATCCTGCGAATACTTTCTTCCTTGGAGTTGTTTAGATTATCCAGTACCACAACGGGAAATCCTGCGTTCAGGAATTCCACACAGGCGTGGCTGCCGATAAATCCGGCACCGCCGGTAATCAGAATTTTACCCAATTGACATTACTCCTTTTATGCAATCTTGTATAATAAAAATGTTATTCTACTTTGTGATGTGTATACCGCCCACACTGCGTATCCGCAGCACATGGCATTTTCCGCTGCCGAGTACTTGTTCCGTTTCTGCACGGAACTGATCGAGCATATCCAGCGGAACAAACGCCTGCACGGTTCCGGCAAAGCCGCCGCCGTGCACACGAACCGCACCCCTGCCTTGCAGCAGCGTTTCGCACATGGCAATGGTCAGTGCCACTTCCTGTCTTGCAGGATCGTCGTAGGTACTGACATTTTGCAGGTACATGAAGGAGGATTGTCCGGAGGCACGGACTTCACGGAGAAATGCTTCGAAATCTCCCTGATTGAGAGCGTCCGTCTCACGGGATACACGCTCATCATCCCCGAAAAAATGCAGTGCACGCAGTACTGCACGATCGCCGCAGACCTTGCGAAGCATGGGAAGATTTTGCATGACGGTATGCTTGTCTGTTTCAGACAGAACCTGTTTGCCGAGTGCAGCAGCAACGGATCGCATCTCCGCAGGAATGGCAGCATACGCATCTGTCAGATCCGCATGATCCGCACCGCTGTCGAGAATGCAGAGTGCATAGCCCTCTTTGGTGAGATCCACAGCTGTCTGCGTAATTTCGGGAATTGTATTTTGAAAGTCGATGGCAATTACGCCGCCGACGGAACTTGCCATCTGATCCATCAGACCGCAGGGTTTGCCGAAGAACACGTTCTCTGCATACTGCCCGATCTGTGCGATCTGTACGGCATCTACATTGCCGTCTGCAAAGAATGTGCTGCAGATATTGCCCACAAGCACCTCAAAGGCAGCCGAGGACGAAAGCCCCGAACCTCGCAGAACATCGGAAGTCACGTAGGCATCAAAGCCTGTAACGGGGCAGCCCATTTCCATAAATTTTGCTGCAATGCCACGCAGCAGAGCCGCAGAGGTGTTGGTTTCCTCCGCCTTTGGCGTAAGGCAGGAAAGCTCCACGGAATCCATTGCATAGCCTTCGGATTGCAGGCGGATACAGCCGCTTTGATTGGGTGCGGCAACCGCAATCATATCCAGATTTACGCTGCCTGCGAGCACATGACCGCCCTGATGGTCGGTGTGATTTCCGCCAAGCTCCGTTCTGCCGGGGGCGGAAAAGAGTGCGATTTGCGGTGCATCACCGAACTGCGTGCGGAATGCGTCGATCACGTCCAGAAAACGCTGACGATATGGTGCGAGTGCATCGCCCGTGCAGGCATACATCTTTTCCAGACAGTCATCCAATGCACCCGATTGCAGTGCATTGCAGGTTTCGTGAATGGTATACATCAGAAAAACTCCTGTTAATACGAATTTCCGAAACCTTCATAGACAAAGGCTTCGGGAGCGTCTGACTGCGTCAGCCGCCGTTTCGTGCGATTCTCATAGGAACGGCGAAAAAACCGCCTATTATTAGTATATAATAAAAGGCGGTTTTTTGCAAGTCTTTTTTGCGATATTTTTTGATTTTCAGAAGAAATGCACACTTCTTCGGCTGTAAATCCTCAATTTTCGTTGTAAGCCATGATTTTGCGGAAGATCATGTCCGCCGCCTCCTCCTTGGACATACACGGAAGCTCCTGAATATCATTTTTGGTAATGAGCGTCAGGATATTGGTATCCGTACCGAATCCGGCTCCCTCCTGCCGCAGGGAATTAGCACAAATCATATCTGCATTCTTTTTGATGAGCTTTTTCTGCGAATTTTCAAGCATATTCTCTGTTTCCATTGAGAATCCGCAGAGGAACTGACCTTCCCTGCGGTGTTCACCAAGCCAGCCGAGAATATCCTGCGTCCGTGTCAGGGGGATGCACATATCCCCGTCGGACTTTTTGATTTTTTCGTCCGCAGCAGAAGCGGGGCGGTAATCCGCAACCGCTGCCGCCATGACGAAAATATCCTGATTCTCCGCATCCGAGGTCGCCGCCTCAAACATTTCCGCTGCACTTTCTACGTTTACGACTTTTACAAAGGGCGGCGGTGCTATCGCAGTTTTCCCCGTCACGAGCGTTACCTGTGCACCGCGGAGCATTGCCATTTTTGCCAGTGCATAGCCCATTTTTCCGGTGGAATGATTTGTGATATACCGCACAGGATCAATCCGTTCACGAGTGGGACCTGCCGTGATCAGCACACGTTTTCCCGCCATGGTTTTTTCACAGGCAATCGCCTTTTCAATGTAGGACAGCAGCACGCTTTCCGACGGCATTTTGCCGTCGCCGATATCGCCGCAGGCAAGATAACCGCAGTCGGGCGGAATCACCTCAAAGCCGAAATCCGAGAGCTTACGCAGGTTGTCCTGTACGATGGGGTTGCGGTACATATTGGTATTCATTGCAGGTGCGATGATTTTGTGGCAGGGGCAGGCGAGAAGCGTGGTTGTGAGCATATCGTCCGCAATGCCGTGGGCTGCCTTTGCAATCACATTTGCGGTTGCAGGGGCAACCAGCACTACGTCAGCACGTTTTGCAATTGCAACGTGTTCCACGCTGTACTGAAAATTCCTGTCAAACGTGTCGATCAGGCACTTATTGCCCGTGAGAGTTTCAAAAGTAATGGGATTGATGAATTGTGTGGCATTCTGCGTCATGGTTACCACTACATCTGCTCCTGTTTTTTTCAGGGTGCTTGCAAGTCCTGCAATCTTGTAGGCAGCGATGCCGCCTGTAACGGCAAGAACCACGCATTTTCCTGTCAGATTCATGGATTAATCCCTCCTGTTCTTTTCGTAGATCAGCCGCAGTCCCTGCAGCAGAAGTTCATTGTTCAGTATGATCTCATGGGTGCAGTGCGGCACTACGATCTGTGCAAGACCGCCCGTTGCCACGATTATGGTTTCGTAGCCGAGTTCCTCCCAGATGCGGTCGATCATACCGTCGATCATTGCTGCCGAACCGTACAGCACGCCGCTACGCATACAGTCCACGGTATTTTTCCCAATGACCGTATCCGGCACGCTCAGCCCAATTTTCGGGAGCTGTGCCGTTCCGGAAACCAAGGAATCCAGCGAAATCCTCGCTCCCGGCATGATGATCGTGCCGACATACGCACCATCCCTCGCCACTACGGAAAATGTTGTGGCAGTGCCCATGTCTATGACGATTACGGGTGCACCGTATTCATCCAGAGCTGCCGCCGCATCGACGATGAGGTCGCTGCCGACAGTTGCAGGATTGTCCATGCAAATTTTGATTCCCGTTTTGATTTCCATGCCGACCACCATGATCTCAATGTCGGCAAGCTTGCCGAGTGCCCGCTTGAGTATGGGAACAAGGGGCGGAACCACCGATGAAATGATGCAGCCCTCGGGCATATCCGGAGAGATACCGTGCAGTTCCAGAATATTTCGGAAGGCGATGGCATATTCCAGCTCTGTTTTCCGCAGATCCGTTTCCATGCGTTCCGTAAAAAGGACGGTTTCGTTTTCGAGGCAGCCAAGCACAATGTTGGTGTTGCCTATGTCTATGGCAAGAATCATTGTACTTCCCCTCCTTTGTTCAACTCGTAAAGAATCCGCAGTCCCTTCAGCGGCAGTGTTTCATCCACAACGATGCGGTGTCTGCAGCAGGGAATGACGGCATTGGCAAGGTCGCCCGTTGCGACGAGGGCGGCTTTGCAGCCCATTTCCTTGAGAATACGGTCGATCATGCCGTCAATAGCGGCGGCATTGCCGAACATTACGCCGCTTTTCATGGAATCCACTGTGTTTGTGCCGACCACATGGTCGGGACGGGTAAGACTGATGTTCGGGAGCTGTGCTGTTCCGGAAACGAGGGAAGCAAGGGAAACCTGCACGCCCGGCAGAATCGCACCGCCGATATAGCAGCCGTCCTCGTCGATGACGGAAAGCGTCGTTGCCGTGCCGAGATCTATGACAATGGCGGGAGCTCCGTATTCTGCCGCTGCCGCAACCGCATCCACAATGAGGTCGCTGCCGACCTGTTCGGGATGATCAAGAAGAACGGGAAGTCCGGTTTCAATGCTGTTATCCACGGCAAGAATGCGGATTTCCGGTGCAATCTTCTCAACTGCTGCACGCAGCACCGGTACAAGCGGCGGTACAACGGAAGAAATGACCGCACCCTCCAGCTGCTGCGGAGCAGTGTCGTGCAGTTCTAAAACCGCTTTGAGAATGATGGCGTATTCCAGCTCCGTTCTGTGCAGATCCGTTGCCACACGTTCCGTGAATACAATTCGGCTGCGGTCGAAGCAGCCAAGTACAAGATTGGAGTTGCCGATGTCGATTGCAAAAATCATGGCGATTTCCTTTCATTCGGATGGAGGGGCTCACGCCGTATGGCAGAGCCCCTCTTGCTTTTCGGTGTTATGATGCTTTTCTTTCGATATAAAGCGGTTTGAGTCGGCGAAGGATCGGGCAGATTGCTGTGGTGATCAGGCAGGCAACGATTGCTTCCGGTACGCCGTTCATACCGATAATGCCCATGATGGCAGAATACAGTGTGCTGAAATCCTTTCCGGTTGCAGCAGCATAGGATTCGCCGAACAGCAGGTAAATACCGTGCATTACCAGAATCGTGTTGGTCAGGGAACCGGCAAGGCCGCCTGCAAGATATGCAGGAGCTTTTTTGGATTTCGTCAGTCTGTATACCAGCAGGAACACATAGTACGCCGCAACGCCGATGAGGATTCTCGGAATAAAGCAGATCGCAAGGCTCTTGATGGATGCAAGAAATGCGTTATCACCCATGCCTGCGGAATAAAACGGGGAAAATACGAATGCCGTCGGCCCGCCCTTGAATGTGTTGTTCATCAGGCTTGTGATGCCGAACATACTGCCGAGGAAAGCCCCCTTCTTCGGCCCGAGGTAGATTGCACCGATGATTACGGGAATGTGGATGGTCGTGGCATTGATGATACCCAGCGGGATGTATCCCAGATAGGGAACGAATGCCAGTACAAAGATGATTGCCGTAAACATCGCTGTTAATACAAAATCCTTCGTCTTTTCTGTGGTGTTCATAAAATCAGCCCCTTATTATTTCTTTATGTATTTAGCACATTGAAACTGTAAAACGTTACAATGCTGCTTTCTATTATTATAACACGAAACCTCCGTGATGTCCAGTGTTTTTTTTGCTGTCCTCAGAAGCAGTTTACACACGAAGTGTATATAATATATAAAGGTATATTTTACACTTTTCGGGCAGCATTTTGCTCGTTCGGTTGTGTTTACGCAAAAAAATAACTATCACTTGTTAATATAAATTCTTCATTTTGTCTAAGATGTACAAAGAAAAAATGGAAATTTTCTTCTTTTCAGTTAAAAGAATTAACAAATATAATGATTTAAACCCTAAATTTGTTAATTTTTTTCCGAAAAATTACTATTCGTAAAGAAAGTATGAACTTTTAGTGATTATTTCTAAAAAAAAACATGGGATTTATGTAAAAATACAGTTGCAATTTTACAAAGCAAATGGTATAATTATGATACTGGAGTATTATGTTGTAATATACTCACTAATACTAACACGAAAATCATTGGAGGTGGTCGAATGAAGAGTTTTTCCTACGTTGCGAAAACTGCCGCTGACAAGCAGGTGAAAGGCACGATCAACGCAGAGGATGAGAAGGAATTCAGCGCGAAGCTCAGAGAAAAGGGCTTAACTCTCATCAGTTACGAGGAAAATGAAATCGGCGCAAAAAAAACAACGAAGAAGTTCAAGACCAAGGAGTTGGCGTTCAACTGTCGTCAGCTGGCAGCGATGCTGACATCCGGCCTTACACTGGTAAAGGCCCTGGACATCCTGAGTAAGGAGCAGCCCAACGAAACATCCAGAGCGATCTGGCAGAGCGTTTATGAGAACGTACAGAAGGGTGAGTCCTTCTCGTCCTCGCTTGAAATGTACAAGGGCGTATTCCCTGAGTTCCTGATTTCCATGGTAGCGGCAGGTGAGTCGAGTGGTTCTTTGGATGTTATCATGCAGAGAATGTCCGACCATTATGCGAAGGAAAACAAGATGAACAACACGATTAAGGGTGCATTGACTTACCCGATCATTCTGTTGATTCTTTGTATTGCTATCGTAATCGGTATGTTTACATTCATTATGCCGACATTTGCAAACCTGTTTGAGAATCCCGAGGATATGCCGCCTCTGACAAGAGTGATGATGGGCTTCAGCGATTCTCTGGTTAACTTCTGGTTCGTTTATGTTGCTGTAATCGTGGCAATCGTAGTTGGTGCAATTTATGCACTGAAGATTCCGAACACCAGACTCAAGTGGGATAAGTTCATTATCAAGGGCCCGGCATTCGGTCCCCTGGTAGTAAAGATCTACACAGCACGTTTTGCAAGAACACTGTCTTCTCTGTATTCCAGTGGTATTCCGATGGTAGAGTGTCTGCAGAGATCCTCCTCCATTCTGGGCAACAGATACATTGACCAGTGCTTTGTAAATGTAGTGGATGAAGTAAAACAGGGTGAAACGCTTTCTGCTTCTATCCAGAGAACAGAAATCTTCGACTCCATGTTCTGCTCCATTATTTATGTCGGTGAGGAAGCCGGTGCATTGGATACCATCCTTACCAAAACATCCGATTACTATGATGAAGAAGCTGACTCCGCAGTAAGCCGTCTGGTAAGCCTGCTGGAACCGGTTATGATCATCATCATGGGTATTGCAGTAGGTCTGGTTGTTGCAGCTGTACTGCCTGCTATGTACGACTCCTTCGACGCTATCGCAGCGTAAACTTAACAAACGAGAGGTGGAAAAGTAAATGCTTTCATTTGATATTACCGATAGAAATATACGAATTATTAAGGGTACTGAGAGCAACGGCAAGATCAAGATCAGCTCTGCCGCAACCCTGAATCTGGATGAGGCTGTTATTGTTAACGGTCATGTAAATGACATCAACCGTGTAGCAATGATGATCAACCAGGTGCTCAAGCAGAACAATATGCCTGACAAGGAAGCAATCGTAAGTATCGCTTCCAACCAGACAGTCTTCAAGGAACTGCTGATTCCTCCGACGACGAAGGAAAGCGAATTCATGAAGAATGTTCGTCATGAGCTGCAGATGCAGATCAACATCGACGATTCCTATTCTGTAGGTTACCTGATCGTGGGTGAGCCCGAGGAAACAGAAACCGGCGAGAGAATGCAGAAGATTCTGGCAACAGCTTGCCCGTATGATGTAGTAGATTGCTACAAGCGTATTTTCCATATGCTTGGTCTCAACCTCAGATCCGTCATGATTGGATGTAATGCGATCACAAAGGTACTGCTGGCTGATGTAAAGGTTAAGAGCCTGATGCCCCTGCTCGCTGTACAGATCGACAGCAACTTCATCAGCTTGAACCTGTATGAGAACAACCAGCTGTCCTTCTCACGTTTCGCATCCATTGATCCCGATGACTACGATGATCCCGATGACTATGTATTCCAGGCAGTTAACGAGAACATTTATCGTATGCTGCAGTTTGCAAGAAGCCGTGGCAGCGAATCCATTGATAACGTAGTATTCTACGGTGACATCACCGTATCCCCCAATCTCTACAACCGTCTGGTTGATGAGATGGCAGAAAATGATATTTCTGTAAGCCAGCTGAACGTACCGCCGCAGATCCACGGTTATCAGAATCTGGAATTCTCCGTATATGCGAATGCTGTCGGTGCAATGTTCAAGCGTAACAAGGTAACAGAGCACGTTAACCTGCTTGAAGCTGACAATGCAGTAACCAACATGATCAAGAAGAAGAGCGGCGGCAAGACCGGCGGCGTTCTGATGGGTGTTGGCGTTGTACTCAGCCTGTTGGCAGTTGTCGGTGCATATGGCGGTCTGTTTATTGCAGATGAAGTAGTCAAGAGTGCTACCAAGGCACTTCAGGAAGACATTGACAGCCCCGAGACAGCAGCTCAGCGTAAGCAGTACCAGGATCTTCTGGCAATGACTGCAAAGGTGGATGATTACGCCAATAAGATTCAGAACACAAGCGATGCATTCAGGACACAGCCGGTTCTGACTCGTGCCTGCTTCAATGCAGTGGACGAGGCTCTTGCAAAGATCGTAGAGAACAATCCGAATGTAACAGAAGCTGAGATTGGTACATTCACAATGGCAGAAGGACAGATCAACATTCCGGTTACATTTGAAACAACAGAGGCACTTTCTCAGAAGTATCCTGCTGAACTGGTACAGTATCTGTATGATAATAATAAGGCTCAGTTTGCAGCTGTGGAATATGTAGGTTATACTGTAGAAGAAGTTCAGGATGAAGAAGGCAATGCAGTTGCTCCTGAAGGGGAGATTCCGATAGACATCACAATTTCTATCGGCGGAAATACTCTGACTGCTGAAAACACACTGAAGAAGGTTACATTTGAACTCATTCTCACATTGAAGAATGGTTATACACCTGATCTCACAGTACAAGCACCCACAGAACAAGCTGCTGCACAGTAAGGAGGATGATGAGAAATGAAAATGGAAATGAGTTATAGAGATAAGCTTGTACTGCTTGTCGTTGCAATTATCGTCATCTTGGTTGGTGGTTTCTTTGCACTGGTTAAGCCGAAGTACACAAAGCTGAAGGAACACAAAGCAACTTACGACACTACATATGCTGAATGGTCTGCAATCCAGGATGAGATTAACCAAATCAAGGGTCTGCAGGATAATATCAAGAAGGTTTCTGCTAAAGCAAAGGACACAGCGAAGATTTTCGTTAACACTGCATTTAAATCAGCAAACAGCACATACAACAGTGATAAGACACCTTATGAGCTGGATCAGTATCTGCAGCCTGCAATCGACGAGAGTGCCATCAAAGTAAATGCGATGGATCTTGGCGGCACAACTGCTAAGAGAATTGAGTACTTCTATCATACACCGAATGTACTGACATATTCTCTGCTGGAAGCAGCTGACGTTAACGGCAATTATGCAGCAGATGTTGCAGAAGTTCTGAAGGAAAACATCGTGCTTTCTGCTCGTGAGACTGCAGACGTTATGGCATTTGAGGTAAACATGACTGTAACAGGCACAAAGGAAAACCTGATGGTATTCCTCCAGAAGATCGCTGATGACAAGAATGCGATCCTGGTTGAGGCACTGGATATCAGCGATTACAAATTCTGGGGCGGTCTTGAACTGGATGAAGTTACTAAGGAGCCGCTCGTAGAAGATACAGATGGTATTGGTACTTCTGAGATGAACCTTACCGTTAGCTTCTACAATGCAAAGGTACTTGACGAACCTGAGCTTGGACCTCCCGGAAGAGAAAGCCAGAGTAAATAACTCAGAAAATGAAACTTCATCGGAAAGGTGGTAGAGAAGATGAAGGTTAAAGTAGGTTCCACAAAACTGAAAGGTACTGTCCTGTTTACTGTCGTTTCCGTGCTCATGGTGCTCATCGTATTTTTGATGGGCACACTGGCACTTGCTGCAACGGCAAGTAACAGAGCTTACAGCAGTTACCAGAAAGAACAGACCGAGTATACCGCAAGAGCTGTTCTTGACTCAGTAGTGAAAGCGATCAATGAAGATACCGGTGCAACTAACGGTCTGAAATGGCAGATGGCACACAATCTTCAGACGACCAGCAGTACACCGCTGAAAGTTACAGTAACCGGTACGGACGGACTGAATGCTGAGGTTACCATTGCAAACGTGGAAACCCGCAGCGTATACAGCGAAAATCAGGGTAAATGGGTAACCGGTACAGTGTACGAAGTATCCACAACCTTTGATAAGCTGATGGCAGGAACAACCTACAGTGCATATATCGTAGACGAGCACGTTGCAGGCCCCGTAGCTCCGAGCAGCGGCGGCGGCGGTGCGTTCGTATCACTGGGCGGTGTTAAGGGTTCAATCGGTACCAAGGGCTTTACATCCGGTGGTACTGAAATCGGTATCGGTACGGATGGTAAGGGTACTTACGAGTTCCAGAACGATGCTGTACAGATGGTTCCCTTCTTTGTACACGGCAACCTGTATACCAATGCAGGCGGTACAATGCACTTCAATAAACTTGGTAAGAACCAGTTCATGGCTGTAACAGGCGACTTGACATTGAACAATACGTTCAATCTTGAATATGCAAATCCGTTCCCGTGGACGGATGGAAAAGCTGTTGCTTACAATGAGATTCCCTGCATTTATGTAGGTGGTGTACTGAGATCCATTAGTAATACAATGAATCTCGGTGTTGAACCGGTTGCAGGCAACAAGGGCATTCCGATTCAGGTATACTGCGGCAGCATTGAAACACAGATTCATGTGAATGTATACGGTGACTTCTATGCTTTTGATGAAGAGGCAACAAGCTCTATCAGAGGTAATGAAGGTTCTACTAAGCTCTATAAATGGGCATCTAAGAATATCGGCGGAAGAACAGAAAGCGGTACAACCAGCTTCGGTAACTTCTATTCTGCAGGCAACGTTCAGATCGAGGGCGGCAACTATATACCCGAAATCGCATCCGATATGCGAGTTGCAGGGGATCTGACATTGACAACAAGTATGGCAAAGACAATGGCGGTTGCAGGCGATGTGGTTTGCGGCGGCGTAATGACAGTTGGCCCCGGCTTTACACTGAACTGTAATGACGTATACGCAGATATTCTGATTGTAGATGGTAAGATCGAAAGCACGGGCGGCAAAATCAATGCACGTTATATTGTAGGTGCAGGTGAGATTACCGGTGCAACCGGTATTACATCACTGAATACTGCTCCCGGTGCGGAAATGAGAATCTGGTATGAAGATGTTCTTCTGAACAATACTTCCTATATAAATTCAAAGCCGACCTATGACTGGCAGGGCAAGGTTACAGGTAGTACGGACTACGAGTATGTATACTATGAGTATGCCGCAACCAGAAAGATCAAGGTTGGTGCTTCAGTAATGGATAAGAGTATCATGGGTCAGTCTGCAAAGAGATCTGTAAATGCATGGGCAGCATATGATCCCACAACAGAAGCTCTGTACCAGCAGCTTTCCAACAACAGATCCGAAGCTGCAGCACTTGTATACATTGATAATCTCAATACCAATGGTATTGCAAGAGATAACAAGGATGCCGGCGATACTGTAGAGAAGAAGTATGGCAAGCCCGTATATCCTGCAGAATACACCGGTGCAGAGATCGAAAAGAATATCGTTATTGTGCCTTCCGAGACACAGTACTCCAAGTATCCGACCACACTTGAGATGCTTGCGAGCGATACGACTCTGCCCATCACACTGCTTAAACCTGATGGCAGTTTGACATTGAACACCTATGATAATTCCGGAGCCCCCATTAATCAGTCCTGTATTCTTGACGGAAATTATAATGGCGGCGGCGATTTGGTGATTGATGCAACAGGTTCATCCATTGTTCTGATCGTAGATAATTTCAGTGTTCCTTCCGGAAAAAACATCATTATCAAGGGCAAGGGCAAGGTAATTTTCTTCATTCGTGATAGCTTCCATATGCTCGGCGGCGACATTATTACAGAGGACATTAAGAAATTCTTTGATAACAATGACGCTGGTAATAATACAACGGTAACGTATGATCCGGCAAATCCCAGTGCGAACTTCAATGATTCCAATACTGATAATGTAGAAAATTATACAGAAGAGCAGGCAACTGCAACATCACCGCTGTATCCGAATGTATTTATTCATTCTGCAGTCGGTGCAAAGTTCCAGAGTGATAACAATCATCTTGTAACTGCAAATGTAAGAGCACCGAAGCTCACCTACACACAGTCCAACGGTATTTTGCCGAAGTTTGATATTAACTATATTCAGCAAACTCCCGAAGGACCGGTAACACGTCTGTTCCCCGGCACGCTCAATAACCCTGGTAAAGCAAAGAATATCGGCGTTATCGGACAGCTGATCTGTCAGGAGATCAACGTAAGTAACGAGTGGGGCATGATCTTTGTAACACTTCCGACGGGCAGCGGCGGATGCAATTGCTGTTCCAAGTGTACTGGTGGCAGTGGATGCACTTGTATCGCTGACGGTTGCACTTGTGCAGGCTGTGCTTGTAAGCCGGTAGGAAGCCCCGGAATTAAGGTTCCTGAAAAGTTCGCAGTAATGTACTACAATTATTATTAATGAGAGGAGTGCTGAATTATGAAATTGAAATCTAAAAAAGTAAAAGGCATGACTCTGATTGAGGTAATCGTATCCCTTCTGATTTTTACACTGCTTGCGGCTCTGATGGTAAGGGTGGGTACAGTGACAAAGTCATTGATGCTCAACACCAACCATATGAATAACAAGACCAGTGTACAGGCTCCGGTTGCTGCTGTACAGGATGTTGATGAACTCCATGCTGTTGCGTCTGCACTGCCGGAAAAGCTTGATCCAAGCGGTAACAAGATCGTCTATGATGCGGCTGAATCCGTTGTATTTACGATCAAAGCATCAAGTTACACAACAAAGGTTGATTTGCTGAAGTATTCTACAGAGGGTATTGCAGAGGCGTCCGATAAGAACTGTGATACCTCCGCACACATGGATGGTCACCTTGAATTCTATGTAATTCCGAGTACACCGGCTCCTGGCGGTGGTCCCGGCGGCGGTGGGCCCGGTGGGGGGGGTCCCCGGGGGGGGGGGCCCCGCCGGGGTGGTCCCCGGCGGGGGGGGTCCCG